>CAWBIG010000200.1:0-14843 GCA_963788435.1 uncultured Acidobacteriota bacterium | reverse complement strand
AGGGCGAGTGCTGACACTGACCACTGAATACAGACCACTGAACACTGAACGCTGCCACCTGACACCCGACCCCCTTCTGCGCGAAAATAGCAACGATGGCATACCGGCTTTCGCGGGCGAATCTCTGGCTTATCCCGATCCTCGGGCTGGCCCTCCTCTATCCCTCAACCATTGCCGCCAAAAAGAAGCCCGCCGCCGCGCCCCAGGATCAGCGGGTTCGCGCCACCCTCCAGCCGGCGCTCACCATAGCCGCCGAGCCGCTTGGCTTCTCCGCCCCCGGCCTCTTTTACCTGGGCATGCGCAATGCCCTGGTCTCGCTCGACTTCCTCGATGAAAACCGCATCCTCTTCACCTTTCGCGTCCCCGGCCTCCTGAATCGCGCCGGCAACAGCCAGGCCGATCCCGATGAAGTGCGCGAAATTCGCGCCCTCGTCCTCGGCCTTCCCCAAGGCAACGTGGAAGCGGAGCAGGTGTGGACCCTCCATGACCGCGACCGGTACCTTTACCCGCTCTCCGCCGGCGAATTCATACTCCGCGATCAGGACCAGCTCAAGCTCGGCAATGCATCCCTCCAGCCCAAGCCGTGGCTAAGGTTTCCCGGTCAGGTCATCTGGGTTGAGGTCGATCCCTCGGGGCATTTCCTGGTCACCGGCTCTCTCGAGGCGCCCAATGCCAAGCCCACGGCCGATACCATGGGCAGCCCCACCGGAGTGGGCAGCCCCACCGCAGTGGGCAGCCCGGCCAGCGCCTCCGCAACCGTCACCACCGATCCGCCAGACTCCTCCGCCGGTAAAGATAAGGACCTTGTCCTCAGGATCATTGCGCGCAGCACCGGCCAAGTGATGCTGGTCAGCCACGTCGATGAGGCCGTCCACCTTCCCATCGGCGCGGACGGCTTTCTTGAATCGGTTCGCGGCACCGGAATGGCCTGGCAACTGAACTTCAACCACTTCACCGGCGGCAAGACTCCCGCGGGCACGGTGGATTCCGTTTGCACGCCTTTTTTGAGCTTCCTGTCGGCGAGCGAGTTCCTTGCCACCGCCTGCGGCTCCTCCGGCGACCCGCACCTCTATGCGTATGCGCTCGATGGCCGCCGCCTCTGGCAGAACCTCGATCCCGGCCCCGACGTCTGGCCCGTCATCGTCTCCAGCGCCAACGGCCTGCGCTTCGCCCGCGAAGCCCTCGTGGTGGATCATGCCGTCAACGCGTCCATGCCGCTCTCGCCCGATGACATCAAGGGCCAGGATGTCCAGGTATTCGACGCCGCCACCGGCAAGCTGGTGCTGCGCGCCGCCGCCAGCCCCATCTTCGACGCCGGCGGCAACGTGGCCCTGTCGCCCTCCGGCCGCCGCGCCGCCATTCTCATGGACGGCAACATCCAGGTCTTCAATCTGCCCGCCCCGCAGCCCATCCCCGCAGCCAACCAGCAGGCAAAAAGCAGCAAGAACTAAAGAGCCAGGGAGTGTGGATTAGGGAGTAGGGAGTACACCGGGGATTGAAGAACCTTGGTCCCTTGGTCCCTCGGTCCCTGTCTTTCTACTCCCCGCTGCCTACTCCCACTTCCTGCGTCTGCTCTACCTGCGGGAGCTTCCTGGGGTGGTGCGCCCGCCAGACAGCGAATTCCTCCTGCACGGTCCGTCCGGCACGCTGGAAACGGCGACCCTTTTGGCGCAGGTAGACGAGGAACTCGTCGTAGTCGTCCTGAGTGGCTTTGGGCGCCGGCGCCGGCCCGCGACTGCTGCGCGCTTCTTTGGCAGGCGCTTCCTTGGCACGCACTTCCTTGGCACGCGGCGCCTTGGCACGCGCCTCTGTCGCGCCCTCAGATACCAGTTTCTTTTCCCGCAGATAGAGACCACCCCGCACGGCGTACACGTAACACGGTCCCCATAGGACGGCCCCAGCTATCGTCGAAACCATCCCCATAATACTTGGGTGACTCGCGAGTTTGAAAATCTCTTCCAGCGCGAACAGCGCCAGGCCCAGAATTGCCCAAGGAAGAGACTGGCAATATACACGCCAGGTTATGACCGCGAACACCGCCGCATCCGCCAGGATCCACGCGTCCATGCCCATCACCGGATGCGCCAGGCCGATAGCTGCGATACCGATCGCAGCGGCCAACAACGCATTCAATCCAGCAGCTACTGCACCATAGCGCATCAGAGTTACGGCATTGGCCGGACTATTGAGAGCGGGTAGATACTCGGTGTAACTCGGCATAAGTCATTCTCCGCAAGGAAAAAGTGCATCCATGCTAGGGAACTCACAAGTCAGTGCGCAATAACCGCTTTGGGGGAGCAGCCCCAAGCTGGTGCTCGCTCTCTCAGTCCCTTGGTTCCTGGTTCCTAGTCCCTCTGTCCCACTGTCCCTTGGTCCCCAGTTCCCTGGCCCCTGGTTTCCCCCGCCCCGCCTTCACCCGTTACACTGTCCAGCGGGAGGATTCTCTTGAGCACGGCTGGGGTCCACTTGAGCGCCGCAGCAATTACCGACCGCGGCCGCAAGCGGCCCTCCAACGAGGACGCGTTTGCCTACTCGCTGGAAGACGGCGTCTTCGTGGTCTGCGATGGCATGGGCGGCGCTGCCGCCGGCGAAGTGGCCAGCTCCATTGCCGTGAAAGAGACGCTCCGCGCCCTCCGCGCGCGCTCCACACCTTTCCCCGATCTGGCGGAAGCAGCGGTGAACGCAGCCAACGAAGCGGTGTTTGGCCGCGCCCAGGGCGATATACAACTGAGCGGCATGGGCACCACCATGGTGGCCCTCGTGGTCCGCGGCGCCGAGGCATGGGTCATCAATGTCGGCGACAGCCGCAGCTACCGCCTCCGCGACGGCATCCTGGAGCAACTCACCCTTGACCACTCCCTGGTGGAGGAGCAGGTTCGGCACGGCCTCATGACCCCCTCCGACGCGCTCCGCTCGCCCTTCCGCAACGTGATCACCCGCGCCCTGGGCACGCAGAGCTCCGTTATCGGCGATTTTTTCCAGCTCGAGGCCGCTGCCGGCGACATCTTCCTGCTCTGCTCCGACGGGCTTACCCGCGAGGTTCCCGACGAGGAGATTCAGGCCATCCTCATTGCCGGAGGCAGTCTTGAGGAGCGCGCCATCAAACTGATCGCCACCGCCAACAACAATGGCGGAAACGACAACATCACCTGCATCCTGGTTCAGGCTGGGTGAACAGGTGATAGGGAACAGGCAACAGCTGATGGCTTAGGTTGTGTTCTTAGCTAAGCTGTTTATTTGTTTATACATACGCTGTTTTTTTGGATGGGGATGGGGTGCGGGTGGTTTTGGGGGTGGTTCGCTGTTGGCCGGTTCGGGGAGTTTCCGGGGCGAATCCGCCTTATTTTTGGCCTAAAAACCTGCTCAGGCGGCCTGCTTGGAGGCCGGAGACTGTTCGGGCGCGGGATCGGGGCCTGGCTGGGGACTGGGCGGAATGCTGGCCAGGACATCCTGGCGGAGCAGTTCCTCGTTCATGCGGCAGAAATGAAGGGCGGCGAGAGGGTTGTCGCGCAGTTCGCGATCGCAGGGGAGGATCATGCCCTTGCTCCTAAGTGCTTGGAAGTGCTGCTTTTGCACCTCAAACATTGGCAGATGGGCGAGGGCGTATTGGAGCGCGTCGCCGACCTTGGCTGCTGGTTGGGACCTGGGACTGGTTACCTTTGGAGGGGAGGACTGGTTACCTTTGGAGGGGAGGACTTCCTACCCTTTGTCAAGTGTTAGGCAGTAGGGACCCGGCCTCCGGTCGGGGGGCCGAGGAGCCGCAGCATCAAGCGGCCCTTCGTTGGGGATCGAAGAGAGTTCTGTTTGAGAGCATGGAGGTGAGTACTTTGAGCCACCGATCCGCCATGCTGCGCAAGGCTCTGCCGTGGGAGTGGCCGCGAGCCCGGAGTTGCGCATAGGCATTCTTGCTTGCCGGATGCCAGACGACACTGGTTCTTGCCCAGTGGTAGAGCCCTTGCGCAACCGCTCATTGGCGCTGCGGCGCATGATCACGATTTTCTTTTTGCCGCTCTGCTTTGTAATGGGTGCGGTGCCGCTATAAGAACGCAGGGCGTGGTAATCTCTTTCCGCGATGGCTTGCGAGGCCTCGCTGAGCATCGTGGCGGCGACTTTTCTTCCCAGTCCCGGCAAGGAGAGAAGGATGGCGGCGTCACGATGCTCTTGTTGCCCTTCGTCTGGGGTGGCCAATTCCTCCAGCAGGGCGCCGATTCGCCTGGCCAGATCGGTGCGTTGCTGAAGCAGCAGGCGCAGCCTTGGCAGCAGAAGCAAGGCATGTTCGATGGCGGCGCCGGGGGCCAGGGTGAGGGGTTTGGTTTTCAGCACCGCGCTCACCTCGGCAGCCGTGATGCGGCGGATGCGATGCTGCTGGAGCAGCCGGGCGATCCTGGCTTCGGTGAGCCGGGCGGCGCGGGCTGGCCAGGGAGCCGATTCCAACAGATCCCACAGCCAGGGTTCATCGGCGGACTGGCATAGCTGGAGCAGTTGCGGAAAGAAGCGATGGAACTGTTCGCGCAGGCGGTGGACGGCGCGATTCTGCTCCTGGGCCAGCTCATCGTCCAGCCGGGACAGTTCGCGAAGCCGGATCATCACCGGCTCATCGAGCTTGACCAGGTGGAAGCAGTGCATGTCGGTGCGCAGCGCATCGGCCAGCACGAAAGCATCGCGACGGTCGTCCTTGGCTCCGGCCGGCGAATAGCGGTCGCGGAACCGGTCCAGTTGCTTGGGGTTGATGGAAAACACGGCAAAACCGTGTTCCAGCAATGTTTCCACGACCGCCCCGCGCGGGCTCTCGATGTGATCTCGACCCGCCGTGTCGAACATCAATCCCTGTACTGGCGCTCCGTTGCCGGGCGCGAACTTCCTACTGGATTTTCGCCACGGACCACCGCATCAGGGCGCAGGTCCTCCCCTGGTGCTCGATTGGCGCTGGGGGGCGTTGGCGCTCCCGACCGGCGGCCGAGTCCCTACTGCTTAACACAGCTTGTAGGTGAAATCAAAGGTACAGGGGGGTGGCCTGTTTTTGGGCCTTTTCCTGCGCTGCGCGCTCCGCCGCCTGGAAGGCCGAGATGGTGAGGTTGGCGATTTTCCATACGGCCATGGCGGTTTGGGCGATGTGACAGAAGCGGCCGATGTCGACAATGTCGATGGCTGCGCCCTTGCCGATGCAGGCGACGTAGAGCTGGAAGGAGTCGGGATCGCGGAGGATGGGCAGCTCGGCGGCGAAGGCTAGAAAGGCCTTATGGCTGTTTTCCTGGTCCTCGAAGTAGGTGGCGCCCTGGGGCAGCTCGGCGCGGACGCGGTGATAGGCTGCGGCGCAGCGCTCGATGGTTTGGGTGTAGACGTCGGGGGTGATTTCTTCGGATTGCGACATTGGTTTTCTCCTTGGTGCAGAAATGCGCGAAATAAAAAACGGCGATGTGAAGCAGATTGAGAGATTTACGCCCTCAAAGTGCACAGATTTGCGCGGGGTTTTCGGCTGGAGAATGCGAAGGGCACGGCTTTTGGCCGTGCCCTTCAAAAAGATTGTGCGGATGGCAGTTTGTCCGCCAATTTGAATGATACTCCCTGAAATACTTAAGACTGATGTTATAGACAAGAACTTTTTCTCTATTTTTTCTGTTTACTATAGCGATTTCCACAGACAGTGTGTATTGACTTTGTGGGGGCGGGTTGGGGATTTGCACTCATATTGGTGCAGAAAAGATGCTCGAAAAGCAGATTCCCGGCGGGAATGACAGAAAGAAAAGCAAAAGCAAGGGCAAAAGCAGTGCAGGTCCTTCGACTCCGGTCGCCGCGACGACCTCCGCTGAGGATGACGGCGGCTAAGGGGACGGGCGGGAATGATAAGGGGGCGGGGATCCTCGTTTCCCACCCTAACCGCAAAGAGTGCGGTTAGGATGGGGCACCCACCGCAGGGTGGGGCGCCCGCCGAACGATCGGGTTTCGCGGCGGCCTGTATTAGGCATGCACGCGATTCTGCATCGGGAGGCGCTCCGCGGAGTGCCTCCTTCTTAAAAGGACGAGGGCGACCACCCCGATCGGGAGCATTGCTACCAGTGCAAACACTCTTTGCGTTGTCCCCTCCGGCCAAATTGGCGCCATGCGGTGCATCATCATGGGAATCATGAGAAGCAGACAAGCCATATCGGCCGACAGATAAATCCTCAACCCTGTCGAGATTCGCCACGTGGCGGCGAGCAGGAGAGGCGGCGTGAGCAGGATGGGAAGAAGCAGAAACTGCCACGAAGCATGACGCGGATCCGGCATTGGGAACAGCCCGGCTTTGAGCGAGAGGACCGCACCGGAGAGCACACCCAAGGCGACGAGGGCGCGAAGCCATTTGCCTGCCAGGCCGGAAAGGCCAAGGAATAGGCCGGCTGCTCCGAAGAATCCGGCGATCCCGTCGAGAATCGCGCCATTGTTGAAGACGCCTGGATGGAGCGAAGCGGTGGTTCCAAGCATGCTGGCCGTATCGTTGGCGAAACTGTATCCGGGATACCAGGGCGCAGCGATGAGTTGAACGCCGAAATAGACCAGAGGCACTGCAACAGCAGCCAAAAGCAACAACGAAGTGGATCTTTGGTTGGCAGGCATGGGCAAGTCTCTCCTCCCCAGTTGTATCAACAACGCTGAGGATGGAGAGCGGTTAACAACTTGAATCAAGGTGCGAGCTCGGGCTCGTTTAGCAATGCAAGACGGTATTCCAACCATGGTTCGAATCTCGGAAAGTACGTCCGCGATTCGAACCGAGCTCGATGGTGGCAGTGGCCGGGATGGTGTCAAGGGTCAAGATGAACGCCAAAGTACGGCGCCCTTGACACCATCCCGACCACCACCGGAAGCCCTGCGCGTTTTCAGTTGACAAGGGGAGACGCTGTCATACACGGGGCACAGCTTCGAAAAGCAGATTCCCTTCGGGGAATGACAGAAAGAAAAGCAAGGGCAAGGGCAAAAGCAGGTCCTTCGACTCCGGTCGCCGCGGCGACCTCCGCTCAGGATGACGGCATCTATGATCCCTGTTCCCTGTTCGCTGTCACTGCACGCGCATGTTGTACATGAATACGGCGCGGAGCTCGATCCAGGGGCCGTGGAATTCGCGGGGAAGCGGGGGGTAGCTGGAGCCGGTGATGGCGCCCCAGGCGGCGCGGTCGAGCGCGGTATCGCCAGAGCGGCCTTCAAGGTGCATATCTATGACGCGGCCGTTGGGGTCCACCTTGAAGCGGATCATGACCTGGCCCTGCTTGTAAATGGGCGGGTTGACTTCCTCGGGAATCAGCGGATCCCATGTTTGCTCGGTGTCGAAATACCAGCGATGCAGCCAGGAGTTGAAGTCGACGCCCTGGGTGTCAGAAATGATGGTTGCGCCGCCGCCGGCGCCGGGATGCTGGGCGAGGCCGCCTGTGGGCGCCTGGGGAACGCCGTAGCCGGGATTTTGGGAGGCGCCGCGCATGGCGTCGCGGAGCTGGTCGGCGGGGTTCTGGGAGCCCATGGCGAAGTTGGGCCGGGGAACGGCCTTGGGCTGGGGCGCGGTGATGGGCGACTGCGACTGGGGGTTGGGCTGAATGACGGGGGGCTGGGCCGGCTTGGGCTCGGGCTCAGCAATTTTGGGCTGTTCCACCTTGGCCTGCTCCTGGGGAGCGGGAGCGGGCGGCTGCTCGATGGACTTGCGGATGTCGTCGAGGGTTTTGCGGTCGATTTGAGGAGGCTTGGCCAGTTTGGGCGGACGGGGCACGGGGACGCTGGGACTGTCGAGGTAAGTCCAATCCTTCTGGTCGTTGGCGCTGATTTTGGGCTGGATGACGCGGGGAACCCAGACGTATTTGGGAAGGAGGAAGATGGCGAGCAGGAGCAGGGCGTGGATGAGGACGGCCCAAAGTGCGCCTTCGCGCAGGCGGGCCCAGCGGCGCTCGTCTTCGAGCTCGCCGATCATCTCGAGGAGCTCGTGCATGTCGTAGTCGATCCAGCGCGAGCCGCCGATGGAGGGACGGATCCGCTCCGGCTCAGAGGGCGGCGACGACGCCGATTCCGGAGCGCTGGGGGTTGGAGCGCCTGGTTCCGGGTCGCTGGGCGGAGGCAAGCCGGAGGGTTCGCTGGTTGGCACTACGCTGAGGGGCATTCGTCCACGGGAACCGGGCTCGCAGGCTCCGCTAAAGTCCTTTCGTCCATTCTCTCATCCCTTTAGATTCCGGCAAAACGGGCCGGGCGAGGGATGGTGGGCAGGGAACGTACAATGATCTTTTTGATTGGACGTTTGGAGACGCGATTCAGAGACGGGATGCGGGCGGAAGGGGAACTGTTTGAAGCCGATAGTTGCCGGGTGGATGACGAAATGGAAGCTGGTCATTCTGCCGGCGATCATCAAGCTGGGGTTCCTGGGAGCGGGGACGGCGGCGCTGCTGGATTCCTCGAGCATCCCGGTGCCGATGGACCTGTTTATCGCGGGGTGGGTTTGGGCCGACCGCGGGCACTTCTGGGCCTATGTTCTGCTGGCGTCGGTGGGATCGTCGATTGGCGGGCTGGTGCCCTATTGGATCGGCCGCGCGGGCGGGGAGCTGTTCCTGCTGAAGCGGATCAACCGGAAGCGGTTCGACGAGCTGCGGTTCCGGTTTGAGCGGCAGGAGTTTCTTGCGGTGATGATTCCGTCGTGCATGCCGCCGCCGACGCCGTGGAAGCTGTTTGTGTTTGCCGCCGGGGTTTTTGAGATGCCGGTGGGGGCGTTTGTGCTGAGTGTTTTCTGCGGCCGGATGCTGCGCTGGCTAACGCTGAGCCTTCTGGTGATCAAGCTGGGGCCGGGAGTGGTGAACGTGGTGGCGCACCATGCGCGGACGGCGGTGCTGGCGGTGATCGGGCTGGCGCTGATTGGATTTGCGTGGTGGTGGGTGCGGAGAAAGCAGGGGGCCGGCGCGGGCGGTGGTGAGTTGCCAGGCGGGTGAGCAAGTGAAGAAGAACACACCCGAGGCCTGAACTGGCTGCGGAGGAAAATCGCGAAGGTGCTCGAGGCGACGCCGAAGACCTCGGGGGCTAAAGCCCAAATCCTTTTTGGGGCAGCGAGCGGCACGACTGAAGTCGTGCCCTGACGCGACATTTACGATTTGCGAGGGTTCTTCCACGGACTGCTATCAGACAGACTATTCCCCGGCCACGTTCTTCCAAAGAATGGCAACAAGGATGCCGAGGACCGCTAGCAGGCGGACAATGGTGACCGCGAGGGTGCCGACATTGGGGTGGCGGAGAGTGATGGTATAGGCCTCATTGGCGCCTTCAATGCCGAAGAAGACTGTGAACGCCAGGAAGAGGCCGTCGCGGGTGCTTCGCCAGAAGCGGAGGAAAAAGAGCGCCGCGACGAATGAGCTGGCGCAGATGAACCCGAGCAGGAACGTGTCCAGCGTGGGATGGCTGATGGGGGCGAGCTGGCTGACGGGAATCATCGGCTCTCCCAGATCAGCCCGTATAGCAGAAGAATCATGGCGAGGGCACTGGTGGCCATGCGCCAGGTGTAGAGGTCGGTCTGGGCAAAAACGACCAGGTCAGCAAACTTAAGCAAATTGCCCACGGTGAGACAGATGAAGCAGAGGCCCGACCAGAGCAGCAGCCTGCGGCGCACGCGTTGCCAGGCGCGCAGCAGCAAAACCGCGCAGAGGAGCATGGTGACGGACGTAAGGATGTAAAGAGCAGCGTCCACTGTTCTCAATCCTTTTTGAAGCGGAATGCCTTGGCGAACTCTCGAACCGGGGAAGACGCTTTGGAGTGTATCATGGTCGAAATTTTGACCAGATCGCGGCGGTAGGCGTTGTCGATTGCGCGCATCAAGTCGTCCTGTTCATCCGATCGGGGAAGGTAAGAGTACTTGACGGGGGGGCCGGGAATTTCCTGGACGATCTGGAGGCGCATGAGGTCGCGCAGAACTTCCCTGACCTGCACCGGCGGAGCATACAGCCGGGAAGCAAGCTCTTCCTCAGTCCATCCCACGGGGCGGCTGTTCCACAGGAGAATCAGCGATTCGAGTTGGGGAACGCTATCGACATTGTCGTGGAGGAACTGGTACGGATCGGGGCCCTGTTCGCTCATCTCAAGATTTGGCTGGACGAGGGTCTAGCGCGTCGCCCAAGGGGAATGGATTGCCAAGGCAAAGCAGCTTGCACTCCTAACGAGGCAAATCCCTCAGGAGCGGAAAAGCCGGCAGCGACTGCCGGGCGAAACTACAGAGTCTTACGGGATTGCGGAAGCAGGATTGCGCCGCATCGTGCCCCGGGAGAATTTTACTCTGTCAGCTTGGCGACGCAAGAAGGAAACCCCGGTGGAGGACCGCCGGGGTTATTAATGCAGAGGACGCAATGTCCGGGCTAGCGCGCCGCGCCGGCTGGAACCGCTTGTTTTTCCGCGCGCAGGCGGCGCAGCAGCACGGGAACGCCAAAGGCCAGGCCGGCGACGACGGTGGTGGATAGAATATCGTTTTCGAGGCCGTGGAACGGAAGCGCGGCGGCATAGCAAGCGAGCAGGCCGGCGCCGGTCCGCGGATACATGGTGCCCATCAGCCACACGCTGAAGTTGGACAGGAGAAAGAACGAGGTGGGTCCGAGAATGACGGCGGCGGCAAAGCGCGGCAGAGAGATGCGGCCGGAGAGCAGGATGCGGCCGAGCAGGATGGCGGCGGCATACCAGGCCCAGGTGAGCACGTAGAACTGCCAGTGGAACGCGTAGTGGTAAATGAAGAGGGTGAGGCAGACGTCCGTGGCGATGAGCGCGGCCAGGGGAGCGAGCATCTCGCGGAGGGGGCGGCGCGCGCCGAAGTAGAGCAAGGCTCCGCCGACGGCAGTGAAGTTGAACCAAGGTGCGTGGGGCAGTAGACGGCTCAACACGGCGGCGAGGAGCAGGAGATAAGCGGGCATCAGGACCTCGGGAATTTCGACTTTGAAGACCGCCGGGCTGTTTCTGGCAGTCAAACGGCTGGCTCTTTTCATTTTGCGGGTCAGAAGCGGGGCGGTCAACCACGCAGGTTGGGGAAAGCACCGAGGGTTTTACAGGACCAACATTTTTTACGACGCGGTCTGGCATCGGCTGGAGCGGATCAGGAATTGAGGAAAAGCAGATTCCCCGCGGGGAATGACAGAAAGAAAAGCAAGAGCAGAGGCAGGAGTATGGAGGCGGCTTTATTTTTGCTCGCGGCCGGCCATGGATTCGCCTCCGCCGTCGCGATTGTCGACGATGTAGACCCAGCCGGTGAGACCGGCGGGCGGGTTGGATGCGCCGCCGCGGCGGAAGGCGTAGGCGAAGCGCAGGTCAGAGAATTCCACGGTGGTCCAGGTGCGCTGGGGCAGCAGGTTGGGCGGGGCGATGCCGGGCGCGGGAAACTGGCCGAGGTCGCGCACCACGGCCCAGCGGCCCCAGTCCATGTAGACGCGGCCGAGGAAGGTGCGCTTGGCGGCTTCGACGGCGAAGGTGTCCTCGGGCTTGTAGAGGATGTCGGTCTGCGGGTCGGAATCGATGGAGCCGGTGCGGGTGTTGATTTCGGCGGTCTGGTAATAGCGGGGGGTTTCAATGATGGCGTGCCAGCGCCAGGGATCGATGGGGTAGGGTTCGAAGGCCATGCGCAGGACCGGCGCAGTGGTGACCTGGACGTTCTCGAACATGGCTCGGGCGTGAGCGTGCTCCGCCCAGCGCCAGCAGCCGAGGACGACGGCGGCGGAGAGCGCGAAAATGGCCCAGTTGCGGCCGCGGAAGAGGGTGCGGCGCGCGCCGATTTCGCGGTCGGCGAGCGAGAAGAGCCAGGGCAGCACGATGGCGACGATGAGGATGGCCCACAGAACCGGCTCGGCGATGAACATAAAGCTGCCGGCATACCAGCGGTCGTTGAAGGGAAAGAACGGGCGCACGCCGTAGTTGTTGGACCAGTCGAGGAGGATGTGGCTGAGGGCGGCGACGAGGGCGGTGAGGAAGAGCCAGCGCCAGCGCAGGGGTGGCAGCGGATTCTCAGTATGGGGCGCGCGGCGGAACGAGGGACGGTGCCGGCGCCAGGCGTAGATACCGCCGACGACGGCAACGGTGGCGAGGGCGACGAAGGGCGCGCCGAGGAATGTGTGGGAGATGCCGCGATGGTGCTTGAGCTCGTCGACCGGGCCGCCGAGACCCCAGAAGACGTCGAGATCGGCGGCTTCGGCGGCTAAAGTGGCGACAATGGTGGCGCAGGCGGTCTTGCGGTTGAAGCCGGCGCGGCCGATGCAGGCGCCGGTTAAGAAATGCGTGATGGGTTCCATATCCTGCCACTCATGGTACGGCAGCGGAGGGGATCGGCGAGTCGGCGGGGCGGCCCGACCTGCCCTGCGCCCAATGGCCACGCACGGAGAGCGCGGACGGGGGACGTCCGCGCTACAGCCGGCCGGGAGGCCGGCGCTACATCCTTCCTCGGTCGCCCGCTCATCGCGCGGCGGCGATCCGGTGCGTCTCGCGCCCTATAATCCTGCCCATGGACGGGAAAGGACACTCGCACAAAAATCCGGCGGCGCGCGCGGAGGAATTGCGCGCGGAGATTCGCCGGCATGAGCACCTCTACTACGTGCTGGATTCGCCGGAGGTATCAGACGCCCAATACGACAAGCTGGTGAACGAGCTGAAGCGGATTGAGGCGGAGCATCCGGAGCTGCTGACGCCAGACTCGCCGACGCAGCGCGTGGGCGGCAAGCCGGCGGAGGGGTTCCAGAAGGTGCGGCATTCGCGGGCGATGCTGAGCCTGGACAATGCTTACTCCGAAGAGGAGCTGCGGGACTGGGACCGGCGGGTGCATGAGCTGGCCGGGGACGCGCCGGTGGAGTACACCACGGAGCTGAAGCTGGACGGGCTGAGCATGGCACTGCACTATGAGGCTGCGCCGGAAGGCGGTGCGCGGCTGGCGCGTGGGTTGACGCGCGGCGACGGGCAGACGGGCGAGGACGTGACCACGAACGTGCGGACGATTCGCAGCGTGCCGCTGGCGATCACGGCGGCGCAACTGCGCAAGGCCGGCGTGCCCGCGGATTTTGAAGTGCGCGGCGAGATCGTGATGCCGGAGAAGGGATTCGAGGCGCTGAACAAGGAGCGCGAGGCGCAGGGATTGCCGCCGGCGGTGAATCCGCGCAATGCGGCGGCGGGGACCATTCGCACCCTGGAGCCCTCGATTGTGGCCAACCGCAAGCTGGTGTTTTTTGCGTATTTTCTGCTGACCGGCGGCGAATATTTTGAGGCGGGACAGGAGGCCACGCTGGATGCGCTGACGGCGCTTGGGTTTCAGAGTGAATCCGCACCGCGGCAAGGTGCACACGGTGGAGCAGATGATGCAGTTCATCCACTCGGCGGGCGAGCGCAGGGCGCACGCTGGGCTACGACATTGACGGCGTGGTGCTGAAGGTGGACGCGCGGGCGACGCAGCAGCGGCTGGGCTACACGGGGCGCGCGCCGCGCTGGGCCATTGCCTACAAATTCAGCGCCGAGCAGGCGGTGACCAAGCTCGAAGGGATCATGATCACCACCGGACGCACCGGCAAGCTGACGCCGACGGCCATGCTGCGGCCGGTGTTTGTGGGCGGGGTGACGATAAGCCGCGCCACGCTGCACAACGCCGACTGGATTGAGCGGATGGGGCTGAAGATCGGCGACTGGGTGAAGGTGGAGCGGGGCGGCGACGTGATTCCCAAGGTGGCGGAGATTGTGGAGGACGCGGAGCACCCGCGAGGGACGGAGAAGTTTGTGTATCCCACGGCGTGCCCGGTGTGCCACCAGCCTGCGGTGCGCGAAGAAGGCGAGGCCGACTACCGCTGCGTGAATGCGGATTGCCCGGCAGTGTTGCAGGGCACGCTGGAGCACTGGGGCAGCCGCGGGGTGATGAATATTGAAGGGCTGGGCGAGGTTGCGGCCGCGCAGCTGCTTGAGAAAGGCCTGGTGCGCAGCGTAGCCGACTTGTACAAGCTGCGCCTGGAAGATCTGATGACCCTGGAGCGATGGGGGGAGAAGTCGTCGCGAACCTTGCTGGAGGAGATTGAGCGGTCAAAGCACGCGGGGCTGGCGCAGGTGCTGATGGGGCTGGGCATCCGCTTTGTGGGCGAGAGGACGGCGGAGCTGCTGGCGGAGGAGTTTGGCTCAATGGACGCGATTATGGCGGCGAGTGCGGAGGAGCTGGAGCGCGTGGAAGAGGTGGGTCCGCGAATTTCGCAGGCGATCGTGGATTTTTTTGCGCGGCCGGCGAACGGCGAGCTGATTGAGCATCTGAAGCAAGCCGGGGTGAAGATGACGGCGGAGAAGAGGCAGCGGACGTCGCAGCTTGCCGGGCTGACGCTGGTGCTCACAGGCACGATGCCTACGCTGACGCGGGACGATGCCAGGGCGAAGATTGAAGCGGCGGGCGGCAAGGTAGCCGGATCGGTGAGCAAGAAGACCAGCTACGTAGTGGCCGGCGAAGAGGCGGGGTCAAAGCTGGACAAGGCGCGCGAGCTGGGCGTGCCGGTTCTGGATGAAGCGGGGCTGATGGACCTTCTGAAGCGAGGACCGCGGAAGGAAGCTTAGAACGATTCCAATTTCAGGCTCAGAGCAGGGACTTTTTCAGCTGGATACCCTTGGTTTTGGTGCTGTCTGGCCGGCCGATGCTGACGTAGGTCAAGCCGTGTTCGGCCATGGTCTCAGGGCGGTAGAGGTTGCGTCCGTCGATGACGATGGGATACTTGAGCGCGCGCTTGAGCCGGGGCAGGTCGATGGTGGCGAACTCTTCCCACTCGGTGAGGATGATGGCCGCATCCGCGCCTTCGGCGGCATCGTAGAGATCGGCCTCATAAGTCAGCCGCTCATAGGGCGGCATGATGTCGCGGGCGTGCTCGATG
>CAWBIG010000199.1:0-51250 GCA_963788435.1 uncultured Acidobacteriota bacterium | reverse complement strand
CCCCCCCCCCCCCCCCCCCACCCCCACCACCACCACCCCCACCACCCCCCCCCCCCCCCCACATCCACCCCCCCCCCCCCACCCCCCCCCCCCCACCCCCCACCACCCCCACCCCCCCTCCCTCTCTCCCTCCTCCTCCTCCTCCTCCTCCTCCTCCCCCCCCCCCCCCCCCCCCTCCACCCACCCACCCCCCACCCCCCACCCCCACCCCCCCCCCCCCCCCCCCCCCCCCCCCCACCACCACCACCACCCACCACCGCCCCCACACCCCCACCCCACCACCACCCCCCCCCACCCCCACCACCCCCTCCACCCCCATCCGACCCCCCCCCATCCACCGCTCCACCCCACGTGGTGGCACGGCCGCGCGCGCGCGCGCGCGCGCGCGCGCGCGCGCGCGCGCGCGCGCGCGCGCGCGCGCGCGCGCGCGCGCGCGCGCGCGCGCGCGCGCGCGCGCGCGCGCGCGCGCGCGCGCGCGCGCGCGCGCGCGCGCGCGCGCGCGCGCGCGCGCGCGCGCGCGCGCGCGCGCGCGCGCGCGCGCGCGCGCGCGCGCGCGCGCGCGCGCGCGCGCGCGCGCGCGCGCGCACGCGCGCGCGCGCCGCGCGCGCGCGCGCGCGCGCGTGCCACGCGCGCGCGCGCGCGCGCGCGCCGGCCACGCCGCCCAGCGCCATGTGTGTGTGTGTGTGTGTGTGTGTGTGTGTGTGTGTGTGTGCGCCTGGCCGCGCGCGCGCGCGCGCGCGCGCGCGCGCGCGCGCGCGCGCGCGCGCGCGCGCGCGCGCGCGCGCGCGCGCCCCCCGTTTCCCGCCGGCGGCCCCGCACCAGGTCGCCCACGCGCTGGCGGTAGCGGTTGCCCTCGCCGCCGTAGCCCAATTCTTCTCCCAGCGCCCCGCCAATTCGCTTCCGCGTTGCGGTTTCGTATAACACCATGGGCAGCACACAAACACTTTCCTCGGTCGCCGCCGTCTATTGATCAGTCGACATCCGCGCTCCAAGACGCGATGCATCCGGCAGATGAAACCCAAGGGCCGCGGCTGGGCCGTGACGCTTCCGCGCGATGGCGATGTTGCGCGTCGAAATCAGGCCGCCGCGAAGGATCGGCTGGGTCGCTTCGCCCACCACCATCCCGTACATGCGGATGAAGTCGCCGGGGGCAAAATCCTGGAGCGCCATCTTGTGCTTGGCGGGAATGTTCTCAGTGACCGGGCACGTAACGGGCGGAACACCGTAGCGCACTTCAGTTCCGGCGCTCAGCGCGGCCAGCGCCACCAGAATATTGTCTCGGGGCTCGAGTTGCAGAACGGCATCCGGCATGTGCAGTGAATCTCCCTAGCTGATACAGAGCCAAGGATACAACCCGCGCCGCGTTGGCCGCCGCGCGCTCTCACCAGGGATGGGTGAAGCGGATCAGCAAACCGGCGAGGGTTGCGCCAATCAGCGGGCCGAGGATGGGAATGGGCGCATAGCGCCAGTTGGATCCGCCTTTGCCGGGAATGGGCGCGAGCCAATGCACCAGCCGGGGCCCGAAGTCGCGCGCAGGATTGATGGCGTATCCGGTGGTCCCTCCCAGCGAGAGCCCGATGCCCCACACCAGGCTGCCCACCAGCCATGGGCCGATTCCCGCGGCAGGGCCGCGCTCCGCCACGCCGGGAGAAAAGATGGCGCCCGCCACAAGCACCAGTACTGCGGTGCCGATAATTTCGCTTAAGAGATTCCAAGGCGGTGCGCTGATGGCTGGCCCGGTGCAGAACACACCCAGCATTGCCGCCTGGTCTGGCGTCTCACGCCAGTGCGGCCCATAGTGCAGCGCCATGATCGCCGCACCGCACATCGCGCCCAGCATCTGCGCGCTCCACAGCCACGCGACGTGGGTGTAGTTCCCGCTCACAATGGCGCCGGCCAGGGTGATGGCCGGGTTGATGGCCGCATCGTGACTGCCGAAGCCCTGGGCCACGATGACGCCGCACATCACGGCCAGCGCCCATCCGGTGGTGACCACTATCCAGCCGGCATTCGCCGCGTACGACTTGCGCAGGGTCACACCGGCGCAAACGCCGTTGCCCAGCAGGACCAATACCAGCGTGCCCATAAATTCGCCAAACCACGGTGAATGCATTCAGCCTCCGTTCCATCAGTCCATTCAGAACCACGTTTTGCGTTTGTACTCGCGATATTCGTCGCCAAACTTTTCTTCCAGCGCTTTCGCTTCCTTGCCGCTTCGCCACACCTGGAGCGGAAACAAAACGGCAAAGATAAGAAGCCACCACGGCCTGGCTGCAAAGATAATCGCTCCTGCGATCATCACCGCGCCAAAGACGTAAATGGGATTGCGAATGCGTGCGTACAACCCGGTGGTGACCAGCTTCGACGCCTTAGCTTCAATGCTGAATGCGCTGCCCAATTGCAGCCGCGCCAGCACGAACAGAAGAAACGCGGGCGCGGCAATGGCAACTCCGGCGACGTGCCAGGGTGTCCATACAAGGTGAGCCGCGTGCACCCCGAATGCAGTCGCCGCGACCAATATCACCGCGAGTGTGAGGAAGTTGAGCTTCATTGAGATGCCTCTCCGCTGGCGTCGCAGCCCCGCCCGCTTCTCTGCGACGCCGCAAACTTCGTTGTGCAGGACGCAGGTATTCTCCATCGCCGGCCCGGCACCCGCCAAGCTCCTTCTGAGGCTCCAGCCTCCGCAGTCATCTTTTGCCCGCCGCCGGCGCCGCGTCGTACTGCTTCCAATGCGTCAGTAACTCATCGACCACCACGTGACCGACGCGGTACGCTGCCTCCAGCGACGGCAGATATGCGCTGTACGTCCCCACCCTCTGGCGCGCCAGGCTGTCGGCCGCGCTCATTCCGCGCGGCTGCTGGTCGTAGTTGCTCACCGTCCGCAGCACCAGCACGCGGCTCCAATCCGTTTTGCCCGCCGCGGCCAGAAACTGAAGCGACTGAAGCGTTCCCGTATCCTCCATCGCCGTGGTGGCAAACTCGCCTTTGCCGCCGGTGAAGTAGCGCATCCACTCCGCCGCCCACGCGTCGTTCAGCTTCCCATGCCAGAAAGTGGAACCCGAGACCTCGTCGCCCATGGTCACAAACGGCGGCCTCTGCGCTGCTGCTCCATCGAACGCCGCGCGCGCGTTCTTCAGCTTGTCGGAATCGGGCAGCGGCACATCGCGCGTCAGCCCGTACGCCCACTCGGCAAGACTCGCATTCAGCTTGTAGACCTGTCCCGGCCGCGGCTCCGCAGGCGGCTCAAACGGGCGCGTCTTGCCGAGCGGCAGCTTGCCTGTGCTCCAGTCCGGCGGAATCTCTCGCGCATCGATTTCGTATCCGAGGTCGCCCTCCACCACCCATCGCGACCACGCTGCCGATCCCAGCGAGATTCGCTGCGGGCTGCCGCCGGCGATCCCGGCAATGAGCCAGTACGCATGGGTCAAATCGAATCGCGGATCGAGACCGAGCGCCATGATCGTGGCCGCGGCGTGCGCCGTTCCCGGCCCAGTCAGCACCGCCATCTCGCCCGCATCGTTCATGCGCACCGCGTGGTAGCCCGCGGGCAACGGATACACGCGGTCAAGGTGGTCGCGCTCCACCCAATACTGCAGCTCGCCGGGCGTGTCGCCGCTGTCCGCGCCAACTTCAAACATGGCCACGACCACAACTTTGACCGGAATCGGATCAGTTTTCGCCATCGACGCGCCGCAAGACGCGAAGACGCACACACCCAGACACGCTTTGCACAGAATCATTGATTGCGATGGTACGATATTTCTTCCATGGTGGAGAAGGATCCCGCTCAGCCATGACCTTGAAATTCACCACGTCCTATCTTGAACATTCCCTGGAGATTCTCCGCTACTACAAGAAGCTCGGCGAGCGGGCCATGGCGCAGGTCACAGAGGAGAAGCCCTTCTTCCCCCCGACGCGGAGGCCAATTCCATTGCCATCGTAAGCGAAGCACATGGCGCGAACGCATGTTGCCCGCCATGTGCTTCACTACGATGGCAATGGAATTGGCCTCCGCGTCGAGCGTGGCGAAGAGCTTCTCCTCTGTGACCTGCGCCATGGCCCGCTCGCCGAGCTTCTTGTAGTAGCGGAGAATCTCCAGGGAATCTTCAAGATAGGACGTGGTGAATTTCAAGGTCATGGCTGAGCGATCCTCTCCGCCGTGGAAAATATCGTACCATCGCAATCAATGATTCTGTGCAAAGCGTGTCTGGTACTGTGCGTCTTCGCGTCTTGCGGCGCGTCGATGGCAAAAACTAATCCGATTCCGGTCAAAGTTGTGGTCGTGGCCATGTTTGAAGTTGGCGCGGACAGCGGAGACACGCCCGGCGAGCTGCAGTATTGGGTGGAGCGCGACCACCTTGACCGCGTGTATCCGTTGCCCGCGGGCTACCACGCGGTGCGCATGAACGATGCGGGCGAGATGGCGGTGCTGACTGGGCCGGGAACGGCGCACGCCGCGGCCACGATCATGGCGCTCGGTCTCGATCCGCGATTCGATTTGACCCATGCGTACTGGCTCATTGCCGGGATCGCCGGCGGCAGCCCGCAGCGAATCTCGCTGGGATCGGCAGCGTGGTCGCGATGGGTGGTGGAGGGCGACCTCGGATACGAAATCGATGCGCGAGAGATTCCGCCGGACTGGAGCACAGGCAAGCTGCCGCTCGGCAAGACGCGCCCGTTTGAGCCGCCTGCGGAGCCGCGGCCGGGACAGGTCTACAAGCTGAATGCGAGTCTTGCCGAGTGGGCGTACGGGCTGACGCGCTATGTGCCGCTGCCCGATTCCGACAAGCTGAAGAACGCGCGCGCGGCGTTCGATGGAGCAGCAGCGCAGAGGCCGCCGTTTGTGACCATGGGCGACGAGGTCTCGGGTTCCACTTTCTGGCATGGGAAGCTGAACGACGCGTGGGCGGCGGAGTGGATGCGCTACTTCACCGGCGGCAAAGGCGAGTTTGCCACCACGGCGATGGAGGACACGGGAACGCTGCAGTCGCTTCAGTTCCTGGCCGCAGCGGCCAAAGCGGATTGGAGCCGGGTGCTGGTGCTGCGGACGGTGAGCAACTACGACCAGCAGCCGCGCGGAATGAGCGCGGCCGAGAGCCTGGCGCACCAGAGGGTGGGGACGTACAGCGCATATCTGCCATCGCTGGAGGCAGCTTACAGGGTTGGACACGTGGTGGTGAATGAGCTAATGACGCATTGGACGCAGTACGACGCGACGCCGGCGGCGGGCAAATGAAGACTGCGCGCGGCGGAGCCTCAGAAGGAGCTTGGCGGGTGCCGGGCCGGCGATGGAGAATACCTGCGTCCTGTACAACGAGTTTGCGGCGTCTCAGAGAAGCGGGCGGGGCGGGACGCAGCGGGGAGGCATCTCAAAATGAAACTCAACATGATCACTCTGGCGGTGTTGTTGGTCTGGCGATTGCATTCGGGGCGCACGCGGCGCATCTTGGCATGGACACCCTGGCATGTCGCCGGAGTGGCGATTGCCGCGCCCGCGTTTCTGCTGTTCGTGCTGGCGCGGCTGCAATTGGGCAGTGCGTTCAGCATTGAAGCGAAGGCGTCGAAGCTGGTCACCACGGGGTTGTACGCACGCATTCGCAATCCCATTTACGTTTTTGGCGCGCTGATGATCGCAGGAGCGATTATCTTTGCAGCCAGGCCGTGGTGGCTGTTCATCCTTGCCGTTTTGTTTCCTCTCCAGGTGTGGCGAAGCGGCAAGGAAGCAAAAGCGCTGGAAGAAAAGTTTGGCGACGAGTATCGCGAGTATAACGCAAAACGTGGTTCTGAATGGACTGATGTAACGGAGGCGGAATGCATTCACCGTGGTTGGGCGAATTCATGGGCACGCTGGTATTGGTCCTGCTGGGCAACGGCGTTTGCGCCGGTGTGACCCTGCGCAAGTCGTACGCGGCGAATGCCGGCTGGATAGTGGTCACCACCGGATGGGCGCTGGCCGTGATGTGCGGCGTCATCGTGGCCCAGGGCTTCGGCAGTCACGATGCGGCCATCAACCCGGCCATCACCCTGGCCGGCGCCATTGTGAGCGGGAACTACACCCACGTCGCGTGGCTGTGGAGCGCGCAGATGCTGGGCGCGATGTGCGGTGCGGCGATCATGGCGCTGCACTATGGGCCGCACTGGCGTGAGACGCCAGACCAGGCGGCAATGCTGGGTGTGTTCTGCACCGGGCCAGCCATCAGCGCACCGCCTTGGAATCTCTTAAGCGAAATTATCGGCACCGCAGTACTGGTGCTTGTGGCGGGCGCCATCTTTTCTCCCGGCGTGGCGGAGCGCGGCCCTGCCGCGGGAATCGGCCCATGGCTGGTGGGCAGCCTGGTGTGGGGCATCGGGCTCTCGCTGGGAGGGACCACCGGATACGCCATCAATCCTGCGCGCGACTTCGGGCCCCGGCTGGTGCATTGGCTCGCGCCCATTCCCGGCAAAGGCGGATCCAACTGGCGCTATGCGCCCATTCCCATCCTCGGCCCGCTGATTGGCGCAACCCTCGCCGGTTTGCTGATCCGCTTCACCCATCCCTGGTGAGAGCGCGCGGCGGCCAACGCGGCGCGGGTTGTATCCTTGGCTCTGTATCAGCTAGGGAGATTCACTGCACATGCCGGATGCCGTTCTGCAACTCGAGCCCCGAGACAATATTCTGGTGGCGCTGGCCGCGCTGAGCGCCGGAACTGAAGTGCGCTACGGTGTTCCGCCCGTTACGTGCCCGGTCACTGAGAACATTCCCGCCAAGCACAAGATGGCGCTCCAGGATTTTGCCCCCGGCGACTTCATCCGC
This sequence comes from uncultured Acidobacteriota bacterium, assembly GCA_963788435.1. Classification (GTDB taxonomy): domain Bacteria; phylum Acidobacteriota; class Terriglobia; order Terriglobales; family Acidobacteriaceae; genus Telmatobacter. The sequence continues at coordinate 44,457 of CAWBIG010000199.1, read as the reverse complement.
ATGTACGGGATGGTGGTGGGCGAAGCGACCCAGCCGATCCTTCGCGGCGGCCTGATTTCGACGCGCAACATCCGCCATCGCGCGGAAGCGTACACGGCCCAGCGGCGGCCCTTGGAGTTTCATCTGCCGGATGCATCGCGTTGGGCAGCGCGGACGTTCGACGGATTCCATCGCGCGGACGGCCAGATTGGTACGAGGAACTACTGGCTGGTGCTGCCCATGGTGTTCTGCGAGAACCGCAACGTGGAGCGGATGCGCGAGGCGCTGGAAGAAGAATTGGGCTACGGCGGCGAGGGCAACCGCTACCGCCAGCGCGTGCGCGACCTGGTGCAGGGGCGAACCGGCGGAAACGGCAATGCGGTCGCTGAAGCAGTTGCGGCGGCGCGCGCGGAGCGGGTGTTTCCCAACCTCGATGGAATTCGCTTCCTGACCCACCAGGGCGGATGCGGCGGCACACGCCAGGATGCGCAGGCGCTGTGCGGATTGCTCGCCGGCTACATTCATCATCCCAACGTAGCCGGGGCCACGGTGCTCAGCCTGGGCTGCCAGCACGCTCAGGCGTCGATGCTGATGGACGAGTATCGCGCGCGCGATCCCAAAATGAGCAAGCCGGTCCTGGTCTTCGAGCACCAGCGCGCCGGGCGCGATACAGTGCTGATGAACGAAGCACTGGAAGCGACCTTTGCTGCGCTGGAGCAGGCTAACCAGGCGCTGCGGACGCCGGAGCCGCTCGCCGGGCTGACCATCGGCTTGCAATGCGGCGGCTCCGACGGCTTCAGCGGCATCTCCGCGAACCCAACCCTGGGCTACGTCTCTGACTTGCTGGGCGAGCTGGGCGGCAAGACGCTGCTCTCTGAATTTCCTGAGCTGCACGGCGTGGAGCAGGAGCTCGTGAACCGCTGCGCCACCGACGAGCTCGCGCAGCGCTTCCATGACCTGATGCACGCTTACGCGGCCCGGGCGCGCGCGGTGCAGTCAGGGTTTGAGATGAATCCTTCGCCGGGCAACATCGCCGATGGATTGATCACGGACGCGATCAAATCGGCTGGCGCGGCGCGCAAAGGCGGCGCTGGGCCCATCCGCGGAGTGCTCGACTATCCCGAGTATGTCGCTCAGCCTGGCCTGAACCTGCATTGCACCCCGGGCAACGACGTGGAGAGCGTGACCGCTCAGGTAGGCTCGGGCGCGAACCTGGTGCTGTTCACCACGGGGCTGGGCACGCCGACCGGCAATCCGATCGCGCCGGTCGTCAAAATCTCCACCAACTCGGCGCTCGCGGCTCGCATGCCGGACAACATCGACTTTGACGCGGGCGGCATCATCACCGGCGAGATGACGTTGCCGGAATGCGCGGAGAAGCTGTTGGAACTTTCGATCGCGGTGGCCGGCGGACACGCGTTGACCAAAGCTGAGCTGCTCAAGCAGAACGACTTCATTCCCTGGAAGCGCGGCGTGTCGCTGTAGCCCTCCGGCAATCTTCGGCGAATTCTATTCGAGATACGATGCCACAACCGCCATCGCGGCAATGGCCGCCGTCTCCGCGCGCAGGATGCGCGGCCCCAGCGACGCGGCGCGCCATCCATTGGCGTCGAAGAGCGCTTCCTCTTCCGGCGCCCAGCCGCCTTCAGGGCCGAACGCGAGTTCCAGCGTCGGCATCTCGTTGCGCGACGCGTCCAACACCTCCTTGAGCAGCACGCGCAACGTGGTGGTGCGTTCCTGCTCGGCCAGCACGATGCGTGTGGCGCGGGATTGCGTGCGCACATGCGCGCCGAGTTGAACAGGTTCGTAAATCACGGGAACGTCGGAGCGGCGCGACTGTTGCGCGGCCTCGCGCGCGATGCGGCGCCAGCGCTCCACGCGTTTCTCGGCGGCATCGGCCAGGTGCTTCTCAGTCCGCCGCGCAATCGCGGGCACGATTCCGGCCACGCCCAACTCCGTGGCTTTCTCGATTCCCCACTCCAGGTGATCGAACTTGAAAATGGACATGACCAATGTAACGGGCAATGCGGGATCGGCTTCCACCGCTGCCAGCAGATTGAATCGCACCTCCTCGGTGGAGGCCGCGGCAACTTCGGCGTGAAACACGTGTCCGCCCGCCACTACGTCGGCTTCCATCCCCGGGCTGGCGCGGAGCACGCGCGTCATGTGCTCGGCTTGTGGCCCAGTCAACGTTGCGGTGGCTTCATCCCAATGTTCGGCAATCCAGCGGCGGCGCGTCATGTTCGTATTTGTCCTTCCCCTGATTCTATGCGCCTTTGGCCGTTGTCCTTCCGTGCCCGCGCTCACAGTCGGCAAAAACACTGAGGGGACGCTTTGAAGCGTCCCCTCTGAGTTTGCCTGTTGTTGTTGGTCGCGACTACTTCTTTTTCGCGGTCTTCTTCGCGGCCTTCTTCGCAGGTGCTTTCTTGGCTGCCTTTTTCGTTGCCATTTTCCTATTCTCCCTTTTCGATGGGTTGCATCGAAGCTGCAAGTTGAATTGCAGTTAGGTGAATGTATAGATTCATGCAACACAAGTGTCAAGAAAAAAACGAATAGAGAGTGGAAAAAGTGGCAACAATTTTTCCGGATGGTATCCCAGGTGCACAAATGATTTTCAGATGAAGTGCCGTGCGTGAAGCAGTGCGAGACCCAAACCGGCGATCATATCCTGCCACGCGTGCGCGAATATTCCCGCGCGCAGACTGCGGCGGAAAATGGTGAGCAGGCTGAACAGAGCGCCAAAAACCGAAAGCAGAACCATGTTGCGAACGCCCTGATAGCCATGCGCCATGCCGAAAAAAATTCCTGAGAACACCACGCCCACCCACAATGCGCCGCGGCCCCAGGCGGTGAATTGCCGCTGCAAATAACCGCGAAACACAATTTCTTCAGCGAAGGCGGCGAACGCGCAGAGCAATATCCATGCGGCGATTTCACTCGCTGTGGCCGGCGCGAGGCGGAGCAGCGTACTAATGGTATGTTGCTGCGCGGCATCCGGCTGGCCGTTGGGCGCAAAGGTCCGATGATGGATGGCGGCGTCCATCACCTCCCAGAAAACTCCCAGCGATGCGAGAACTAACAGGGAGCCAACCCAGAAGACTCCGGCAACGCCGAGATCGATCGCGACACCCCGGACACCGCGTTCCAGGTCGCCGATCAACGATCGGAAGCGGAGTCCCCGCAGCCACAGCCCGAACCAGATCCAGGCCAGCATGGCCAGCTCGGTGGCCGCGGTGAAGCCATAAGTCTCCAATCGGATGATGGGTGCGGCATGGTTGCCGGCGATCTGCTTGGCGCCGGCAAAGGAAAGCAGGGCAATGCCGCCGGCGAGGACTACCGTGTGCCACCACGGCGCGATCGGTTGTTGCGGCGCCGCCCAGGACGCGGCATCGCGTTCATCGCGCGAATTCCCTTCAGACGTCTCATGGGGTTGCTGCAATCGGTCGTTCCTTTCGCAATCGGGCAGGGTCACGGCGCATCCGCGCAAACCCGCATCAACACTCGATGATATTCAACGCCAGCCCAGCCAGGCTGGTCTCCTTGTACCGCGATTGCATATCCATCCCAGTTAAAAACATCGTCCGGATGACCTGGTCCAACGAGACTTTGTGGGATTCGGACTCATTCATGGCGATGCGGGAGGCTTGCACCGCTTTCACCGCTCCCATGGCGTTGCGTTCAATGCAGGGGATCTGGACCAGGCCGCCGATGGGATCGCAAGTCATGCCCAGGTTGTGCTCCATGGCGATCTCCGCGGCGTGCTCGATCTGGCCGTTGGAGCCGCCGAGCGCGGCAGTGAGCCCGCCCGCGGCCATGGAGCAGGCCACGCCCACCTCGCCCTGGCAGCCGACCTCAGCGCCGCTGATGGAAGCATTCTCCTTGTAGAGGATGCCGATGGCGGCCGAAGCGAGGAAGAAGCGATGGATGCCTTCCTGGCTGGCGTCAGGGACGAAGGTCTCATAGTATCGAGCGACGGCAGGCACCACGCCCGCGGCGCCATTGGTGGGCGCGGTCACCACGCGGCCGCCGGCTGCGTTCTCCTCGTTCACGGCCATGGCGTAAACCGTCACCCAGTCGAGCGGCGCCAGCGGATCGCGCGCCTTGCCTTCCGCTTCCTTGGCGCGCAGGCGCTGGGCCAGTCGGTACGCGCGCCTCTGCACGTTCAGGCCGCCGGGCAGCGTGCCCTCGGTGGTCATGCCCCGTTCCATGCAATCGCGCATCGCGTTCCAGATGCGATCGATGCCGGTGCGAACGCCGTGTTCCGGCGACTGCTGACTCAGCGCGGCCATGCGCGCCGTCTCGTTGCCGAGCATCAGGTCCGCGAAGGGAGAGCTGGTGCGCCTCGGCCAGCTCCAGCAGCTCCGCTGCGCTGTGAAATGGGAAGGGAATCGCGGGCGCCGCTCTGCGCCGCATCCGATCCGGCAGCGGTCTCAGGCCTCTCCGCGTCCTCGGTAATGAAGCCGCCGCCGATGGAGAAGAAAGTGCGCTGGTCGAGGACCTTGCCGCCGGCATCGTATGCGGTGAACCGCAGTCCATTGGGATGGAGCATGGCTGCGCCGGGTGGGTTCATCACGTCGCGATGGAAAATCAGGTCGTTGGTTTCATCGAAGGCGATGGCGCGGCGGCCGGCGAGGTTCAGCTTGTGTGAAGCACGGATCGCAGCGACCGAAGTTTCGATGGCGGCGGGATCGACGGTGGCGGGTTCGTTGCCGGAGAGGCCCAGCAGCACGGCGCGGTCGGTGGCATGGCCAATGCCGGTGAGGGCAAGTGAGCCATAGAGCTGGGCTTCAACGCGCGCCACGTAATCGAGGATGCCGCTCTCAACCAGGCCGCTCGCGAAGCGATGGGCCGCGCGCATGGGGCCCATGGTGTGCGAGCTGGAAGGGCCGACGCCAATCTTGTAGAGGTCGAATAGGGAAGTCATTTTTGCAACCTGCCGGAACGATGTTACGCCACGGCGCGTGCGCTTGACGACCTCGCGGCGCGCGATCATTCCGCGACCGAAGCAGCCGGGGATGCGATGGCGAAACTGCCTGAGAGGCTGCCCTCGCAGATGAGCGGCATCCGTCACATTCAGCGATGGGCGGCGCAATGGTACACACCCTGCACATTTCAGCCATGCTATTCAAGACCATCAGCGCAGCCGTTTACGGAATCGATGCCAACCTGATCGACGTCGAAGTCGATTACAGCGGCGTTGTGTCCGACCAGGATCATTTTCACACCGTGGGGCTGCCCGACGCGGCGGTGCGGGAGAGCCGGACCGCGTGCGCGCCGCCATCAAGAACTCCGGTTACCTGATTCCGCCCACGCACATCACCATCAACCTGGCGCCCGCCGACCTGAAAAAGGAAGGCTTCGGATTCGATCTACCAATCGCTGTCGGCATTCTCGGCGCATGGCGCGCTGCGTATCGACGATCTGAGCCGCTTTCTGCTGGTGGGCGAATTGGGCCTGGACGGAAGCCTGCGCTCGATTCCGGGCATGCTTCCGGTGGCCATCCTGGCGCGAGAGAAAAACATTCCCAACCTTATTCTGCCGGCGGCCAATGCGGCGGAGGCCGCGGTGGTGGAAGGCGTGAACGTTTACCCGGTATCGTCTCTGCTGGATGTGCTGGAACTGCTGAACACGACGGTGCTGGGAGTGATCCAGAGGGAGCCGTTTCGGGTTTCGACTGAGGCGCTGCTGACCGAGCTGCAACATTTCACTGTGGACTTCAAGGATGTGCGCGGGCAGCAGACGGCCAAGCGGGCGCTGGAGGTTGCGGCGGCGGGAAGCCACAACATCCTGATGATCGAGCCGTCGGGCTCGGGCAAGACCATGCTGGCCAAGCGGCTGCCGTCGATCCTGGCGCCGCTGAGCTTCGACGAAGCACTGGAGACCACTAAGATTCATTCCGTGGCCGGGGTGCTGGATGCGGCGGCGGGCCTGGTGACGCAGCGGCCGTTCCGTTCCCCGCACCATACCATCTCCGATGCCGGACTGATCGGCGGAGGCATCGTCGTGCCCCGGCCGGGAGAAGTTTCGATGGCGCACAATGGGCTGCTCTTTCTGGACGAACTGCCGGAGTTTCCCCGCAACGTGCTGGAAGTATTGCGCCAGCCCATGGAGGATCACACCGTGACCGTCGCGCGTGCCAGCATGAGCCTGAGCTTTCCGGCGCGGTTCATGCTCGCCGCGGCCATGAATCCTTGTCCCTGCGGCTACTTCAACGACAAATCACGCGAGTGCCTGTGCACGCCGCCCATGATCCAGCGCTACGTTGCCAAAATCTCCGGTCCGCTGCTGGACCGCATCGACATCCACATTGAAGTTCCCGCGGTGCAGTACAAGGAGCTTCGCGGGCGCGCGGCCGCCGAGGGATCGGCCGAGATCCGCGATCGCGTGTTGGCGGTGCGCGGGCGGCAACAGGAGCGTTTCCGGAAGTCCGGCGAGAAGATCTACTCCAACGCGCAGATGAACACGCGGCAGATCCGCGTCCACTGCGAACTGGGTCCCGACGGCGAACGCCTGCTGGAGCGCGCCATGCAGCCGCAGGGGCTGACGGCGCGGGCGCACGACCGCATCCTGAAGGTGTCGCGGACCGTGGCCGACCTGGAAGGAACGGAGGCGCTGAGCGGGGCGCACCTGGCCGAAGCCATTCAGTACCGAACGCTGGACCGGAGTAACTGGGCGTAGAACAGGTGCCGAGCGGCGGCCGCAAGAGGTCCATCCTGAGGGAACCTAAAGAATCTAATTACCTTTGGGTTTAAGACTTCCCCAATCTCTGTCGATATTCCGATCAAGGCATGAGAATTCCCTCATGCACCATGCGTTTCGACGGAGGTTCTTCGTGTCAGATGCCAATCTTCTCTCAGGCTGGGATACCGCGCTGTTGATGGCGCCATTTGCCGTTCTGCTGGCGGCGTGGATGTTCCGATTGGATCAACTATTGGCCTCGCCCCGGGCAAGGCGCCGCCGGACCTTCAGCATGACTGACGTGAACGGGTACGCGGCCCTTACCGATCCGGACGGGAAGCCATGGAGAAATGGTTCCCGAGCTGGACGCCATATGAAGCGCCGGTGGAAAACACTCTGATCGAGGATCGGATCCAGACCGGAGCGCCTTGGCCTGTTTGCTGTTCAAGTTTATTGTTTTCAATAAGTTGATGGCAAACGCCAATCTCTTGATTGGAAGAGTACCAATGCCGCCTCCTGGAGCGAAAAAAAGATTGACCAACAGCCATCTCCGTTATACATTCAAGGGTGCCATCCAGTAAGGATAGATTGCACAGTTGGGCAAGGTGTGCCAGCCTGTCATTCTCCCGCACCAGTTAAGTTGTTGTTATGGAATGGATTGATGCGGTGGTGTGCTGTCAGGACGTCGAGCGACCATTGAGTTTCAAGGTCCTCGGGCAAGTCCGGCTCGTGCTCCGATGAAAAAATCCGGGCCATGCGTTCCATATTCTAAGGAAACGCATCCAAGATTTTTGAACTCGCCGCCGCACGCGTGCGTCTAATCCTTGGGGAATGGCACAAACGACCGCTCGAGAAGCTGTCGGCTGCACCGGGGCAACCACTGAAGTGCCGACCGGGCAAGCACCAGTAGAAGGAGAAAAATTCGTCATGCGTTCTGATCTTGTTTTTGGGGCACTCTCTCATGTGTCCAACCGTTACCAGCTCTGCCAACTGGCTTCAAAGGCCACGCGCAAGCTGCACAAGCCGAACTCCCGGCTTCAGGACACCACTAACGACGTCCTGGTCCGTTTTCGGAGCGATCAACCCGGCGCGCGGCCGGCGGAGAAAGTGGTGGCACAAGAGCCGGTGGCGCGGCGTCGCGCCGCCTAGTCGCCCTGCAAGAAGAACGAAAGACGTTGTTCACGGTTTCAGGCGGCTTTCCGGTTGGAAGGCCGCTCCTTCCGGGTTCTTCCTTCCAAGCGCACAATTCGGAAAGTCATCCTGAGCGCGGCTGCGCTACAATGCTCGATAGAATCCCCACCTGAAGTCCGGACCACTTCCGTTCCAATCTCCCACCAGAAAAAATCCCTCTCACCCGCAGGTGAACATGACCATTGCAGAACTCAAAGAGAAGAACATCACAGAACTGAGCCGCATTGCGCGCACACTGGAAATTCCCGGAGCCAGCGGGCTGCGCAAGCAGGATCTCATCTTCAAGATCCTCCAGGCGCAGAGCGAGAAGGAGGGGCATATCTTCGCTGACGGCGTGCTGGAGATCCTCCCCGACGGCTACGGCTTCCTGCGCTCGCCCGATTACAACTACTTGCCCGGGCCGGACGACATTTACGTTTCGCCGTCGCAAATCCGCAAGTTCGACCTGAAAACAGGCGACTCGATCAGCGGCAACGTGCGGCCGCCTCACGAAGGCGAGAAATATTTTGCGCTGGTCAAGATCGAGGCCATTAACTTCGAATCGCCGGAAGAGACGCGCAACAAGATCCTGTTCGACAATCTGACGCCGCTCTATCCCCAGGAACGGATCAAGATGGAAACCGTGCGCGAAGCGGTCAGCGGCCGAGTCATGGATCTGCTCACGCCTGTCGGCAAGGGCCAGCGCGGGCTCATCGTGGCCCCGCCGCGCACCGGCAAGACCATGCTGCTGCAGTCCATCGCCAACTCCATCACCACCAACCATCCTGAAGTCGTGCTGATCGTGCTGCTCATCGACGAGCGACCGGAAGAAGTCACGGACATGCAGCGGTCGGTCAAGGGCGAAGTCATCAGCTCCACGTTCGATGAGCCCGCAGCCCGCCACGTCCAGGTGGCCGAGATGGTGATTGAGAAGGCCAAGCGCCTGGTGGAGCACAAGCGCGACGTCGTCATCCTGCTGGACTCGATCACCCGCCTGGCCCGCGCCTACAACACCATCGTGCCGCCTTCGGGGAAAGTCCTATCCGGCGGCGTCGATTCGAACGCCCTGCAGCGGCCCAAGCGGTTTTTCGGCGCCGCCCGCAACATTGAGGAAGGCGGCTCGCTCACCATCATCGCCACTGCCCTCGTCGATACCGGCTCGCGCATGGACGAAGTCATTTTTGAAGAGTTCAAGGGCACCGGCAACATGGAAATCATCCTAGACCGGAAGCTGGTGGACAAGCGCGTCTTCCCGGCTATCGACATTCAGCGCTCCGGCACCCGCAAGGAAGAGCTGCTGATTCCGAAGGAAGACCTGCAGCGGATCTTTGTGACCCGCCGCGTGCTCAACCCGCTGTCGCCGGTGGAAGCGATGGAGCTGTTGATTTCGCGCCTGGAAAAGGTGCGCAACAATGCCGAGTTCCTGCAGAACATGAACCAGCTCTAGGCGGGTATTGGTGCTCTGGCAGCGCCAGGAGCAGTCAAGTGGGCCGGGGAAATCCCCGGCCTTCGTGTTTACAGCACGATGAATTTCCCCTCCCGTGCAGGCGTCGAAATCCGATATCGGTTGATCGGGACGCAAGACCATGCCATCATCGAAAAGCAGCTTCCACATAATTGCTGTGGCTCCCCGGTGCTTCCCTCAGTATTCATGAAGAACATCGAGAGATTCGCGCACTGCCTCGTGGTATTGTTCGCCGTTTTGTGTGCCCTTCCGCTCCGCGCCCAGGGGCCTCCCTACCAGACCGACGATCCCGTACCCGTCGATTACAAGCATTATGAGTTCTACATTTTCGGCGCCGCTGACGGCACCCCCGTCGAGATGGACTCCACCGGTCCTGCATTTGAGTTCAACTGGGGCGCGGTTCCGCGCGTCCAGATCCATGCCATCCTTCCGTGGGGAGTAATTGGCCCGCGCAACAAGCCCATCTATGCTCCCGCCGGACAGGGACCGACTCTGTTCGGGCTCACCGACATGGAACTGGGCGCAAAGATCGCTTACATCAAGGAATCAAAGTACGTTCCGCAAATCGGCACCTTCACCATGTTTGAAATGCCCACCGGCAACTACGACAAGGGCCTCGGCGTGGGGAAAGTCTGGTATCGGCTTCCCCTGTGGCTGCAAAAAAACATCGGCCCCTGGCTGCTTGACGGAGGCGCAGGCGAAACCGTGGTTCCGCAAACGCAGTACCGCAATTTTCCTTACGGCGGCTTTCTGCTCAAGTACACATTCCCGGGCGACCGGATCGAGTTCGGCGGCGAAGTCTTCTCCCACGGCAGGGAAGGCCTTGCCACGCCGCAGACTCAGGCGTCCACATTGATCGACCTCGGCGGCTACTACCACTTCAAGCACAACCCAAATGAGCAGTTCCTGTTTTGCTATGGTCATTCCGTGGCCGGCCAGACAGAGAACTACGCTTACGTCGGCATGTACTGGACCTGGGGCAAAGAAGACAAGAAGCCCGACACCACCGCATTCCTTTGGCAGTCCGCTCACCCCAACGGCTACTGAACCGGCGGCAAGGAGACACCATGGACATTTCATCGCATGCTCTATGGACACTCATTCACGGCATGGGCTTCGGCGGCCTCTATTTGCTGGCATGCTCCGGCGCGATCGTTGAGCTGTGGCGCAGATACGCGCCTTCGTCTCACGCCCCAATCGGCGCCGGCGATCGGAGATTTGTCGAGATCTACTTTGCCATCATGGCCGTTCTGGCCTGGCTGGCTGTGCTTACCGGCGCGTACGTGGTCTATCCGTGGTATCGCGCCGTTCCGCCTCCGGGGACGACGGATCTCGCTGCCTTTCCCCAGCGCCTTCTGCTTTCCCGACCATCAACAGGCGCGTGGCACTCCCTCGGCATGGAGTGGAAGGAGCACGTCGCATGGCTGACGCCGATTTCCATCACCATGGCCTGGACAGTGCTGGCGCGTTATGGGTCCGGCCTTAAAAATCATCCGACCCTGCGCAATGCTGTCCTGTGCTTCGTTCTGGTTTCCATGCTTGCCGCGGGCATCGCTGGATTTTTTGGCGCCGAAATCGACGAGCATGCGCCGGTAAACGGCGGCAGCGTGATTCGCCTCGCTCACGGAGATTGACGAATGCAATTCTCCCGGAAATTCGACTCTTCCGCCGCAACCGCACTTCCCAACGGTCCCGGAGCGGCCGCGCTTCTGGCTGCAGGCATCGGCGCATGCGCGCTGGCTGTTCTTTCTATCGCGGCCGACCGCTTTGCTGTTTTCGCCCGTTGGATGATCTTCTCCAAGCCCACCGGCCCGCTCTCGGGAGTGACGACATCGGCGATCGTGATTTGGCTCATCGCGTGGGGGATCTTTGAACTGCGATGGCGCAACCGCAACCTGCCTATGAATCGCGTGAGTATTGCGGCCGTTGTTTTGCTGGTCGTTGCTTTGTTGTTGACCTTCCCTCCACTGGCGGACGGGCTTTGAGCCATTTGCAAACCTGGGATAGAGCAGAGGAACAGCTCCCGAGCGCTCCCGCAAACGCCTTCGCTATACTGGCCTTTGAGCGCACCGGGCGGCAAATCCAACGCAACTGACGGCAACCGAGCCCGCCATCCCGCGTGCCCCGGATCTTCCGCAGAGAACGACGCAGCCCTGACCCGCCGCATCATTTCCTACGTCCTGTTCACCTTCGTTGTTTATCTCGCCATCGGCCTGCCCCTGGCGGTGCTGCCGGAATACGTCCATTTCCGCCTCGGCTACAGTGCCACCATCGCCGGCCTGGTCATCAGCATCCAGTACATCGCGACGTTCCTCAGCCGTCCCTGGGCCGGTTACATCTCCGATCATCGCGGCGCCAGAATCTCCGTCATCTGGGGCATGAGCATGTGCACTGCCTCCGGCGCGTTTCTCCTCGTCGCCGGCCTGTTGCATCGCGCGCCGCTGTACGGCATGGCCGCCCTCATCCTCAGCCGCCTCGCCCTCGGCATAGGCGAGAGCCTGGGTTCCACCGGTGCGAATCTCTGGGGCATCTCCGCCGTCGGCGCCGAGCACACCGCCCGCGTCATCGCTTACAACGGCATCTGCACCTATGGCGCGATTTCCATCGGCGCGCCGCTCGGCGTGTTCATGGCGCACTCGCTCGGCCTCGGCTCCATCGGCATCCTCACTGCCGCGCTGTGCGCCGCCAGCGTTTTCCTCGCGCTGGCCAAACGCCCCGTCCCCGTCGTCCACGGCGAGCATTTGCCCTTCCGCAGCGTACTCCTCCGCGTGGCCCCGCACGGTACGGCCCTCGCTCTCGGCGGCGTCGGATACAGCGTCCTCGCCACCTTCATCACTCTCTTTTACGTCAGCCGCCACTGGACCGGCGCCGCACTCTGCCTCACCGCTTTCGGCATCGCCTTCATCGCCGCCCGCCTCGTCTTCATCCGCACCATCGATCGATTCGGCGGTTTCCCCGTCGCCATCACCTGCATGGCCGTCGAATCCGCGGGCGTCTTCCTCCTCTGGCGCGCTCACTCGCCCCGGACCGCTCTGGTCGCCGCCTGCATCACCGGCTTCGGCTTCTCTCTCGTCTTTCCCGCTATCGGTGTTGAGGCCGTCCGCCGCGTCCCGGAGAAAAACCGCGGCACCGCCCTCGGCCTCTACACCGGATTCTCCGACGTCTCGTTCTTCCTCGTCGGACCCTCCGCCGGTGCCGTCATCGGCGCCTTCGGCTACTCCAGCGCCTTCCTCTTCGCGCTCATCTGCGTCCTCGTGGCCCTCGCCATCGTGGTCATCCTGCATTCCGCCGATGCCGGCTCAAGCGGCAACCAGGAAATCTCCTCTGCGTAGAACATTCGGGGCGCTTCGCTCCCAAGTGTCGGATAATCTAGGTTGATCCCCGGGGAGATTTGCCTTGCAAAACAACCTCTTGCCCCCGCAACTCGAATTCGCGCTCGAGCTGCGCGTCAGCCTTGCACCCATGCTGGAACTAGGATCCCGTTCCTCCGGAAACCGGTGCAGCGTCCCCATCACCGGGGGAACCTTCCGCGGTCCCGGCATCGCCGGTAATGTTCTTCCCGGCGGCGCCGATTGGCAGTTTGTCGAATCGGACGGGCTCACATTTGTCGAAGCGCAATACGTCATCGAAACCGAGGACGGAGTTCGCATTGAGGTCAACAATCGCGGCGTGCGCCACGGCCCGCCTGACATAATGGCACGCTTGGCGGCCGGCGAATCGGTCCATCCCGGCGAGTATTACTTCAGAACCGCGCCGAGCTTTTACCCGCCCAGCGGAAAATACGAATGGCTGAAACGGTCTGTCTATCTCGGCGTCGGCGAGCGCTACGCCGACCTGGTCGTCGTCCGCGTGTGGCGAGTAACTTAGCCCAATCGAATCGGACCGTGTCTCCAAACCCACCTCACTCGCCGACCAGCTGGGCGCCCCATCCTAAGCGCGCTTTTTGCGCTTAGGGTGGGACGAGCCGCCCCGCTACATCTTCGCCTTTCCCTTGCTCTGCATCAGGTCCTTTGCGCCCGCCAGGTGCTTCTCCAGCGTCGGCAGCGCCGCCTCCGCATAAGACTTGATCGACGGGTTCTGCGCGTCCGCGGCCTCATGCTTGTAAACTTCGATGGCTTTCGTGTGCCCCTCTACCATCTCCACGGCATATTTCTTGTCGAACGTCGCGCCTTTCAGCTTCTCGAACGGATCGACCATTTTCTTGTTATGCTCGGCGTCAATTGCGGTCGGCACCGTCAAATTCGCCTGCTGCGCCGCGCTCTGCAACTGCTGGAAATCCTGGGTGTGGTCCGTGGTCAGCATCTGCCCGTAGTCTTTCACCGCCTGCTGATCGGCCACGTTCTGCGCCAGTTGCCCCAGGTTTGCTTCCACCATGTCCGTCTGCGCCGCAAAATCCACAAACTGCTGGTCGGTCATCCCCATTCCCTTCATCTTGCCTTCCGCTGCGCCTTTCGCTTTCGCTGCCGTTTGCGCCAGCGCGGGAATAACCAGTGCGATACAGCAAACAGCCGTTAGAATTCGTTTCATCAGTTTCCTCCCTGTTCGGATGGTTATTGTCCCCAGGCCGCCGCCGTCCGGCGTCGCGCCACTGTTGGGGGGGGTGAAGAGCCCGGCTGGTTTGGACTTAGGCGCCGCCTGCCCCGCTCACGAGCAGAACCTCTCGCTGGTCCAGCCAGCCCACACGTTTACGGGAGGTAAGATGCAGAATTCGGCCCAGCCGTTCCTTCGCGGGGAAGATCGGCGCCAGTCCGCCCTGGCGTCGCTCAGGCGGGCGCCCAAAGAAACACAGCTTTCTTTAGAAAGGTACGGAGCTGATAGCTGAGAGCTGACAACTGACGTCTAGCCGCGCTTCTCCTCTTCTGTCCCCTTCAATTGCGGCATCTCTGTCCCCACGCCCAGATTCAGCAGCCCCGTCCGCGCATAGGTCAGCAGTTTTTCCCGCGTGTCCATAATGTCCAGGTTGCGCATCGTCAGTTGCCCGATGCGATCCCGCGGCGAGAACGTCGACTCGCCTTTTTCCATCGTCAGCCGCTCCGGCTTGAAGGTCAGGTTTGGCGAATCCGTATTCAGAATCGAGTAGTCATTTCCTCGCCGCAACTCCAGCGTCACCTCGCCCGTTACCGGCTTCGCCACCCAACGCTGCGCGCTCTCCCGCAGCATGATCGCCTGCGGATCGAACCACCGCCCCTGGTACAGGAGCCGGCCCAGCTTGCGCCCGTTCTCGCGGTAGGTCTCGATCGTGTCCTCGTTGTGGATGCCCGTGATCAGCCGCTCATACGCGATGTAAAGCATCGCCATTCCCGGCGCCTCGTAAATCCCGCGGCTCTTCGCTTCGATGATGCGGTTCTCGATCTGGTCGCTCATGCCCAGTCCGTGCCGTCCGCCGATCCGGTTTGCCTCCAGCAGCAGCTCCACGTGATCGGGAAATTCGCGCCCGTTCAGCGCCACCGGCCAGCCCTCTTCGAACCGTACCGTCACTTCCTCGGGCTTCACATCCACATCCTCGCGCCAGCTCGCCACGCCCATGATCGGCGCCACAATGCGGATGCTACTGGAAAGAAACTCCAGGTCCTTGGCCTCATGCGTCGCGCCCAGCAAATTCGAGTCTGTCGAGTAAGCTTTTTCCGGCGACATTTTGTACTCGAACCCGGCCTTGCGCATGAACTCACTCATCTCCGCGCGCCCGCCCAATTCCTCGATGAACATGGGATCGAGCCACGGCTTGTACACCTTCAGCTCGGGATTGACCAGCAATCCGTAGCGATAAAATCGCTCGATATCGTTTCCCTTGAAGGTGCTGCCGTCACCCCAGATGCCGACCTCGTCTTCCTTCATCGCGCTCACCAGCATGGTGCCGGTTACTGCGCGCCCAATCGGCGTGGTGTTGAAGTATGTCACTCCCGCGGTCGAAATATGGAACGCCCCACTCTGCAGCGCGGAAAGCCCCTCCCGCACCAATTGTGCCCGGCAGTCGATGAGACGCGCCTTCTCCGCGCCGTACTCGAGCGCCTTGCGCGGAATCGCGTCGTAATCGGTCTCGTCCGGCTGGCCCAGGTTGGCCGTGTACGCGTAAGGCAGAGCGCCCTTCTGCTTCATCCAGTGCAGAGCCGCGCTGGTGTCCAAACCCCCGGAAAACGCAATGCCCACCTTCTGCCCCGTGGGAAGATGCTCCAGAATATTCGACATGAATTTTGGTGCCTTTCAGGAATTCCGCGGAAAATTGCGCGATGTCACTTCCATTCTAAATTGATGAACATCCATTCAACTCAATGAGGGCTGTCATCCTGAGGAGCGCGGTGAATCATAATCCTACTTTGGAATATCCACTCGCACCGGCTCCGACAGCAGTCCATCCAGCTCCAGCGTTTGTCCACCTGCTTCGGTCCGAAACACTCGTTGCACCTGGTAGGCATAAGTTCCGCCCTTGCCGCCGCTGGCAACCAATGCCTGACCCGATTTGGCTCCGTCCTCAACCATAAAGTTTTGCACTTCCCGCGTGGGAAGAGGGACCAAGCCATCCCGCATGGCCTGCGTTGCGGGCGGCAGAATCTCAATGCGATGGATCTGCACTGCCATGCCCTCCGCTCCAGCATCCGACGCAAACGGCGTCCAGCGCAGCCATACGCCTTTATCGGTGAGCGCGGCCGTCAATCCTCGAATGGCCGGCGGCGGAGCGCCCGCCAAGGTCGCCACGCTGTTTGACAACCCTGTCGGCTCGCCGGAGCCATCCAGAAGCTCCACTTCGTAATACAGCACCCTCGGCGCTCCAGCGGTCAGCCCTTCGGGAAGAACCTCACTAAACGAAACTGCCGAACCCGGAGCCAGCAACAACGGCTGGCCGGCAGCCTCGCACGCGCCCGTCGTCTCCTCCCGCCGGCATACCCGCGTCTCGATGGAGCCGTTCGCCGCCAGCTTCTTCGCCCCACTATTTGGCATCGTCCAGCTCAGCCAAATCTGGTTGCCGGCCCGAATTGCGCTTAGGTCCTTCACCGGTCCATGAAGCGACGGCGCCGTCGGCCCATGCGCGGCAGGTCTGCGGCAGCCATTCATTGCAAGGCTGGCGCAAATCGCCGTTGCTACCAGCGCGACTGAAACCGCAGCCTTCAATCGCGGGATTTGGCCTTCGCTCCCACACGAACTCCGGTTTGTCCGGTTGGGTTGAAGCATGTATTTCAGGGTAGCGCCTCGACATGAACGGTGATACCTTTCAGGAATTCCGCGGAAAACTGCGCGATGTCACTTCTATTCTAAATAAATGAACAACCGGTCAACTCAACAGCCGTTGTCATCACCGCAGCATTGGTCATCCTGAGAAGCGGCGCGGCGTTGCCGCCTGACTAACCTTGAGGACCGAATAACTGACAAATGCGGGGCCGTCACTCCGCTGGCAATCGCCCCACCAGCGCCGCAGCAAGCGCCGCAGCCTTCCCCGCATCCGGCAGATTCGCATACCCCGCCACAAACTTCCCCTTGCGAAACACGCAAATCCCATCAAGATACGGCACCTTCCCCTGGAACGCCTCGTCTGCAACCTTCACATCCGCCACAGCCGCAAAACGATCGCGCATCTTCTTCATGGTCGCTGCCGCCGCTTCCGCCGAATTCTCCTGCACCACGAACGCTTGCCCGGAATCGTATTGCGCCACGAATCCGCGCTTCAGTGCCCCTATGCCCAGCACGCTCTCCGGCACCAGCTTCACTTCAACCAGCCGCTCCGCCGGAAACCACTTGACTGCATTGGGCGGCGTCTCGCGGCCTTCCAGCATCGGCGCCATCTTCGCCGCAAATCCCTTCAACGCCGCGGTCACATCCGCCGACGCATTCCCGTCCGTCTCCACAATCTCCACAAAATAGCGGCCCTTGGCAAACATCGCACTCTGCGCCAGCAACTGCCCGCCCATGCCAATCGGCGCGTTGGGCTGCCTAGAGTCGCGGTTGGCCGCAAACATTCCCCACGCGTCATCGGGGCCGGCCATCTCCGACACGTCGATCGCCAGCGTCGCGGCGCCCGCTTTGCAGTCAATCCCCTGCATACGCGTGAAGCCGAAGACAAAATAGCCCTCGGCTCCACCATCCTTGTATTCGTAGAGATTGTCCGCCGTGTAATTGCGTGCCGTTCCGGACTGCTCCCAGCCCGGGATCATGTGGCATTCGAGATAAGGTTGTGCTCCGGCCGCCATCGCCGAACCGAGCACGCCCAAGACAACTGCGGCAACCCTCATGCCAGCATGTCCTGCGCCCGGGCTAAACGCGCCGCTACGCGCACGCCGTTCGGACACGCAACCGTGCACTTCGTGCAGTCGCCGCAACGCACCGCCGTCACGTGCGCCGGCAGTTCCCTGTACCGCTCTCGCGCCAGCGCAAATTCTCCATACCCATCCGCGTAGGTCAGGATGCGCAGCATGTCGGCAACGGGCAGTCCCTTCTGGCACGCGCCGTCGCACTGCCCGCAGAAACTGCAATAAAGCGGCCGTATCTGCTCCAGGTGCGCGGCAAGGATCTTGTCGTCGGCCGTCGAATACGCCTGCCCCATCGCCAGCAGGTTCTCATCCAGCTGATCCTGGTCGGTCATGCTCGGAATCGTTGTTGTGATGTACGGCTTCCGCACCACCCACTTCAGTGCCGCCAGCATCGCGCCTTCGCGTTTCATTCTGTCGCGCACCGGGCCGCCGCCGCCCGCCATCACCTTCATGCCCACCACGCCGGTTCCCGTCTTGGCCACCGCCGCGATCGCGTCTTCCATTTCCTTGTCGATTGAGAAGTTGCACACCGTCAGCACTACGTCGAATGCCTTCTTTTCCACCGTCCAGCTCGACATCTTTGGCAACGAGTGCGTGCTCATGCCGGCAAACCGGATTTTGCCCCGCTGCTTGGCCACCTGCTGCGCCTCAATCATCTCGTCCGTGATGGCGCCGGGATTATCGCGCGAGTGCAGATACCAGATGTCGACCCAATCCGTCTTCAACTCGCTCAAACTCGTGTCCAGATCCGCCAGCAGGCTTGCCTTGTCCCTCGCTTCCGACTTGGTCGAAAGCACAATCTGTTTCCGCTTCGTTCCCAGCGCCGCTCCCACCATGCGCTCATTGTTGCCGTGCTGATAGCCCCGCGCCGTGTCGAAATACGTCACGCCGAGATCGGCCGCACGCGTCACCACGCTCGCATCCGAGGTGATCATGCACCCCATCCCCACTGTCGTCACTTTCAAGCCGGTCTTGCCCAGCACCCGGTATTCCAGCTTCGGCGGGGTCGTCGGCTTGGGCCGCGCCGTGCTGCCGTCGCTCTGTAAAATCGGAAATTTCGAAGCAGCGCCCGCTACAGGCAACATCAGCCCAGCGGAAATAAACTGGCGGCGAGAGGAGTTCTGCGTCACGCAATCCACCTTTTCCGGGGAAGAAATCGAGTATAACCGTACCCTTCCACCATAGGATGGGTTCTCTGTCACATACCCCTGTGACGCTTTGATCGCCCTCTACCCCATCGTCCCCCAGATCGTCGGCCAGACCATCATCACACCGGCCCAACGCCAGGGACCAGTCCGTCCCGCCCGCCGCGCCGTCCGCCTCAACGCCGGCAGCTAAGGAAGCGCTATTCTGGGTGCACCCAGAAAGCAAAACGGCCACCCGGTTGGGTGGCCATTTCACTTCTTCACTCTTTCACTACTTCACTTGTTCTCAGCCTTTCTCCATTGGATCAGATCGCCAAGCGTCGTGGTCGAGCTCGAAACCGGCGCCTTGTGCGCATGCTCCTTGTAGTGCTCCACCGTCTGCCGCGTGGCTTCATGCGCCGTCGAGCGAAGGCTCAAGCCCACCTTCTTCTCTTCCACGTTGATCTTGATGATCTTGAACTCGTGCTCTTCGCCCTGCTCCAGCTTCAATGCGTGGCCGTCGTCGCCCACCGCCTCGGAGATGTGGCACAGACCCTCCACTCCCTCGGCGATCTCGACAAACGCTCCGAATTGCGCCGTCCGCAGCACCTTGCCGTGAACTACGTCGCCCACTCGATGGGAGCCGAAGAACGTCTCCCACACGTCGGGCTGGAGCTGCTTGATGCCCAGGCTCAGCCGCCGGTTCTGCGGCTCCACGCCCAGAACCACCGCCTTCACCTTCTCGCCCTTCTTCACAATCTCAGAAGGATGCTTCACGCGCTTGGTCCAGCTCAGGTTCGAGACATGAACCAGCCCGTCAATTCCATCTTCGATCTCGATGAAGGCGCCGAAGTCGGTCAGGTTGCGCACGCGGCCTTCCACCACCGTGCCCGCCGGGTACTTGTCCGTCAGGTGTTCCCACGGGTTCTCCAACAGCTGCTTCATGCCCAGCGAGATACGCCGGTCGCCCGGGTTCACGCTCAGCACAACCGTTTCCACTTCATCGCCCGGCTTCACCAGTTTTGAAGGATGCTTCAGCCGCTTCGACCACGTCATCTCAGAAAGGTGAACCAGTCCCTCGATCCCCTGCTCGAGCTCGATGAACGCACCGTAATCCGTAACCGAAAGAACCCGGCCTTTCACATGCGCACCCACAGGATAGCGCTCCGACGCGTCCAGCCACGGGTCGGGCGTCAACTGCTTGAATCCAAGCGAAACCCGCTGCTTATCCTTGTCAAACTTGAGCACCTTCACCTGGATCTCGTCGCCCACGTTCACCAGGTCGCGCGGATGCGTCAGCCGGCCCCAGCTCATATCGGTAATGTGCAACAGGCCGTCAATCCCGCCCAGGTCCACGAACGCGCCGTAGTCGGTCAGATTCTTCACCGTGCCCGTCAGCACCGCATCCTCGCCCAGCAGTTCCATGGTGTGGCTGCGCTTGGCTGTCTGATCCTCTTCCAGGATCTCCTTCCGGCTCACCACAACGTTGCCGCGCTTCTTGTTCAGCTTGATCACGCGGACTTCAATTTGCTGCCCAAGGTAGCCGTCGAGATTCCGCACCGGACGGATCTCCAACTGCGAGCCCGGCAGGAACGCCTTCATTCCGATATCGACGGTGAGCCCGCCCTTCACGCGGCTCACAATCGTGCCCATCACCGGCGTCTTTTCGTTCGCCGCCTTCTCAATCGTGTCCCACACCCGCAGGCGCTGCGCCTTCTCAAAGCTCACGAGATAGCCGCCTTCCGGCTCCTCGCGCTCAATCACCACGTCAATCACGTCGCCCGGATTGAACTTCACCGCGCCGGTGTGATCCACCACCTGCTCCAGCGGAACCAGGCCCTCGGACTTCAGGCCCACATCCACCACCAGGTGCTTTTCCGTCTGCTTCAACACTGTGCCGGAAACAACCTTGTCGCCGTAAGCTTCAACGGCTGCCGCCTCGGCGGCCTGCTCGCGCTCGAAGGCTTCCAGAGCTGCGGAAAAGTCCTCCATGGACTCGCCGCCGCCCTCGAATGGCCTGTGTGCTGCCGGTGCGGGCGCTGACACTGCCGCTGTTGCGGATGGCTCGGCTGACGTTGCGGACAGCTCTGCGGACGCTGCGGTCTCTTCGGCCGGAATTGCTTCAGCAACCTCCGCCGACGCAACCGGGCTCTCCGTCGCCTGGGCTACAGGCTCGGTTGTAACATCGGCGTCCAGCGCGGGAGTTGTCGCTTCGGTAAGCTCGGGGTTGGACGTGGACTCGTACGACGGCTGCTCTTGCTCCGCCGCAGGCTCTAGCGTGGGGGTTTCCAATTCGGTGTTCAGGGTTGTGCTCTCGGTTTCGGGATTGAGGACGTTTGCCATCACTGCCAGCTCCAGGATTCCTTCACCAGCGAGCTTCGTGCCTCGCCGGCCTTGACCCCAGCGCAACGGTCGCAGCGAGGCGCCGTGCACCGGTCCCTTCTTGAGTTGCAATGTGCAAGGGAGATTTCTTCGGGGGACGACGTTCCCGGCCGCTCAGGCGGCTTCGGTCACGGCTCGTCACCTTTAGGAAACACCCGGCAGGCAACTGCAGGCTGGAAGGGCGGCCGCAGCTCACTGCTGGAATCCGCGCAGGAAGCTACGCTTTCAAGTGTACCAACGTCCTGAATCGAGCGTCAATGAAGGCACTCCCCGGAACTGACATTCTCCTCCAAAAAAACTGGGCTGATTTTTAATCCATCCTTAAGAAACACCGGCGAAAGCCTGCGAAATCCCGCAACTATAATCATCCCCGTGGGCAGTTCTCATTTGGAAAGGACGCAGTCCCATTGAAATCTCTCACCAACTTTCTTGCCCTGCTTACCGTGATTGCTTGTGCCGGATTGGCAGCGTCCGCCGCCGAAACCTGCTCTCTCGACACCTACGCCTCCTCATGGATGGCCACAGGAACTCCGTTCTCAGTCACCTGCAACTCGGGAAAGTACTCCGGTCACCTGGTGGCCAGTCCGGCCCGCAGGTTCTTCCGCCGCGGCTCTCTCAGGCTCGTCTTCGATCAGCCCCTCGCCGTCTCCACCCCAAGGACGCAGGACGAGGGGAAAATCGAGCTGGGACACGGCCGCCAGATCGCCAATATGCTCCTCACCGGTGGCGCTGGCATCGGAACTAAGGACATCTCTGACGGACTCTCAGGCGCCGTCTTCAAATCGTGGTACATGATTCCTGTGTCCTGCGTAACGCTTGCGTTCTTCTCCAACGGCGGCGATGTCCTCCTCAAGCCCGGATACAAGATCGAAGTTGTCTCCCTCAACCGTCCGAGAGCCCCAGCTTCCGGCCCAAACAGCTCTGCTGGATCTGCCGCTCCGTCGCTGGGCCAGCACCGCTAACTCCGCCAGCTCCGCTTCCCGTCCTATACTGATGCGGAAGCAATGGACTACCTCTTTACCCCCTGGCGCTATGCCTACGTCACCTCCGCGGACATCGACCCCCGCCCGGGCGTCCCTCAGGCGCTGGCTGCCTGGCCGGGCAATACCGGCTGCGTCTTCTGCAACCTCCTCGCCTCGGTCGACTACGCCATCCAGCACGGCATGTCCCGCGACCAGGCCGAATCCGCCGCCGCTCTCGTACACCGTGGCCACCACTCCTTCGTCATGCTGAACGCCTTCCCCTATACCTCCGGTCACGTGATGATCATGCCCTTCGCCCACCTCGACCGGCTCGCCCAGCTCCCCGTCGACGCCGCCCACGAGATCATGGACCTCGCCCAGCAAACCGAATCCATCCTCGGCCGCCTATACCACTCCGACGGCTTTAACTTCGGCCTCAATATCGGCAAAGCAGCCGGCGCCGGCGTTGCCGGCCACCTTCACCTCCACGCCCTGCCGCGCTGGGTGGGCGACACCAACTTCATGACCACCGTCGCCGAAACCCGCATCGTCCCCGAAGATCTCTCGTATACCTGGAAGCGCCTCCGCCAGGCCTTCGCCGAATGATTGCACTGACCCTGGTCCATTTGTCCCTGGTCTCTCGTCCAATTCCGTCTATCTTTCAACCCAGCGGACTCGAGTCCGCACCCGGAGGAATCCTCAATGAAGAAGCTCCTCGCCCTTTGCTCCGTACTCTTCACGGCGTGGGCCGTCTCCATCGGCGCGCCCGTCGCCCACGCAGCCACCGACGTCACCGGCGACTGGACAGCCCAAATGCAGGGCCCCAATGGCGACATGACCCTCACCTTCCACTTCAAACAGGACGGAGGCAAGATCACCGGCACGGTCGATAGCCCCATGGGCGGCGATCCCATCCAGATCCAGAACGGCAAAATCGACGGCGACAAAATCTATTGGGAAACCTCATTCAACGGCGCTACCATCCAGCACGACGGTACGGTCAACGGGGACGAGATCAAGGCCACCGTCAAATCCAGCGACGGCAATTTCCCTGAGATGAACATCGTCCTCAAGCGCGGCCCCGCCAAACAGCCATAGTTGCCGCGCAGCCCCCCGCCGCCACACTCGCCCGGCTCGAGGTATCCCAGGCCCTTTTTAGATAATACTATTTGCAAAATAGGTATTTTGCTGCTAATGTTCTTACCCATGGCGAAGAACATGGACAAGCGCGACCTCTTTCCCGGTGCCCTGGAGTTGATGATCCTCCAGTCGCTGCGGCTCAAACCCATGCATGGCTACGGCCTTGTGAGGCATATTCAGCAGGTCTCCGACGACCTCCTGGAGATCGAAGAGGGCTCGCTCTATCCCGCCCTCCAGCGCATGCTGCGCGAGGGGCTGCTCGAGTCCGAGGCGGGCGTCTCGGCCAAAGGCCGACCCACGCGCATCTATCGTGCCACCGAAAAAGGCCTGCGCCACCTGGAGCAGGAGCTTTCCAGTTTCAAGCGCATGTTTGCGGGGGTTACGCGGGTGCTGCGAACGGCGTGAATACGGGAAACGGGGACCGAGGCAACAAGGGACCACAAAAACCGGAAAGCCAACGGCTAAAAAGCGGGCTTCGGAGGAAATTCGATGAGCTGGATTGCAGGACTGTTTCGGCAAAAGCGATATGAGGACCTGGCAGTCACAATCGAAGAGCACATTGCCGAAAAAACAGACGATCTGGTCGCGTCCGGCATGTCGCGGGACGAAGCCGAACGCGCCGCGCGCCGCGCCTTCGGCAATCGCACCGTGATCACCGAGCGCAGCCGCGAAGCGTGGCAGTGGCCGAAGCTCGAATCGCTGATCGCCGATGTAAAGCTGGTCTTCCGCCGCCTGCGCAACGCGCCCGGATTCGCCGCCACCGTTCTCCTCACCCTCGCCATCGGCATCGGCGCCAACACGGCCGTCTTTACCGTGGTCAACAGCGTTTTGCTGAAGCCGCTGCCCTATCCAGAATCCGGCCAGCTTGCGGCGCTCCCCTTGAACGCGCCCGGCGCGGGCGTGGGCAGCTTCCAGGATGGGCTGCTGTTTTCTCCCTCCATGTACCTCACTTTTGCCGAGCACAACCGCACCTTTGAGCACGTGGGCGTGTGGACCATGGGAACCGCGGACGTGACCGGCGTTGGCGTTCCCGAAGAAGTAAAAGAGGCAGGCGTGTCTGGCGGCGTGCTGGAGTCGCTGGGCGTGGCCCCGGAGCTGGGGCGCGGGCTGAACGCCGCGGATCAGGATCCGCACGGGCGGCTGGTCGCGGTGCTCAGCTACGCATACTGGCAAAAGCGTTTCGGAAGCAATAAGAACGTAATCGGACAAAACATTCAGGTGGACGGGCAGACGCGCGAGATTGTCGGCGTTATGCCGCGGGGATTCCGGATTGAGTACGCTGACTTCGATTTGATGGCGCCGCTGGCATTTGACCGCTCGCAATTGCACATGTCGCCGTTCGGATACAACGCGCTGGGCCGGATCAAGCCAGGAGTCACGCTGGCGCAGGCAGACGCGGACTTCAACCGGCTGCTGGGCGTGTGGATGGATTCGTGGTCGAATGGGCCGGGATCTAACTCGCACTACTACGAACGATGGAGAATCGCGGCCAATTTTCGCCCGATGAAGCAGCATGTGGTCGGCGACGTGAGCGGCGCGCTCTGGCTGGTGATGGCCACCATCGGCTTGGTGATGCTGATTGCCTGCGCCAACGTGGCCAACCTGCTGCTGGTGCGCGCCGATGCTCGGCAACAGGAACTGGCAGTACGGAGTGCGCTCGGCGCGGGCCGGGCGCGCATTGCTCGGGAGCTGTTGCTGGAGAGCGTGGTGCTCGGCCTCGTGGGTGGCGTGCTGGGCATCGGCGTAGCTGAGCTGGCCCTGCGCTTCCTAGTGCGGATGGGGCCGGAAAATCTGCCGCGCCTGAACGAAATTGCCCTCGACGGTTGGTCGTTAGCATTCACTCTGGCGCTGTCGGTGGTCGCGGGGTTGGTTTTCGGCTCCATTCCAGCGTTTAAGTACGGATGGGCGCATACGTCCACTTCCATCGGTACCGCGCGCACGGCAAGCCTGAGCCGCGAACGGCACCGCTCGCGCGACCTGCTGGTGGTGGGGCAGGTAGCCATGGCACTGGTACTTCTGATCTGTGCCACGTTGATGATCCGGACGTTTGCAGCTCTCAAGAACGTGGACCCAGGTTTTGCTGACGCCGCGCACGTGCAGACCATGCGCATCTCGATTCCTGAGACTATGGTGGCCGATCCGGTGATGGTGATGCGGACCGAGAACGCGATTGTGGACAAGCTCGACGCCATTCCGGGAGTGAAGTCGGCAGCGTTCTCTGAGTTGGTGCCGATGGACGGCCTCGAGTCCGACTGGGACCAGATCGCGGTGGAGTTCAAGACCTACGCCAACCAAACCCCGCCGATGCGGTTCTTCGATGACGTTTCGCCGGGGTACTTCCACACCGTCGGTACGCGCTTCGTGGCGGGACGCGACTTTAACTGGACGGACCTTTACGGCGTGCGGGGCAAGGTGATTGTGTCAGAAAACTTCGCGCGGGAATCGTGGGGTTCGGCGCAGGCAGCCATCGGCAAGCGGATTACGGTGTCGGGCCCGTGGAACGAGGTAATCGGGGTGGTCGGGGACGTACGCCAGAAGAGCTTGGCCGACGCGCCTCCGGCAATCGTTTATTGGCCCGCGCTCAAGAAAGAGTTCTGGTCGCCAGGTGTGCTCGATGCCACGCGCGATATAGCGTTTGTGGTGCACAGCGACCGTGCCGGCTCAGCAGAACTGGTGGAAAGAGTGCAGCAAGCGGTCTGGAGCGTCAATCCGAACCTGGCGTTGCAAGGCGTGGAAACGCTGGGAGACATTACCCGCCACTCCATGGCGCGTACCTCGTTCACGCTGACCATGCTGGCCATCGCCGGCGGCATGGCGCTCCTGCTGGGTATCGTTGGCATCTACGGCGTAATCTCTTACGCAGTCTCGCAGCGGAAGCGCGAGATCGGCATTCGCATGGCGCTGGGCGCGCAACGCAGCGAATTGCGCTGGATGTTCGTGCGCTCGGCGCTCGTGCTTACGGGCGTTGGCGTAGCGATCGGGGTGGTTGCCGCTGCGGGCCTCACACAAACCATGAAGTCTCTGCTCTTCGGCATCAGCCCGTTGGACCCGGTAAGCTTTGTAGCCATTCCGCTGATGCTCGCCGTCGCCGCCGCACTGGCCAGCTATCTGCCCGCCCGCCGCGCAGCAAGCGTCAACCCCGTAGAAGCATTACGAAGCGAGTAACCGATGGGCAGTCGACAAGGGGAGACGATGAGAGCGGTTCGCCAACAGCTAAGAGCTAACAGCTAATGGCCAAAAGCTGTAGCACGGAGAACATGCGATGAGCTGGCATTCAAGTTTCTTCCGGAAGCGTCGCTACCAGGACCTGACAGTCTCCATCGAGGAGCACATCGGGGAAAAAACCGACGACCTGATCGCGTCCGGCATGCCGCGAGCAGAGGCCGAGCGCGCCGCCCGCCGCGCCTTCGGAAACCGCACTGTAATCACCGAGCGCAGCCGCGAAGTCTGGCAATTCCCGTTCCTCGAAAGCCTCTGGTCCGACGCCCGCTACGCCGCGCGCCAGATGCGCCGAAATCCCGGCTTCGCCGCCGTCGCCATCGGCACGCTGGCTCTCGGCATCGGCGCAGCCACCGCGCTCTTCACCGTCGTCGATCACGTCCTACTCCGCCCCGTGCAGTATCGAGATTCCGGGCGGCTGGTTCAGATTCTGAAGAGCACAAACATGAATCCCGGAGGAACCACTCCGGAGTGGACCGACATCGCGCAATGGGCCAAGCAGAACCGCTCGTTCGAATCGATGGCCTATTTCTCGGGGATGGGGCCGCATAACTTCCTGGTGAACGAGCCGGTGTCTGTGGAGATCAGCGGGGTGAACGTAAGCACGAATCTTTTCCAAACGCTGGGCGTACGGCCGGAGATCGGGCGGGACTTCAGCAGCGCGAACAGCGGCAAAGATGCGGGCACAGCCGTAATCAGCGACGCCCTCTTGCGCGGCGTACTCGGCGGCGACAAGGGAATCCTGGGCAGGACGATTCGGATCAACGACAAGCATTACACCGTCATCGGCGTGATGCCGCCCGGATTCAAGTTTCCCGCTGATGCGATTGACCAACCGCAGGTCTGGGTGCCGGCGGATCCTGAGCACGACCAAGCTGAGCAGAGAGCAGCCAACCAGAACATCCCCCCTAGCTTTTACACGGTGTTGGCTCGGCTGCGGCCGGGTGAAACGCTGGCGAGTGCGCGCACTGAGATGAACGTCATCCAGGGACGCGTGGCCGCGCAGTACAAGGATGCTGACGCGCGCAAGGACCAAGCCGGCGCGCTGCTGACACCGTACGCGCAGACGCTGGTGACCGGCGACATCCGCCGGGCGTTGCTGGCGCTGCTCGCAGCGTCGCTGGTGCTGTGGCTAATTGCGGTGGTAAATGTCACCAACCTGCTGCTGGCCAGGGCCGCGTCGCGGCAGCGGGAAATAGCGATGCGGGGAGCACTGGGCGCCAGTCGCCGCCGCGTACTGCAGCAGATGCTGGTGGAGGGGTTGATGCTGAGTGGCGCGGCATCCCTGCTCGGTCTGGGTCTGGCAATCGCATCCGTCAAGCTGCTCGCACGCCAATTGAAAGATCATCTGCCGCTGGGCACCCCGCCCCTGATGCCGGATAGCTGGATCTTGCTGGCGCTTCTCGGGATGACCGTGGTGACGGCGGCGATGGCAATGTTGTGGCCGGCGTGGATGGCAGTGCGCGCGCCCATTGAGCCGGCGCTGCGCCAAGGCGGGGTGCAGGCGGGTACGGGGCGGCTGCAACATCGTTTGCGCGGAGTCCTGGTGTCGATCGAGATCGCCATGTCGCTCACCCTGCTGGTATCGTGCGGGCTGCTGTTGCGCACCATCTACGCTCTGCGGCAAGTGCCGCTTGGCTATCGCGTGGACCACATCCTTGTGGCTAAGCTCGATGTACCGTCATACCGGTTTAGCGGGCGAAACGTGATGCAAACGCTCTACCAGCCGCTGTTGGAGCGCGTGCAGCAGATCAAGGGCGTTGAAGGCGCGGGATTGATGAGCAACGTTCCGCTGGGGAATGGGTTCCGCCTCGAGTTTGGCCTCTACCAGGGCGGAGGAAAGCCTCCGTTGAGGGCGACCCTCAAACTGGTCAGCCCCGAGATGCAACAGCTATTCGGCATGCACATGCTGGCCGGACGCTATTTCTCCAGTCAGGACTCCCCCAGTTCCGATGCCAAGATCGTCGTGAACAGCGCCTTTGCGCGTGAATATGCGCCGGACAAGCACGATCCGGCATCCGTGCTCGGAATGGATCTCTATCAACTAACCAAAAACCGGCCCATGCACATCGTGGGCGTGCTCGACGACGAGCGTCAGGTTTCCGTCGCCAAGCCCTCGCGGCCTGAGATGGAGATCTGCCTCTGTCAAATGACGCCGGACGTGGGAATGTACAGGATCGCAAGCTTCGGCATGTCGCTGGCGGTGAGATCGCAGCGGCCGGAGCGGGAGATTGTGCCCCAGCTCCGCGCGCTGCTGCGCCAGGCCGCACCGGAGCTGGAACAGGCCGACATCACCACCATGGATCAGATCGTCGAGGACTCTTACGGCAGCCAGCGCCTCGCCGCGCACTTGCTTGAGGGATTTGGCGTCGCTGCGCTGCTGCTCTGCGTTGCCGGACTCTACGGTTTGCTGGCCTACATCGTGGCGCAGCGCACCCATGAGCTGGGCGAGCGCATCGCGTTAGGCGCCGAGCGCGGCCACTTGCTCTGGCTGGTCATGCGCCAGGCCGGCCTCATGCTGCTGGCCGGAGTCGCAGTGGGCACGGGGCTCACGTATGCGTCGGCACGGCTGGTGCAAGGATTTCTCTATGGGGTCAAAGCCCACGATGCATGGACCCTGGCCGGCGCAGCGATAGTTCTGCTCTCATGCGGCCTCGTCGCCGCGTATTTGCCCGCGCGCCGCGCCGCCGGAGTCAATCCAATGGAAGCATTACGGGCGGAGTAAAGCAGGAACCAAGAAGTTAATAGCTGACAGCTAAGAGCTAATAGCTGATTTCGGAGAGAATGCGATGAGCTGGACTTCAAGACTGTTCCGACGCGAGCGATATGAAGCCCTGGCGCTTTCCATCGACGAGCACATCGCCGAAAAAACCGACGAACTGATCGCGTCCGGCCTGCCCCGCGAAGAAGCCGAACGCCAAGCCCGCCGCGCCTTCGGCAATCGCACCGTCATCACCGAGCGCAGCCGCGAAGCCTGGCAGTGGCCCACCATCGAAAGCCTCTGGGCCGATGCCCGCTACGCTCTGCGGCAGCTCGCCAAATCGCCCGGATTCACGGTGACGGCCGTTTTCACGCTGGCTCTCGGCATCGCGGCAAACGCCACCATCTTTGCCATGATGACCGGCTTCCTCATGCCCAAGCTGCCTGGGCGCGACGCGGACAAGGTGGTCGTGGTTTCCTCGGTGAACCCCGACGACAGCTTTCTCCCCGATACCTACCGCGTTTCGGCGCCGACCTTTGAAACCATTCGCGCCGACACCCGCGCTTTTGCGCAGACCGCGGCCCTTATTGACGGCAACTCCGGCAGCCTTGGCGGCGAACACGAGCAGCCGGAGGCGATCCAGTATGAGACGGTGACTCCCAACTTCTTCAACGTCCTGGGAACGGCGCCGGAACTAGGGCGAGGATTCCTGGCCGGCGAAGATCAACCGGGCCGCGATCGCGTCGTCATTTTGAGCCACGCACTATGGGCGCGCCGCTACGGATCGGATCCGGGCATCGTTGGAAAAACCATCCGCCTCAACCGCGAGGACTATTCCGTCGTAGGCGTGATGGGCGCAGACTTCCGGATCATGGGTTTCCCCTCGCAACTATGGGCTCCGCTTACACTCACCGCTGCCGACGCCGCGCCTGCAGCGCGCCGATTCCGTTTCATGGTGGTTTTTGCGCGCCTCGCGCCCGGAATAACGCTGGCCCAGGCCAATGCCGAAGCCAAACGCCTGGCGGCACAGTCGGCGGCGGATTTCCCCCAGATCGACGGACGGTGGGGCGCTTCGGTGCGCGGCCTCAAGGACTACCTCGTTCACGCTTTCAGCATCGCCAAGGCGCTGGCCGTCATGATGACCGCGGTGGGATTTGTGCTGCTCATCGCCTGCGCCAACGTCTCCGGGCTCATGCTCACCCGCGCTGCTGGCCGCCAGAGGGAGTTGGCCATCCGCGCTTCGCTTGGCGCCAGCCGCTGGCGCATTGTGCGTCAGCTCATTGTTGAGGGGCTTACCATCGCGCTCATCGGCGGCGCGGCCGGCCTGGGACTTACGTGGGCTGGCATCCGGCTGATGCGCTCGCTGCTGACGTTCAACGAGGCCATTGCGGACATTCCCATCGCCTTGGATGGCCGAGTGCTTTCGTTCGCCCTCGGCGTAACCCTGTTGGCAGCGCTGTTTTCCAGCGTGGCGCCGGCACTTAAGGCCTCGCGAACTGACTTGAACGCCGACCTGCGCAGCGAGGGCCGCGCGGCGACCGCGGGCCGCAGCCGCAACCGTTTGCGCGCCGTCCTCGTTGGCGGCGAGATCGCCATGGCGTTGTTCCTGCTGGCTGGAACGGCGCTGCTGACGCGTGGCATCTACTCGCTGGAGCACCAGCGACTGGGCTTTCGCGAAGATCACATTCTGACGGCGGGGCTGTCGCTGGACAAGACGAAATATCCCGATGCGGCGGCTCAGGCTCGCTTCGTGCGCGACCTGCTCCCGCGCCTGCACCAGATTGCCGGAGTGGAAGACGCAGCGGCTGCGTCGAATCTGCCGGCCACCGGCGCAGGCAAGGTAACGGTGCATATCCAGGGCTTGGCCGAGCCGCCGTCGAGCGAACCGCGCAAGGCCGAAACCGTTGTGGTCACGCCTGAATTCTTTTCGGCGGCGGGCATTGCGGCGCTGGGCGGACGGACCTTCACGGAACAAGACGACGCCAATGCGCCGCGCGTGGCCGTGGTCAATGAGCGCTTCGTCCAGCGTTACCTGGGCGGCGGCAACGCTGTCGGCCGCCAGGTGAAACTGGACGTCGGCGACGGGCCCGCGCAATGGGAGCAGATCGTGGGCGTGATGGCGGACGTCAAGAGTTACTCCGAGGAAACACGAGTCGATCCGATGGTCTACGAAGCGTTTGCCCAGCGGCCCGGATCTGGCTTTTCCCTCATGGTTCGGGGGCAGGCAGCGCCCGACAGCATGATCGCGGACGTGCGCCAGGCCGTGGCCGCTGTGGACCCGGAACTGCCGCTCGTCAACGTCGACAGCATGGAAGGCATCCTCAAATCCCAGCGCAACGGCGATCCGGTCTTTGTTGAGATTCTCTCGAGCTTTGCCGGCCTCGCGCTCCTGCTCTCCGCCATCGGTATCTACGGGCTCATCGCCTACTCGGTGCGCCAGCGGATGCCGGAGTTCGGCATTCGCATAGCGCTCGGTGCGAATGGACGGGACATTGCGCGAATGGTCCTGCGCGAAGGGCTCAAGGTCGCGGGCCTCGGGTCGGCAGTGGGACTGCTTTTGGCACTTCCGCTGGGCTACGCGTTCAACGCGATGTTCGTGGGAATTCAGTTCATTTCGCCGGCGGTGTACCCGGTGGTGCTGGCCGCAATGGCTGCGGTGGTGCTGGCGGCAATCATGGGGCCGGCACGGAGGGCGGCGCGGGTGGATCCTTCCCAGGCGCTGCATAGCGAGTAAAATGGCGATGAAAAGGCGAAAAACGGTGCATTCGATACCCGAAAGAACTCAGTTTCTGCAAAACTGCTAAGTCAACCCATTAAAGCAGTTATCGGACATTCGCCCCCGATCATGAGCCCGATGACCCAAAAGGGGAGCGTCAAAAAGGTCAATTCCCAAGCCATTTTTCGTAAAATAGGGGGATGGAAATTCGACGAAGGTCAGGCGTACGTTGCCTGATAACTCCGCTCCGAATTTGGCTGTTGGCTGGTTTTACTTCCCTTGCAATAGCCGGCGTGATCGTCACGCTGGCCACCAGAACCGTGCAAGCGGATGTAAGGCTTCCCCAACCGGCAGCCACTGTGCCACCTTCGGTTCCGGTTAGTGCATTGGTTGCGCCGGACACCCTGACTCACAAGGGCGCTGCTGCCCGCACCAAGGACCTTCTGAAAGGCCTGGCAAGCTGGTATGGCGGCAATTTCGATGGCCGGACGACGGCCAGCGGCGAACGGTTCGACATGTACGCGATGACGGCCTGTCATCCGACTCTTCCGTTCGGGACCCTGGTGAGGGTGGTGAACAAAATCAACGGGCGCTCGGTGGTGGTTCGTATCACTGATCGCGGAGACCTTCCGAAAGGCCGCATCATTGACCTTTCCTACGGGGCCGCGGAACAGCTCGAAATGACCCAGACGGGATTGGCTCCAGTTGTCGTGGATGTCATTGCTCGTGGGTCCAGATCGAATCAAGGGAGACGCTCAACAAGCGAAGCCAACTGAAGGACACTTTCGTGGTCGGCGCCGAGGCGCCGGCCATTCGTGTCTTCGGCCTCGATGTCATTGGCTGGCCGATTCGATTAGCTCGCAGCCAGGTAGATAAAACGGAATGCGAACAGCGCAGCCAGCAGGTACAGCAGCCAGTCGCGGCGCTGAATCCGGCCCGTGACCAGGTGCAGAACGGCCCACGCGATGATCCCGAAGCCCAGCCCGTTGGCAATCGAATAAGTGAGCGGGATCAAAACCAGCGTAAGGAAGGCGGGCACTGCCACCAGAGGCTCTCGCCAGGGAATCTCCGCGATGGTCGACAGCATCATGCAGCCGACCAGGATGAGCGCTGGCGCCGTGGCGGCCGGCGGAACGATCCCCACGAATGGAGCCGCCCCGATGGCGGCGATAAACAGAATTCCAGTTACGATCGCCGTCACCCCCGAGCGCCCGCCTGCGGCCACGCCCGCCGTGGACTCCACGTAGCTGGTCACGGTGGAGGTACCGGTAAGCGAGCCGAAGATGGTGGCAATGGCATCGGTGGTGAGGATTCGGTTGAGCCGCGGAATGGTGTGATCGGGCTCGATCAGGCCTGCGCGCTTGGTCACGGCGACCAGGGTCCCCAGGTTGTCGAAGAGGTCGACGAAGAAGAACACGAACACGATCTCGATGAGTCCCTTGCCCAGGGCGGCGCCGATGTTGAGATGGAAGGCGGTCTGGGAGAGCGTCCCCAGCGCGAAGGGCGCGGGCTTCCAGTGGACCAGTCCGAAGGCCCAGGCAACCGCGGTCACGGCGAGCACGCCGATGAGAATGGCGCCGCGCACGTTGCGGATCTGCAGCGCGGCCATCAGCACCAGGCCGAGGAGCGCGAGCGCGGCCGCGGGACTGCGCACGTTGCCCAGGGTGACCAGAGTGTTGGGATCGCGCACGATCAGGCCGGCGTGCTGCAGTCCGATGAAGGCGATAAACAGGCCGATGCCGGCGGCGACCGCGGCGTAGAGTTCGTGGGGAATGGCTCGTAGAATCATCTGCCGGATGCCCGCCGCGGTGATGGCGAGAAAAATCACGCCGGACAGAAACACTGCGCCCAGCGCGGTCTGCCACGGGATGTGCATCTTGAGGCAAACGGTGTAGGCAAAGTAGGCGTTCAGGCCCATGCCCGGCGCCAGCGCGATGGGATAGCGCGCCACAATGCCCATGAGGACGGAGGCGAACGCGGCGGAGAGGCAGGTGGCCGCGGTGACGGCGGCAAGCGGCATGCCCGCATCGGCCAGGATGGCCGGGTTCACCAGCACGATGTAGGCCATGGTCACGAACGTCGTAACGCCGGCAAGAATCTCAGTGCGCCAGTTGGTGGAGAGGCGCTCAAACTCAAAATGGCGTTCCAGGGATTTAAGCATGGATGTATTCAGGAGAGCACAAGCGGGCGCGGGGAGAAAGGGAATTGTTGACGATCACCGTAGCACGTGGCTCAACCCCTCGATCAGGCTGCTGAGGCCGTTCCAGGCGATCTGCGCGCCGATGCAGAGCAGAACAAAAGCGATGACGCGGAGAATGCCGTGGACCGTCGATGGGGAAATGCGCGCCGTGATTCGGGGAGCAAAAGCGTAGGCGAGAAACACTCCGGCGCAGTTCAGAAGCATGCCCGCAACCACGCCTAACTGCGCGAGAACGATGTGACTTATGGCGCCTTTGGACGCGTGCGCGCTCAGCGTCAAGGTGACCACCAGCACGCCCGGGCCGGCTGTGATGGGAAAGGTAAGCGGATAGAAAACCTTGCGCTGCAAATCGGTCCAGTCTGTCGCCCCTGCGGTTGGGTCTGTCGTGGCAGTGGCCACCTTTTGATTCAGCAGGTCCCAGCCCATGGCCGCAACCACCAGGCCCCCGGCCAGTTGCACAATAGGAAGCGAGATGCCGAAGGCCTTCAGCACCGCCGCGCCACCCACATCCATGACCACCAGAAACAGCGCGGTGGAGACGGCGATCCTCCAGGCCAGGTTCCTGTAAACCTTGCCGGTGGTGACGCCGACCATCCCCATGAAGACAAGCGAGGATCCCAGAGGATTGATGAGAGGGAACAGCGCGCTGAAGGAAAGCGCAAAGAATTGGGCAAATTCCGCCATGAGGTTTCATTGTACGAAGCGGAGGTCTCACTGGAAGCGCAACAATCTTCACACGGTCGCGGGCTGCTGCTTGCGACGGCGGGTGAGGACGTAATGCAGCGACCCGCCCTGAACAAGGATGGAGAACACGACCATGATGTAGGTTGCGCCGAAGATCCACGAGCCGCCCAGCGCGGCGGGCACGCTGAGAGCGAGCGCGATGGAGAGGCCGCCGCGCAGCCCGCCCCAGGTCATGGTGAAGATGGCGCGCTGCGGCTTTTTCCGGATCAGACGCACCAGCCCCACGGAAGCCGCGACAATGGCGAGCCGAACCAGGTTGACGGATAAGACCGCGGAAGCGCCGGC
Organism: uncultured Acidobacteriota bacterium; assembly: GCA_963788435.1. Taxonomy (GTDB): domain Bacteria; phylum Acidobacteriota; class Terriglobia; order Terriglobales; family Acidobacteriaceae; genus Telmatobacter. Next base: position 9,452 of record CAWBIG010000199.1, on the reverse strand, counting down.
GCGCACCGTTTGCAGGTTGAAGGAGACGGTCAGGACTTCCAGGCCGAGCAGGACAAACAGAATCGAGTTCAGCACCTCGTCGATCAGGGTCCAGAACTGGTCCACGCGCTCGTCGGCGACAAGCCCCGTGCGCTGGCGGCGATTGAAGTGCCGCAGCGCGATGCCGGCCACCACGGCCTCGAGCGGCGCGGAAAGCCTTCCCGCGTCCGCCAGCGCATATGCGCCCAGTGACAGCGTGATGGTGAGCAGGATGTCGATCTGATAAGAGCAGACCATGCACATGAGCGTGGAAATGACCCACGCGCCTGCGATGCCCAGCGCGATGGCGCCGCCGGCCTGAAGCAGCAGCAGCCCCGCCACGTGCCACGCCGTTGGCGAGTGCCCGCGGGCGATCTCAATCATGGTGAGGAACAGCACCGCGCCCACACCGTCGTTGAACAGCGACTCGCCCGCAAGCTGCGACTGTACGGCTTTGGGAACGCCGACGCGGCGCAGCATCTCCAGCACGGCGATGGGGTCAGTGGGCGAAATGACTGCGCCGAAAATGAGGCACTCGATCCAGGAGATGCTTGGGCCGGCCAGCAGCTTCATGAGCGCGGCCACGACCAGAAAGCCGATGACGGTGCCCGGTGCGGCAAGCAGCGCGACGGGCAGTTTTTCCCGCGCCAGCTCCTCAGGGTTCAGCAGAAAAGCGCCGGCAAATAGCAGCAGGGGAAGCAGCCCGTGCAGGATGAGGGATTCAAAATCGAGCCGGCCGGCGAAGCGCGCCGCCCAGTCCTCAACCCCGGGCGTAAGCCGAGCCAGGTTGGCCATCAGCAGCGACGCCCCCACGGTGAGCAGCATGGTGCCGATGGTGATGGGCAGCTTGAGCAGGCGCGAGCTGATCCAGCCGAAGAGCGCGGCCGTGGCCACCAGGATGCTGACGATTTCGAGCGTGTTCATCGCGCCACCGCCATGGAATTACTTTAGCGGAGTTGCAAGCGGCCGGGGCTTATTCTGGGTGCGGGAGAAGTTGTGGACGCGAAACCCGTGGAGCGGTTTCTAGGGCTGGACTTCGGCGCCAAGCGCATCGGCGTGGCCGTTTCTGACGAGCTGGGGCTGACCGCGCAGCCGGTTATGACTCTGGAAACCCGGCGCAACCGGCGCGACAATCTGCGCTCCATCGCGCGCCTTGCGCGGCGCTTCGGAGTGGCCGGAATTGTGGTGGGGCGACCGCTACATCTCTCCGGCGAGACCAGCCCTCGCGCGGCAAAGACGGAGCAGTTTGCCGCGGCACTGGGCGAGCAGAGCGGGCTGCCGATCCATCTCTGGGACGAACGCCTGACCACGCATGAAGCGCACCAGTTGCTCTACGAGGCCGGGCACAAGCGCCAGGAGCACGCGCGGGTAGTGGATCAGGTTGCGGCCACGATGATCCTGCAGTCGTTTCTGGACCAACGGAAGTGATCCGGCGCTACCGATAAAAATGCGGACCCAGTCCCTCGCTGAACCATCCCGACTTGCCGCTGGTGGAAGACTCCGTGCCGAATGACGGAATCGTCATTCCGTTTACAGCGCTGTAATGGCTGCTTAATGGCCTGTTCATTTGCGCCTCGCATACTTGCCTTGTCAGGCGTGTGCCCTTGTTTGTTTCTGCCGCGCCGAGTACTTCCCCACCATGAGCCTGCACCGACGAGCCCACCGCCGAATCACTCTCCTCACGCTCTATTCGCTGGCGTTGAGCGTGGCCGTGGTGCTGTGGGGCGCCAAGTACAAGATGGAGCAGTATCCGGAGCAGGGCCGCGCCTTCCGCGTGATGCCCCCTGCAAAGCTGCTCACGGAGAAAGAGCGTCCCGTGGGCAAACGGAGCATGGGGGTGGTGTTAGCCCTGGCTCCGCAAAAGCGCAGCTCAGGGGCATCACCGGCATGGGCCGCGCCGGCGCTATCCTGCTTGGGTCCTTCGGCCTTTGGCGAGGTGCAGCTTGCCGCCGTCGCCTGCATCGCATTCGGTACTCCTGCATTCACCTACTTTTCCTCTCGCCCGCCGCCTGCGCGCTTCCCTGCGTGATCTCTCCTCTCCTTCGCCGGAGATGCTCCCTGGCTCTCGGTTGAGCGGCCTGTTCTGCAGGCGCGTTCTTGTCGATCCGGCTTGCGAAGAGAGACTCGGCAATTGCCCGGGACCAGGAGATCTCTCGCGTGCGCACCCAAAACAGGCGCGCGCGCCCAAAATCATTCTTTGCGCTCGCGCGCGTGCGCGTTCTGTTGCCCTGATGGCCTGTATTGCTCGGAGGCAGAGCGCAATGGATCAACGAAACGAAAGGATTTGGAGATATGCTGCGCAGACTACTCATTTTATGTTTGGCTTTGATGGCCGGCGTTGCGGTGGCCTCAGCCGCCGGCACCGTGAACATAACCGGCAAAATCACCGACTCTTCCGGCGCCTTGATTCCGGGCGCGGCGGTAACCCTGACCGATATGGGCACCAGCAGAGTGACGAACACGACCTCAGGCTCCGATGGCACGTTTGTCTTCCACGGTGTTTCTACGGGGCCGCAGATCCTCAACGTCGAAAAGTCGGGGTTCGAATCCTACACCGAACATATCTCGCCGGCTTGCACGGCACAACTTCACAGTGTCACTAAGCGTGGCGGCATTAAACGACAGCGTGGTGGTGCGCGGGACCGTAGACCCCGAGGCCAAGCCGATGCCCACGCGCGAAGACGTGATGATGATGCCGGAGACGGTTCGAGTGCTCGACCGCAAGCAGTTGGATGTCGCGGGCCCGGTGGCTGGCGGTGCGCAGATGCTTTCCTCAACCCCGGGGACCAACGTGGTGGGCTATGGAGAAACCGGCGGAACCAAATATACGGTGATCATGAATGGTCTTCAGCAGGGTTGGGCAGGCGAGGCCACCAGCTTTATTGGCGTGGGTTCGCTGGGCGTCACCTATGACGGCATTCCGGTTGCCGATCCGGCGACCGGCTTGTGGCAATCGGCCACCATGCCACAAAGCCTGATGATTCAGGATGTGCAGACGAACTACGGCCCGGGCCCAGCGGCGGAACGGGGATATTTTGACGTGGGCGGACGGGTGGAGTTCACCCCCATTCAACCCACCGTCGAACATCACCTCAGCGTTGCGGTCACCGATGGCCCCTATGGACAGCAGAATTTCGCGTTCGTCGGCAATTCAGGCGCATTTAAAGGATGGTCCACGGTTGCGGGCGGGGGCCTGGGACGGGGCGACGATTTTCGTGTTGCTCCGGACGGCTTCGGCAACCCCACCAAGAATGGATCGGTGTACGGCAAGACCATCAAGGACTATTCCGCGGGAAGCATCGCCATGGGCGTCTTGTACGCGAAGGGCGGAGGCTATCGTCCCCAGGTGATTCCCAGCACCGATGTGGGCCTGGTGGAACCGGTGAGCGGCATCCATTACAGCCAGGCGACGAGCGGGTTCTACAGCACCCTGCCATTTGCCGATTACAACAAATACGACACCAACGAAATGTTCATGACGTACGGGCGCGAAAGAATACTCCCGAGCCGTGCGTCCACGCTTGAGAACTCCACTTGGTACACGCACATTCGGCGTTTTCACCGGCGCAACGAGGATGCTGTCTCCACAGGCGACCAGGTGGATGAGTGGAATAACCCCCACAGCAACATGTTTGGCGACCAGGTCGTCGTTTTCCCAGGCGTTTCCTTACAACACGGTCAGCGTCGGCGGCTACCTGATTCACGAGGTCTATAACGCGCACAACCTCTTTTACAACCCCCTCAATGGAGGCGACGGCGCCAAGCAGATTGTCGGTACCGGATCGAAGTTCCGTTCCGGCTACTTCCAGCAGGACGATGTGAGCTTTTTTGCGCAGGACGATTTTCATCCCATCGCGCGGATTCACATCATTCCCAGCTTGCGCGTGTTAGGCTTTGACACCAGCTACAGCGACCAGGCTGCGCGCGACTTCACTTTCGCCCCGAGCACGTACTTTTCCCAGGCAACTTCTACCAGCCCGGTCGTCGCCACTTCCAGTCCTGTTTATCTGACCCACTGCTCAATGTATCCGCAGACGGGCAGCAATGCGACTGATCCTTTCCACAACATCTTCGGAAATCCCGTTCCTACCACCGACGGCGGCGACGTAGCCAAGGACTAGGGTTCACTCTGCGGGGCGCACGAGGGCCGCTCCGGCGTCGAGCCGGGCATCGATGCTTCCGTGACGCCCAAGGATTGGATCACGATTTACGGCGGCTACGACACCACTTATCGTTCTCCCGAGTTGGGCGGCGGCGGCGGGCAGTTCCAGGCTGTGAACCCGGCTTACTACCAGCTTGCCAAGGGCGCCTACGCTCAAATCGGCGCCAAGGTTCACTTCATGCACGCGCCGGGACTGGGCAACTTCATCGCCGGTGTCGATTACTTCCACAACAATTACACCAACCAGGAAATCGACTATGAAACCGCCACCGGCGACGAGTTTTCTGACGGCGGCGACTCTGTTTATCACGGCGTGGACGCATTCTTCGACGCCGATCCGAAAAGCAACATTCATATCTTCCTGAATTTCGCCGGAGAAGCCTCGAACTTTACCAGCTTCGTCACCGGCGGCCCGCTGGACGGATGCGGCACACCTTCGAGTCCCGCTGCCGGATGCAACTTTTACAACAACCTTCCGGTCTCGTATGTCCCCAAGATCACCCTCAACACGGGCGTCTATTACGGAATCCGGCATAACAACCGCACCATCCTGGAGCCGCGCTTCTGGCTCGAGTCGACCGGCAGCCAATATCTCTGGTCGAACCTGAGCGGTGGCCCGAGCAATACCACCATGCCTTCTTACACGACGGTGAATCTTGCCTTAAATGCTCCCATCAAGATCGGAGAAAAGCAGTCGTTCAACCTGCGTGTCGATATGCTGAACCTCGCCAACTCGGAGTACAACGAATACCAATACATCTCCAGCGGCGCTTATTTCGCGGAGCTGTGGCCGGGGTCTACGCCGCCACCCAGTGGTTACCTCAACGTGTACCCTGGGGCTCCGCGCGCAATCTATGGCACCATCACGTATCAATTTTGATTCGGTCTCGACCGGCAACGACGGCGCGGCTCCACGAAGGCCGCGCCGGCTCTTTTGGTGCGCCCAGCATGGGCGCACTCTTACGGGTGCAAGTCCCGTCACAAGCTAGTCACAGTGAGTGAAGTGAAGCGCAACTGTATGAGGGTGACCGTGGTGGAACGACTACGCAGTTATGTGCTGGGTTGGAAGGCTTACTTCGGGAAGGCGGAAACTCCAAGGGCCTGGCGCGAACTGGATCAGTGGATACGCCACCGGATGCGGGCCATCCAACTGAAGCAATGGCGGCGCGGCACGACCGCATATCGAGAGCTTCGGGCAAGAGGTGCAAGGCAGGATGTTGCGCGGATGGTGGCAGGCAATATGCACCGCTTGTGGCACAACAGCGGCACACCGCTGAACGGAGTCCTCGATCTAAGCTGGGCCGATCAACTGGGCATCCCCCGTCTCTGTTGACCTCAACTCCTCGAACCGCCGGATGCGGACCCGCTTGTCCGCTGGTGTGGCAGGGGAGGAGAGGCGACTCTCCCCCCTATGCCGATTTGGGCGTAACTGCCGGGCTACAACCCGCCAACGCGCCCAGGTCTGGCAGGGGCGGGCTGCTCAGTTGCGTATAATGAGGTCTCAGGATTGTCACCCCTTTAGCGGCGTATGCGACCCCCGCGCGCCGCCTACGGACGAGGATGCCCGAACACATCAAAAACCAGTTGCAGAAGGAAATTGCTGCTCTCGAGCATGAGCTCGCCCATGAGCTGCCGGCGGAGATCAAGAAGGCCGTTGCTATGGGAGACCTGAGCGAAAACGCCGAGTACCACATGGCCAAGCAGCGCCAGACTTTTGTGAACGCGCGCCTGGGCCAGCTCAAGCGGCGTATGGCGGAGCTCTCGCTGGTTAACCTGGCCAACATCCCTCGCGACCGCGCCGGCTTCGGATCCACCGTGGTGGTTTACGATTCCACCAAGGACGAGGAGATCGTGTACCGCCTCGTCACCAGCGAGGAATCGGATGTTGCCAAGGGACTTATTTCCACCACTTCGCCCATCGGGCGCGGCATTGTGGGCAAGCGCGTGGGCGACGTTGCCACCATCCAAACGCCGAACGGCAAACGCGAGCTGGAGATTTTGAAACTGACCACCATCCACGACGAAGCCGGCGGCGAGGAGGATGGTGAAGGCACTGAGCAGTAACGAGGGACGCAAGACCATGACGTGGACAGGCGGGTTCGGCAGGGCATGCGGTTGGCTATTGGATCGCATCGTGCACGGGCTGGCGCTGACCCGCATCTCGCCCAACGTGCTCACGTTCTTCGGGCTTGTCATCAACATTGCCGCCGCGTTCTTTTTCGGCCACGCCAATGCCCTCAACGCGGGGCGGATGTTCTTTTACGCCGGCCTGGTCATCATCGGCGCGGGTATCTTTGACATGGTCGACGGCCGCGTCGCGCGCCGCACCAACCAGGTGACGGTTTTCGGCGCGTTCTTCGATTCCGTGATCGACCGCTACTCCGATGTGGTGCTGTTCTTCGGTCTGCTGGTCTATTACGCGCGCATCAACCACTTCCGCTATGTGGTGCTGACCGCGTTCGTGATGATCACGTCGCTCATGGTCAGTTACAGCCGCGCCCGCGCCGAAGCCCTCATCGGCCAGTGCAAAGTGGGCTTCATGGAGCGCCCGGAGCGCATTGTGCTCATCATCCTGGGCGCCCTGTTTGAGTGGGCGGGCGTCATGGCCCCGGTCCTGTGGGTGCTGGCGGTGCTGTCCACCATCACCGTGATCCACCGCATCCAGTACACCTACCAGAACACCAAGCACCTGGCGCCGCTGGACGACTAAGACAGTTCACAGTTCGCAGTTCATAGTTACGAGGCGATTTCGCTGAAGAACTACGAACTATGAACTGTCAACTGTGAACTGATTCTCAGCAGCTCACTTCCATCACCGAACACGGTTTTGTCCCGGGCTTCCAGCGGTTGAGGAAGTCGGTCACGGCCGCTGTGTTCCCACGCTGCACCGCCAACTCCAGCGCCTTGTCTTTGGTGCTGTAGAGCAGCTTGCCGGCTTCGCTCAGCACCGCAACCTCGGGAACGCCATGGGGAACAGGTACGCCGTACCGTTCCGCAATGTCGAGATTCTCGTCCAACTGGCCCACGTTGATGTGGACCAAAACGAAATTCGCATTGAGGAGGGACTGGTTACGCGCGCTGTGCAGGTACATGTCAAGCACGATGCAGTCGCCGCACCAGTTCCCGCCAAAATCGAGCAGCACCCGCTTGTGCGTCCGCTCCGCCTGCTTGAGTGCCGTGGCAATGTCGGCCCGCGCCTGCCCGGGGTCGGGATAAATGTCGCGCGTGGCCGGGCGCGCCATGGGGCAAGCCAGCGCCAGCCCACAGGCGATCGCTAAAACCTGGTGCAACTTCAAGGGGATACCGAAACCTCCGTTGCTTCGATTCTAATGTCTAATGAGAACGCCAGCGCACCTAGCACGGGGGCGCTTGTTCCGGGCCTATACTCTTGTCTGGGTCATGAGCGAAATACGCAAACGACTGGAGTCGATGCCGTTCCCCGACCTGGGAGCGATGATGGAGGGCTACGCCCGCGGCGCCGTCGAAATTGCTCGCGCCGATTACCGCAAGACCCTCGATTTCACCGATGATTCCATCGACGTCCTGGATGAGATCATCGTCCTGATCGGCGAAAGCCCCGAGCACGACGTGGACTACGAGGTCCGACTCTGGGGCAGCTACCTGGGCGAGATTATCCGCCAGCGCTACAACGGCGGCTGGGAGATGACCCAGTACCCCGGCGGCACGGTGGCTGTACCCGCCGTAGACGTGCGCGGTTCCCGTTTGTTCCCCCTCTTGAAGGTCTACCGCCGGCTCACCATGGGCGAGGAAGAGGACCTGCACAGCTTTTACACCATGGTGACGGAACGGCTGGGCAAGCCATCCCAGGTGAATTGACGGTCCGTTCCCGCGCTTCATGACAAGTGAGCTAGCTCACACACACGCAATCCTGCCCCTGTGCGACAATAGAAGAGTCGAATGGGCAGGACGGAGTTTGTGCCGGCCTGCGGAGGAATATCAACATGGGTGATTTCTTACAGCCTACCCACCTGATCATCATTGCTGTCTTGCTGCTCGTGCTCTTTGGAGCCAAGCGCCTTCCGGAGCTGGGCAAAGGGTTGGGCGAGGGGCTCAAGGGGTTCAAAGAAGGCCTGAAGGGCATGAGCGAGCCTACAACGCCGGCACCGCCCGCCACACAGCAGAGCGCGCCGGTCAATCCGCCCGCGCCTCCCGTGGAGCAGCCCAAGTAAGCTTCCGCGGGCCCGGTTTCCGCCCGCAAGCCATGCAAAAGGAAAGGCCTGTGCGTTGCGCACAGGCCTTTCCTTTGTGTGCCGAGCATGTTTAACAGCTTTGGGGTGCAAGTCCCCTTCACATCCTGATGGAGGAGAAGTGATAGCGAAGCGCCAGGGCATCATCGCGAGGTGATGTCTGAAAGTAGCGTGGAGCAAAGACGCGAGCCGATGGACAAGAACCGGATATGAGGCATACGGCGCCGGACGAGCGGGCAAAGGACCGCGAAGTCCATATCCATCAAGGGTTCTGGTTGTAAATTCGGCGGTTGCGCGTTGAAGGCGGTTGAACTTAGCTCGGGAGGTCTGCTGCATGTCCCGGAACCGGGACTGAGAGTGGAGCGATCCACACTGACCGTGCGGCAGAAGTCAGCAGCGGGCATAGTGTGCGCTGAGCAGCGCATTGTTCAGGGGGGTTGAAGTCCCTCTGGCGCCCAGATGAGGGGCGCCATATCCAAAAGCGGGAGTAACGACTCGCTGGCCGCAGCGCGAGATTGGCACTGCGGAGGGCAGGGTGTCCATCGTGAGGTGGAATCCGAAGGGCATGAGGAGAAGTACCGGGCCGTAATCGATGGGGGCTGCCCCGCCGATGAACCGGTCGGCCAAAGGTGGGACAAGGTCGAGCCTGCACTATGGAGGCGAAGGCGTTCTCATTCACCCACCGCACCAAGGTGTTTGCGGACGGCACGGTACGGAAGAACAGTGCGTGACCTCAGGAGGACTGACAGGGTCTCCGGGTGGCACCGGAGTAAGCAGACCTATAAGCGAGAGCGAAATGGCGAGCGAAGCACTGTCAGTAGTCGGACGGCTGAAAAGTACCAGAAGCATGGTGAAAGCCATGTGACCGGGCAACCGGCGACAGAAATGGATCGGGGAAGGCAGCCGACGAAGATGGCTGGGAAGGGAAAGAAGACCAGTGAGTAAGGACGGGGAGGAGGATCAGTTCCATGAGTGAAAAACCCGTACATCCGCGCCCGAGGAGACTGGTGGACTGGATCAACCCAGCGGGAGCAAAGAAGGTTCATTCATTAATCGACAAGGTA
>CAWBIG010000198.1:0-4581 GCA_963788435.1 uncultured Acidobacteriota bacterium | reverse complement strand
CTGAAGGCGCAACCCGCGGTGGCGAAAGCGCTGGCGCAGGGGTCGCTTTCAGTGCACGGCTGGTATTACGACATTCTCTCCGGGCGAATCGAGCAGTACGACGAGCAAGCACGGCGCTTCGCACCTTTGATTTAGCTGATGGCTGAGGCTCTTGGCTCAGAGCTGAGAACTGGCGACTGAAAGCTGGTTTTGGGCGAGCGTCCTGCGGCTGCAGAAGCGATTCTCCTTGGCCACTGGCAAGGAGGGGAAATCGCGAAAACCCTCCGCCGCTCGCCCGCGCTTCAAGTTAGGTTTATGACCGTTCTGAACATCCAGCCAGCAAACTGGCCGGCCCGGCGTTCGAGACGTGAGAAGCGGTGCAGGCAAGAGCAGGTTGCTTTCGGACTCAGTGCAAGCCCTCTGGTACATCGTGATGCGCGGGCGGTTTGCGGAACAGCCACACCGCGCCGGCGCAGAAGAACGCCAGCAGCGCCGTCCAGCGGAACACATCCACGTACGCACGCATTGCCGACTGCTGCTGCATGAGCCCGTAGAGAAGCCCCATGGCGCCGGGCCGTCCGGCCGCGCGGCCCAGGTGCTGCCCCAGGTAGCCTGCAATCATCTGCGACTTCTGCTGTAAGGCAGGGTCGGTCGCCGTCACGTGCGCGCCAATCTCCGTCTGGTAATACGCCGCGCGGCGGATGATCGCCGTCGTGGCCATGGCGATGCCAATCGAGCCGCCGATGTTGCGCAGCATGTTGAAGAGCCCGGTCGCGTTGCCCATCTCTTCGCGCGAAATGGTGGCGGTGCTCAGCGTGGCCAGCGGCACAAACACAAAACTGAGCGCGAATCCGGTCAGCGTAATCGGCAGCAGCAGCGTGAATGGGCCAATGTCCAGGTTCACCATGCCGAAATACAGTGAGCAGACTCCGAAACCGATGAAGCCCAGGGAGAGCAACTTGCGGTTATCGTACCGCGATCCCAGAATGCCGATTAGGGGCGACCCTATAAACGATCCGATCCCGCGCGGCCCCACCACCAGTCCCGCCGTGAACGCCGTGTAGCCCAGAATCTCCTGGTAGTAGAGCGGAAGAATGGCGATGGTGATGTAAATGCACATGCCCAGCAGCGCAATCAGGAAGCAGCCGGTGCGGAAGTTGCGGTCCTTCAAGATGTGCAGGTCCACAAGCCCCTTCGGATTGCTCCATGAGCGCCAGACCCATCCGACGAAAGCGACGATCAATGCGGCCACGGCCCAGCGCACCCAGATCGCCCCGAACCAGTCATCCTCCTGGCCCTTGTCCAGCACCACCTGCAGGCAGCCCGCCCACACCATCAGCAGACCAAAGCCGATATTGTCGAACGGGCCCACCTTTGCGTTCTTGATGAAGGGCGGGTCGTGCACAAACCGGCTAATCAGAATCACCGCCAGGATGCCTACCGGAATATTGATGTAGAACGCGTAACGCCAACTGAATGTGTCCGTAAGCCAGCCGCCCAGGGTCGGCCCGATCACCGGGGCAACCACGATGCCCAGTCCATACGCGGCCATAGCCTGGGAGCGTTTTTGCACCGGGAAGCTTTCCAGCAGGATGGATTGCGACAGCGGCTGCAGCGCCCCGCCGCCGGCGCCCTGGCACACCCTCGCTAGCAAGATCACAGCCAGCGACGGCGCGGCCCCGCAAAAGAACGAGGAGATGGTGAACATCACCACGCAAAACAGCAGGAAGTTTTTCCGCCCGAAGCGCCGCGCAAACCAGTTTGCCGCCGGCAGAATCACCGCGTTAGCCACCAGGTAACTGGTCAACACCCACGTAGCCTCGGAGTTCGAGGCCGATAGGCTGCCCGCAATGTACGGCAGCGCCACCGACGCGATGGCCGTATCCAGCACCTCCATGAACGTCGGCAGCATCACCGACACCGTAACCAGCCACGGATTTACCCCCTGCGTGAGGGGATAGCGCGCCTGAGCGGAGGGATGCGTATGGTGCACGGCTTGAGCGGGTTGGAGAGCGGCGGTGGTCACAGGACTTTTGAACCGACCAGCCTACCCCGACTGCACGACCGATTCCTGTGACGGCCGCCGCTCCTGGCGCAACACCAAATTCCCGACTCCACAACCGCTTCGGTCCAACGCGAATTGAAGCCAAACAGAGTTTCTTACAAATATCCCATCAAGAAAAGTTGACACTAATCCACTCAATGCAGCATCCTATCTATGTCGGTATTTCTTAGAATGCAGGGAGCCAAATCATGGCAAAAATCATCGGAATTGACCTTGGAACCACCAACTCGTGCGTCGCTGTAATGGAAGGTGGAGAGCCAAAAGTCATTGCAAATGAAGAGGGTGCGCGAACCACGCCCTCCATCGTCGCGTTTTCAAAGAGCGGCGAGCGGCTGGTAGGCCAGGTGGCCAAGCGCCAGGCTATCACCAACCCGGAGAACACCATTTTCTCAATCAAGCGCTTCATGGGCCGGCGCTACAACGAGGTTTCGGACGAAATGAAGATGGTCCCGTTCAAGGTGGTCCAGCAGGGCGACCACGTGGCCATAATCGCGCAGGGAAAGGAATACACCCCGCCGGAGATTTCGGCCATGATCCTGCAAAAGCTGAAAAAGTCAGCCGAGGCCTACCTGGGCGAGACCGTCTCTGAGGCTGTGATCACCGTTCCGGCCTACTTCAACGACGCTCAGCGCCAGGCCACCAAGGACGCCGGCAAAATCGCCGGCCTCGACGTCAAGCGCATCGTTAATGAGCCCACCGCGGCGGCGCTGGCCTACGGCCTGGACAAGAAGAAGGACGAGACCATTGCCGTATACGATTTCGGCGGCGGCACTTTCGATATCTCCGTCCTGGAAGTGGGTGAAGGCGTCATCGAGGTCAAATCCACCAACGGCGACACCCACCTGGGCGGCGATAACCTCGACCAGCGCATCGTGGACTGGCTCATTGCCGAGTTCAAGCACGACGAAGGCCTCGACCTTAGCTCCAAGGGCAATGAAATGGCGCTTCAGCGCTTGAAGGATGCGGCCGAAAAGGCCAAGATCGAGCTCTCGACCACGGTCGAAACCGAGATCAATCTGCCCTTCATCACCGCGGACGCCACCGGACCCAAGCACCTGGTCCGCAAACTAACGCGGGCCAAGTTGGAGCAGATGGTGCAGGACCTGCTCGACCGCTCGCTGGAGCCCTGCAAAAAGGCCATGGCCGATGCCGGCGTCACGCCCAAAGACATCGACGAGGTGGTTCTGGTCGGCGGCCAGACGCGCATGCCCAAAATCCAGGAGATGGTGAAGCAACTGTTCGAAAAGGAGCCGCACCGCGGCGTCAACCCCGATGAGGTGGTGGCTGTGGGCGCTGCAGTGCAGGCTGGTGTGCTCGCGGGCGAGGTAAAGGATCTGCTGCTGCTCGACGTAACCCCCCTGACGCTGTCGATCGAAACTCTGGGCGGCGTGGCCACGCAGATGATCCCGCGCAACACCACCATTCCGACCAAGAAGACGGAGACCTTCTCGACAGCAGCCGACTCGCAGACCGAGGTCGAGGTCCACGTCCTCCAAGGCGAGCGGCCCATGGCGGCGCAGAACCGCACCCTGGGCAAGTTCAAGCTGGGCGGAATCATGCCCGCCCCGAGGGGTGTTCCGCAGATCGAGGTCACTTTCGACATCGATGCCAACGGCATTTTGAACGTGACCGCCAAGGACAACGCCACCGGCAAGGACACGCGCATCACCATCACTTCCAGCTCCGGACTGAGCAAGGAAGAGGTGGAGAAGATGGCCAGGGAAGCCGAGGCACATGCGGCCGAGGACAAGGAGAAACGCGAAGAGGTGGAGTCGCGCAACTCGCTGGACTCGATGGTCTACAACATCGAGAAGATGCTGAAGGACTCCGGCGAGAAGGTGCAGGCAGCCGACAAGACCGAAGTGGAAGCCGCGCTGGCCGAAGCCAAGCATATGATGGAGCCAGTAGATGCACAAGAAGAAGAAGAAGACGACTTCCGCCTTGCCATCGGCCAGAAGCCTATGCCGGAGATCTCAGTCCTTGCGCGAAGCTCACCTGGTTGGCCTCCAACAAGCATCGGCCTTGTAGTCACGGTCTAGAGCACATTCCGGAGTGAGGAGCGAATGAAGAGCAACCAGCGACCACCAGCCAATCGGATATACTCGTCGGCTAAGAGGAAATGGTGGCGCTGCCGGCTTCAACCTGCAAGAGCAGATTCCAGCCGCCCGCTGGACGGCTCGCTGCGCCGGCAAGGCTCTACGTTTTACTTTACTTCATCCTCCACCATTGCTCTTTACTATCCGGCGGTCAAGCGACCTCTTCGCTGAATCACCAGAACGTTTATGTCACGGAAAACCTTCACGTTCCATCCGTCACCTGGAAACTGTCGGTTGGGTGTTCACTACCACGCCATGCCGGCAACAACGGGATCGCTGACCTGGCTGTCGCCGGATGCCTGGACGTCGAACTGTACCAGCACTGAATCCCGGCGGCCATCACCAGGATACAGTCACGACCATCGCTGCATTGACGAGTATATGTAACTGAACCAAGGAACACAACATAACGGTTGACGCGGTGACCGTTACGTATTGCTA
>CAWBIG010000197.1:0-39030 GCA_963788435.1 uncultured Acidobacteriota bacterium | reverse complement strand
CCCGGTCACTTCTGGACCCTTTCGGCGTTGTAGAAGGCGAGTTCGAGCCGCGTCTCCCACTTGCGCGGGGTGTCCTGATATTCCGGCTTGATGTCGAAATAGAGATGGATTTCGCCGGCCCGCGCCGCTTCGACCACCAGCCGTTCGAGATCGGCGAATGAGGTCGCTTCGGGGTGCTGGATGATGAGGTCGCTGATTTGCACCATGCGTGTTCCCTTCTCTTAAGCGCCGGCGGCGATACGGCCGTGATAGCGGATGCGATAGAGCAGGCGTCCGGCCGGCGCGGAAGAAACGAAGCCGGTCCGGTCATGAAGAATGTTGTTGCAGATCAACCCCTCCCGGGCTGCATGCGCAAGCGCAACACCAGCGGGTCGGTCTCCAAAATCTGCTCCAGCGCGGCCACCGCGCGGCGGGTGCGCTCGTCGTCGCGCCAGGAAATGTTTCGCTTGCGCGCGGTGTAGCGCATCCCGAGCGCGCCGTCGCCGGGATGAACGAAAAACACCGGGCCGACGTTTTCGGCGCGAATCGCGCCATCCGGCTCCACGTTCGCCGGGATCTCATCGCCTGGGGATGCATGAGCGCCTCGATATGCCCGGCATCGAGGTCGCGCAGCCTGAGATAGGCGACTTAGGGATCGAGCAGAGCGATTTTCCCCGCCCGCATCCGCGTCGCGGGCGCAATGCAACAGCATTGCGCGCACGCAACGCTCGGGGCCGTGGTAGTTATAATAGCCGTCGGTGTGCCAACTGATCGGCCGATCGGTGTAAGGAATGTAGCCGAGCCGGCCGCCGTCGCGAACGACCTCGATGCTGACGACGCCGTCCCCGCCTCGGCCGAGCGATGGTCCTCGATCGCCGTCAGGCCGAACGCGGCGCCGAACGCGATGAGATCGCGGCGCAGGCTTCGCTCGTCCCGCGGCGCCTGCGTAAAGACGTAGAGCGCAGCGTTGGCTCGGCCGCATCGTTCGGCGATGGCCTCGCGCTCTGCCGCGCTCGGAAGCGCGGGGTCGCGAATTTCGACGACGAGATCCTCGGCGCGCCTGGGATACCGCGCCAACTTCGCGTCGCGCCAGGCGCGGTAGGACGCCTCGTCGTCGAGATCGAAGGGGTCGCCGCCCGGCCGCCGGCCCGACGGCGCAAAGCGAGCGCGCGTCACTGTCATCAGACTTCCTCCCGGATCGCCCGCTGCACCCTCTTCCCGTTTCGGAGGCCGCCGGCCCTTGAAATTTTTCCTATTCACATATTCGTATTTCCTGCTGTAGTAAATAGCTCGGTTTGCAAAGCACGAATTCGCCGATCGAGCGGCGCGTCGGCCTAAAGGGAAGCCCGACCCCGATGCTGCCACAGTGCGCAACACGCCCCGCAACATCCTCAAGGACCAGGAGGCCATCTGGACCAGTCCCATTCACCTGAATACATCGAACGCGTTCGGCCCCGTGGTGCTGGTCCTGGCCACAACGGCCGTGGTCACCACCGATCACCAGGTCATGTCCGACCATTTTCTGGACACAAGTCTGAACAGCGACGCCTCCACGGCTTCCAACGGCCTCACCGGCTTGATGGTTGCCGCGCCGGTCGCCTTCTTCGCCATGGGAAAGCTGCACCAGGACGATCATGCCACTGAAACCGGCATCCTGGGCGGCGAGGCCATGCTCGACAGTCTCGCAGTGGACTACGTGATGAAAGCCATCACCATGCGCGAGCGGCCCACGCTGGATGATGCCAAGGGCAGATTCTTCCAGTCCAGCGTCGGCCTGGACTCATCGTTTCCATCCACCCACGCCATCGTGGCCTGGTCGTCGGCCGCCGTCATCGCCTCAGAGTACCCCGGCATCCTGACCCAAATCACCGCGTACGGCCTTGCCACCGGCGTCAGCGTATCCCGCGTCCTCGCCCGGCAGCACTTCCCTTCAGACGTGCTCGTGGGCAGCGCCGTGGGCTGGATGATCGGCCGCTACGTCCACCACCGCCATCGCCGCGATTAGAGCAATTCTCTGAAATTGGCGCAGCCCGGGAGCTCGCTGCCTTGGCCCCTTGTTCCCTGTTCTCCGATCCATGTTCCCTGTTCTAAATATGGCAGTTCGCCACTCCCCGTTTCTCTAAATATCGCTGGTGATACTCCTCCGCCCGCCAGAACGTCCCCGCCGGAACCACTTGGGTCACAATCCGCTTCGGCTTGAATCGCCCTGACTCGGTCAGCTCCTCAATCTTCGCCTTCGCCGCATGCTCCTGCTCCGGCGAGTGAAAGAAAACGACGCTCCGGTACTGCGTCCCCCAGTCCGGCCCCTGCCGGTTCATGGTCGTCGGATCGTGCAGCGCGAAAAACGCGTCCAGCAATTCGCCGTAGCTCACCTTTTCCGGCTCGAACTCCAGCTCCACCACCTCCGCGTGCCCCGTCTGGTCCGTGCACACGTCCTGGTATGATGGCTTCTCCATCGCTCCGCCCTCATACCCCACCGCCGTCCGTGTTACCCCGGGAATCGCGGCTAA
The DNA here is from genome assembly GCA_963788435.1 of uncultured Acidobacteriota bacterium. Lineage (GTDB taxonomy): Bacteria > Acidobacteriota > Terriglobia > Terriglobales > Acidobacteriaceae > Telmatobacter. Next base: position 36,541 of record CAWBIG010000197.1, on the reverse strand, counting down.
CTTCATCTCCACGCCCCAGAAACACCCCGCTCCAAATGTAGCTTTTTCCATCGCCATGCCCCTAAAGATGCTCGACCATCGCCTGCGGCTTCAGGCCTGTCTTTCTGTTCCCTGTTCCCTGCTTCTATTTCTTGAGCCTCCGCGCCGCCGCATTCACATCCCAAAAGTCATCCGGCAGCGTGCGGTTATACTCCACTTGCCGCACATAAAACTCCCGCGTCATATCCCCGTTCTTCGACCGCGAAATATTCAGCGGCGTGGGGAACCCGTCAATGTCGTGGTAGTCCGCGTAGTCCTCCGTATCGGTGTTCATGTCGTGATACGTCGGATCGCGCCATTTGAACGACCGCTGCAGCGGCAGGTGCGTGTCTGCGTCCATCAAAATTGTGATGGCATCGTTCTCGGCCGAGATCAGCGTCACCTGGTCGCACAAGTGCCGCTCCGCAAGGTGCTGGCCCTCGTATACCAAAATCGTCTTCGGGTCCTTCAGCCAAATTCTCGCAGCCACCTCAATCGAGTGGGCCCTTCGCCGCAGAAAATCGTCCACCGACTCCTGCGGCAGCTCCCGCTTTCCCCGGTAGTTCACCTCCCACCCCTCGTTCCCCACAAAAAACTCAATTACGTCGCGGTGCTTGGTCACCTCCTCGCGAAACTTGTCAGGGAAGCTGGTAAACTCCCACACCTCTGTCGTCCCCGGGTCAGGGTTGCCATGGTAAAACCCCGCCAGGAAACCGTGCCGCATCGCGTTCTTCTGGTCCAGCCACGCCTGCCCGCCGAGCGCATCGATCATCGCCTTCAGCGCATCCCGCGCCTTCTCGGCATTCTTGTCGGCCGCCGTGCCCTGCGCCCGCGCCACCCAAACCGGCAGCGCCACTGCCACCACCCCCACCAGTACCCCGGCCCTCACCATCCGAACCAATCCCCGCATCCGTCTCCTTCCAACCCCCGGGGCTTTGCCCCATTCATCGTTCGCCGCGGCGAACGATGAGTGGGAGAAACATCCAACCCACTGTCTCCTTAGACGCGTACGACAAGTTTTCTTGTCCCTTATCCCTTTTCCCTCATCCCTGTTCCCTGCCTCTACCCCACCAGCACCGCGCCGCCGTTCACATTCAACACCTCGCCGCTGATGAACCCTGCCAGCGGCGTGCACAAAAACAGTACCGGCCCGGCAATCTCTCTCGGCGTGGCCACCCTCCCCACCGGAATCCCAGCCCTCACCCGCGGCCCCAGCTCCGGGTCCGCCATCGTCCCCGCTGACATGTCCGTCGCCACCCAACCCGGCGCCACGCAGTTCACCCGGATCCCCCTCGGCGCCAGTTCGCTCGACAAGCTTTTGGTCAGGCTGATCAGGGCCCCCTTGCTGGCGGCGTAGTCCGCATGGAACGCCTCGCCCCGCTGCCCCGCCGTCGAGCTGATCAACACAATATGCCCCGCCGGCGCCATTCCACCGCCGTCATCCTGAGCGGAGCCGGACGCGTCCTTTGCGTCCGGCGCAGTCGAAGGACCTGCATTTCGCCCGCTCTCTACTCCCTGTCGCTCAATCTGAGCCACGCCCGCCTGCAACAGCCCGAACACCGCGTCCAGGTTCACCCCCATGGTTCGACGCCACTGCGCGTCGCTCATGGTCGCAATCGGCGCATCCTCCGCCGCCCAAATCCCGTGATTCACCACCAGGATGTCCAGCCGCCCCAGCGCCGCCACTGCCTTTTCCACCAGCCGCCGACCGTCCGCCGCCGTCTCCAGTGCCTGCTCAATCCCCACGCACAGCACGGAATCCTGTGGGGAGGCGTTTTGAGCCGGCGTCGCCGGAGAACCATCCCAAGGCGCCGCCCGCAAGCCATAGCTCGAGCCAATCGGATCTTTCCCCCGCGCAAAATTCCCATAGCCCGGAATGTCCGGGCCGTGCGGCCCTAGCGGCGTCCCCTGCAGTGGCAGGCTCCCCAGCGGCGTGTTCTGCATCTGCGCGCTTCCCGCCGACCGCATTCCGCTGCCCCACACTGCCCGTTCGCTCCAGCCCGCTTCCTGCCCAGCTGCCCGTCCCAGCGCGCTGCCCGCGCCGGAAATTGCACCGCGCCCCGGCGCACTCCCCAGCCTGCCGCGGCCCGCGTCGAGGGGCCCAAACGATCGCGGCGTCTCGATCCCCGCGCCCGGCCCATACCGTTCGGGCGTCTGCCGTCCGCACTCTTCCTCCAGCGCCCGCGCCGCGTCCCCTGCCTGCCGATAGCTGAAAGCCACCCTCGCTCCCGCCGCCCGGAACATCCGCACCGTCTCCGCGCCAATCCCCCGCGACCCACCGGTTATCAGCGCCGTCTTTCCTTCCAGCAACAACTCCACGCCTGCCATATCCAAAACCCTACCAACCCTGCCAACCTGTGTCGAGCAGCGGCGCCGCTTTCGCTGCACCCCATTCGTCGCAGCTTCATCGCGATGAGTGGGCCGCGCGCGGCCTCGCCGTCCCTTCCGACTTGATTTCAACCTCTCCACCGGAACCGAAGCATCAGCAGCCACATCGGCTTCACCAATCCACAAGAAAGCCGGAACCGGCAGCTATTGATGCTTCATAATGCGCAAGATATGCGCTGCCTGCACTCCAGGACGGAGCGCAATGTAATTGCGGCGATCGCGCCAGGTGTAGCGCGCGCCAGTGAGCAGATCCTCCACCAAAAACGTTTCGCCGGGGTGCAGCACAAGCGCGTCCAGATCGAGATCGGTCCAGCCAGCCTGCGCGTAAACCGGATCCAGATTCACAATTACCAGGAGCGTGTTGCCGGGCGCGAACTTTGAGTAGCACAGGAACATCGAATTGTCCGTGGCGTGGAAGCGCAGGGTGTCGTTGCGCTGGAGCGCCGGGTTCTCGCGGCGAATCCGGTTCACCTCAGTGATGAGCGGCACCAGCGAGCCCGGCGCGTTGCGGTCCCTCTGCCGGATTTCGTACTTCTCGCTGTTCAGGTACTCTTCGCTTTCGGTCTTGCCGGGGGCGGGGCGGGCGGGGGCGTTCTCGCACAGCTCAAATGCCGGCCCGTAAATGCCCCAGTTGGCCGTCAGCGTTGCCGCCAGGATGCACCGGATCATGAACACCGGCCGTCCGCCTTCCTGCAGCGTCTTGTGCAGAATGTCCGGCGTATTCGGCCAGAAGTTGGGCCGGAAAAAGTCGCTCACCGGTGGCCGCGTGATCTCCTCCAGATAGCTTTCGAGCTCGTACTTGGTGTTGCGCCAGGTGAAGTAGGTGTAGGACTGCGTAAAGCCCACCTTGGCCAGCCAGTACATCGGATGCGGCCGGGTGAAGGCCTCGGCGAGAAAAATCGCCTCAGGATACTTCGCGCGCAGCGTTCCCAAGCACCACTCCCAGAACGCCATGGCCTTGGTGTGCGGATTGTCCACGCGAAAAACCAGCACCCCGCGCTCGATCCAGAACTCGAAAACAGAGCAAAGCTCATCCCAGAGCCGGCGCCAGTCTGTCGACTCAAAGTTGAGCGGGTAAATGTCCTGATACTTCTTGGGAGGGTTCTCCGCGTACTGGATGGAGCCGTCAGGGCGGAGGTTGAACCACTCCGGATGCTCCTTCACCCAGGGGTGGTCGGGCGAGCACTGGAAGGCGATGTCGAGCGCGATCTCCATGCCCTCGGCCCGCGTGGCCTTCACCAGCCGGTCGAAGTCATCAAATGTGCCCAGCTCGGGATGAATGGACTTGTGACCGCCGTGGTCGTCGGGATGCGCGGGCGCCGTGATTGCGTCGGCGTCGCCAATGGCCCAAGGGCTGCCTGCATCGCCGGGCGCGGCAGTTACGGAGTTGTTCTTGCCCTTGCGAAAGGCGCGGCCGATGGGATGAATGGGCGGCAGGTAGAGAATGTCGAAACCCATCGCGGCAATCTCCGGCAATTGCGCCTCGACATCCGCGAAGGTGCCGTGATGCCCGGGCTCCTTCGCCGCCGAACGCGGGAATAGCTCGTACCAGGCGGAGAAGCGGGCGCGTTCGCGATCGGCCCAGACGCACAGATCGGGCTCCCAGCGCGTGGCGAACTGCAGATCGGGGTACTTCTCCGCCACATCGATCTGTTCCTGCGTCAGCGGAAAGTCGTAATAGGGGCGATTCTCCTCAGCAAGCGCGCGGAGCGTCCGCGCTGCTTCAGACAGCTTGCGCGTATCGGCGCCGCGGGCGCGCACCGCGGCTTGCTCCAGCAGGATTGCGCCGGTGCGCAGGGCCAGGGGGATTTCGCCGGCGGTGGTCGCCGCGTCGAGCACCTGCTTCTTCAAGCCCTCGAGCCGGTCTTCAGAGAGGCCCATCAGCTTGCCTACCGTGGCCGCCGTGCTCACGGCCGACTTTTCGTATCCCGGTTGGGAAGGGAGGCGCACTTCGGCGCTCGCGGAGACCGCGGGCTGCGCAGCCAGCCGCTTCCTCAAGTCGCTGAGCCAGGTGGCAAAGTGATCGACCCAGCCGACAATGGAATAGTTCCACATGCCCAGGCGGTCCACGGTGAAGCTGCCGCTCCAGGCGTCGTTGACGCCCGCGATCATCGGGGCTACGCGCCAGCGTCTCTCGCTGGCGTGCTTCGAAAGCAGCTGCGCGCGCACCAGGTCATGACCATCGGCGAAGATGGCGGCGCGCACGGTGACTTGGTCGCCAACCACGCGCCGCGCCGGATGCCGCCCGCCATTCACGCGCGGCTCTACTTGTTCGATGACCACTCGTGAGCGTCCATTCGCCGGCTTGGTCAAACCGTTGTCCTCCTCAGACAGACCGCCATGGCCCTTACCCTCGGCTCGTGTTCCACTTCAAACGATGCGCCCACGGAATGGGAGGATCGTCTGACGCCCACCATTTGCGTCGGGTTTCCTCAAATGCATCTTAAATTGGCGATGCCCGGCTGTCCTTTCAGAATGGGTCAGCGGAAGCTCCAGAGGTCTGGCATGTAGAGCGAAGAACCACGCCGCTCCAATTTCTAGTTGCTATAGCGCCCTTGTTGCAGGCGCATCTGGACGTACTACGGTCTTCCACTCGATGGAGCGAACGCCCTTGGTATCGGTGAACTCGAGCGCGTCAATCTTCAGTTCGCCTTCGATGATGCGAACGGAAATGTTTTTGTCTTCGACCGTGATGGCGCCGTAGCCGGAAGCTGTTGAGAAGAAGCTGATGAAGGGGCGTACGCTCAGCCTGGGCGCGAAGTGCAGCACGCGATCCACAGCCGAATAGCGGAAGCCGGAGAGTGCCCCGACCAGCGCAAAGCTCGACATGGCGCGCGCATACCAGTTGCCGCATTCATACTCGTCCCAGGGATTGCGAACGCGCCCGTCGTAGCGGCTGCGAAGGGCCTTCACGATGGTGAGGCCCTCATCGACGAGTCCTTCGTGAATGAGGTGGGAAGCCACCTGGTATTCAATTCCGGTCCACACTTCGTCGGAGTAAACGAAGGGAAGGGTCGGCTTTTGGCCGCGCGGCCAGGAGCACAACAGCAGGCCGGGTTCGTGGCCCAGGGCATAGCCGGGGCGCTGAGGGTTGGCGTGCTGGCTCAGGTCGGTCTTGAAGTTGTTACGGAAGATGGCCTGGAGGGTGGAGTGGATGTTCTTCTGCGCCAGGGGCGTAGGGATCCCGTAGATGCGCGCCATCCATGCGCCGATGACGCCATCGGACAAGCAGCCGCTTCCGTATTGGTATTTGGGGCCTTCCCGCTTGAGCAGTTGCTGCATCTCGCTGCTGGATTCGTCGACGCCGGCGATGGACTGGACGAAGGACTGGTCGCGGAGATCGTTGAATTCCACCTTCTGCTGGTAATAGTCGCCGTTGAAGAGCTGCTGGTCCATGAATGCGGCGCAGGATTTCGCAAGATCCCCGTAGAACCTGGCATCCGCGGATTTTCCCAGCGTTTCCGCCATGATGGCCATGGCAGAGAGGGCGCCGAGGTAGATGCTGGTGCACATTCCGTCCGGGCCCCAGAATTCGATGTCGTAGGTGTTGTGATGGGGCTCAAAGAGCGCGCCGCGATGGTCGGGATCCCAGGTGGCGATCGAGAATTCAAGGGAGCGCTGGGCCAGCGGATACATCTGGGCCAGCCAGTCGGCGTCGCCGGAGATTTGCCAATCGCGGTACACCTTCATGATGCCGCCCAGCTGGCCGTCGGCCGCGGCGTGCCAGGTGTGATCGACAGGTCCGTCGGGGATGGCGCCGCGGAAGTTGACATGCCCGCGGTCGTCCATGGACCGGACCAGTTCCAGGTTGCGCAGCGTGCGTTCCAGTTGCGGATAGAGATGCGGCAGCGCCTGGGCATAGTTCCAGACGTGGGTGCAGGAACCGTGGCAGCAGCCCGCATCCGGGAAACAGCCCTCCCATCCCCAGATGTTGCCGTTTGCCTCGCGCAGTATGGTGGGCGACTTGAGGATGGCGAGGTTGGCGGAGATGGCGTCAAGCACGTAAGGAGGGAACGTGGAGTTGAACAGGGCCTGGTGGAACGCTACTGTGCGCGCGCGCAACGTATGGTAATTCTGGTCCACGTAATTGGCGACGTCGCGGGCGTCTTTCCACTGAGTGGAGTAGAACGGGCGCCACGGCGGGGGTTCGTCCGCTGGAACGGTGCGGCAACCAGTTTCGCCCTGGATGGCCGGGGCATTCTGCGCCGGCGGCAGTCCGCCTTCGCGAAGATAGCAGTTGGGAAAGTGCCAGGCGATGAGGACGGGATAGGTGCGGGAGTCGCCGGGCTTGAGATGTCCTTCCACAAGGATCGAGGCGCCATTGCGGCCGGCTTTATCCACCGTGTTGGAACCTTCGTTGGTTGTGAAGTTTCCGGAAGAAACTTCGCGCCACAAGGCTGAAAGGGAATCGAACTCCCACCCGGGGCTGCGCAGCCACATGGCCTTGATTTTCGGCTTCACGCCGATCGTGGTGAGCGTTGCGCTGCCGTAGGACTCCGCGTTGGGCGCCTCGCGATTGAACAGGAATGCTCCGCGGTCCTCGAGCACGGCATTGGCGCTGGCGGCCTGGTCAGGATTGCAACCCGGCGCAAGATGCGACAGGTGATAGGAGAATTGGTAGTCGACCGCTTGCGGCGAAGTATTGTGCAGGGTGTACTCGAGGATGGCGCAGGGTACGCCGGAGTTTTTATCGTCTAGGGGAATGAAGGGACTCCACGCTATGAGGGAGACATCCAGGGGAACAGCACGATCGGCGAAACGCACTTCGGCAAAGGGAAACTCTCCGCGGAAATTCGATTTCTCAAATCGCGGGAATCCCTCGAAACCGCCGCGGCGCAAGCCCTGCCCCTGCAGTCCCTGGTCGAAGATCTTGAATGGCGGAAAAGGCCCCTCCACGAGTTTGGTAACAGGAGCCGGACCCTTGATGTGAAGGATGGCGAAGGCGGCTTCCGGCGAGTTTGACGTGAATCCGGAAGGCAGGGCGGTTGTTTCAGGCCGCGTCCGAATGGAGAAGTCCTGAAGCCCACCCGAGCCGTTGACGCATATGCAACCTGTCCCGATGCCGCCGATCGGCATGGCTACCTGGGTTGCTTTGTCGCCGCTGAAAGTGCGCTGCGGCCCGTACTCAATGAGTTCGGCGGCCGAGTAGGACTGCGACTCGCGATCCGCGGGCTCGACCGGAGCGTCTGCCTGCGAACGGCTTTCCGCGCCGGAAGGAATTGGGGGCACAGCAGCGATGAATGCAGCGCTGGAACCCGCAACCAGAAACTGGCGGCGATTTGGCTTCTTTGTTCCCATGAAGTCTGTATCCTAACCCCGCCTGATTCGGTGAAGGCTAGTGTAGTGCAGTCTCGGGGAATTCGGAAAAGCGCTGCCTGGTCCGGCTTCGGGACAGGAGCAGGGGGCGCAAGTTGTAATTTAAATCACTCACACCTCGCATATTTACTTGTTAGTTATCTTATAACTTATTGTATTTAAATAAGTTATAAATAATGTTCCACGTGGAATATTCTTACTTGCTCGTGAAGGCAAACCGCTCGCGTACTTCGTAGCGCGAACCGGCGGAGGCGAGAAAGCTTTCATAGAGGAGAAACTCGCGGGCGGCGAAGGCGGGAAAATGCGGCTGGGGAAGGACGGCGGATTTGAGCTGGCGGATGCCGGCGCTCTGGCCGCGATTGCGCGCGAGAGTGAGGTGGGGGTGGTAAGGGCGCGTCTCCGGCAGAAAGCCGCAGCGGCTGGTGGCAGCCACAACCTGGCGCTCGAGCGCGATCAACTCCGGCGAGAGCAGGACCGGCGCGAAAAAGATGCCGGCGCGATCGAAGAAGCCGAGCCCATCGAGCTTGACCGGAACCAGCGGCGAGACGATGGCGCGCAGGCCAGCGATCAGGCAGTTCAATTGGTCCGCGCGGGTGTTGCCGAGGAACTGGAGGGTGATGTGCCACGATTCCGGCGCAGACCAGCGCAGGCCGTCGGAGGGCCGTTCCAGTTGCGCGCGGACCGAGGCAAGTTCGTGAACAACCGCTTCGGCCATGGGAATCCCGATGAAGAGGCGCATGGCGGTGGCCGGTGATCAGTGGTCGGTGAACGGGTGAAGGAGTAAAGAAGTGAAGGAGTGAAGGAGTGAAAGGGGTGAACCTGTTCCTTTCACTTTCTTCACTCTTTCACTTCTTCGTCACTCGCTTCATCCCTCGTTGGCTGGATTCTGCGGCTACTTCTTGGCGTGTTCGAAGCGCTTGGCGGCTTCCGCCCAGTTGACCACGTTCCACCATGCTGCCAGATAGTCGGGACGGCGGTTCTGGTAGGTGAGGTAGTAGGCGTGCTCCCACACGTCGTTGCCGAGGATGGGATAAAGGCCCTGCGAGAGCGGAGAATCCTGGTTGGGGGTGGTGATGACCTTTAGCTTGCCTCCCTGCCACACCAGCCAGCCCCAGCCCGAGCCGAACTGCTTGGCAGTGGTCTCGTTGAAGGTCTTCTTGAAGGCTTCAAAATCGCCGAATTCGGTCTTGATCTGGTCGGCGAGGGCGCCAGTGGGTGCGCCGCCTCCGCCTTTGCTGGCGGGCGCCATGATGGCCCAGAACATGGAATGGTTGGAATGGCCGCCGGCGTTGTTGCGCAGGACGCCGCGAACGTCTTCGGGGATGGCGTTCAGGTCGCGGAGCAGGTCTTCGGCGGATTTTTTGGCGAGTTCGGGATGCTTCTCCAGGGCGCCGTTGGCGTTGTTGACGTACGCCTGGTGGTGCTTGTCGTGGTGGAGGTGCATGGTCTCGGCATCAATGGTGGGCTCGAGGGCCGCGTAGTCGTAAGGAAGCGGTGGTACTTCATATGCCATGGGGAATCTCCTCAATTGAGAATTGTAAAGGGGTCGGTTGGCGGGAAAGGGGTTACGGCCAGGTCACAAGAGGTGGATGCGGCGGGAGGGCCAGAGGATTCCCGAATGCGCGGAGTGCGGCGGAGTTCAGGGACGGGTTGCAACACCGTGAGCGGTCGTCACGTCGGTGCACGGAGTCGGCGACGGTGCATTGGCGGTGTGTTTGGTGAATGGGTATTCAGCACGCCGCGCGAAGGGCCCGGGGCTAAAGCCCGCGACACTGGGCCTCAATTCAGGGCCTGAAGGCCCCTGCTCCTTCCGGAAACTCCAAAACTGGATTCGTCAAGCGCTGACTGCAGCATGAGAAGTATTGCGGTGGCGTTCATGGTGTTGCGCATCACATACCACGGTCTTTCGCCGGACCTATGATCCTTCTCCGTTTGGGCTTGGTGAGTCCGGGGCGATTCCTCCGTGGAGCCCGGACGGCGAGCCCGAGGAGCAGCAACCATGATTACGCAGACAATTTCGCATCAACTCCACCTGGCCCCGCGCATGGCGCGGCTGGGCACGGAAACCGCGTTTGAAGTTTTGAGCAAGGCAAAGGCGCTGGAACGGCAAGGCAAAAGCATCGTCCATCTGGAGATTGGGGAGCCTGACTTTGACACGCCCGCGAACATTGTGGAAGCCGCGGCCGAGGCGTTGCATGGCGGCTGGACCCATTACGGACCTTCGGCCGGACTGCCGGAGTTGCGGCAGACGATTGCCGAGTATGTGAGCCGCAGCCGTAAGGTGGAGGTGACTGCGGATGAGGTGGTGGTGGTGCCCGGGGGCAAGCCGATCATTTTTTACGCCATGCTGTCGCTGATCGACGAGGGCGACGAAGTGATCTATCCCAATCCGGGCTTTCCGATTTATGAGTCGATGATCAATTACGTGGGCGGAACGGCGGTGCCGATTCCGCTGCGCGAAGAGCGCGATTTCGCCGTCGATCCGGCGGAATTGGAATTGCTGATCACGGATCGCACGCGGCTCATCATTCTCAACTCACCGCAGAATCCGACGGGTGGGATATTGTCGAGGCGCGACATTGAGAAGATCGCCGATGCCGTCGGCGATCGCGACATCATGGTCCTGTCCGACGAGATTTACAGCCGGCTGCAGTTTGAAGGCGAGCCGTTTTCCATCCTGTCGCTGCCGTGGATGCGGGACCGCACGATTCTGCTGGATGGTTTCTCGAAGACCTACGCGATGACCGGCTGGCGCATGGGATACGGCGTGATGCGGGCGGACCTGGCCGCGCAGTTCACGCGGCTGATGACCAATTCCAATTCCTGCACCGCGAGTTTTACGCAGCGCGCGGGCGTGGCGGCCATCACCGGCGATCAGAGCCCGGTGGAGCGGATGCGGCTCGAGTTTGAGCGGCGCAGCCGGTTATTTGCCGATGGGCTGAATCGCATTCCCGGGTTCCGCTGCCGCATGCCTAAAGGCGCGTTCTATGTGTTTCCCAATATTGAGCAGACGGGGTGGAAGTCGAAGGCGCTGGCGGACGCGCTGCTGGACGACGCCGGAGTGGCCGCGCTTTCCGGCACGGCTTTCGGCTGCTATGGCGAAGGGTATCTGCGCTTCAGCGTGGCCAATTCTATGGAACAACTGGAGCTGGCGCTGGGCAGAATTGGCGCGTGGGTTGAGAAGAACCTGCGCTGACAGTTGGTTGCGAATGTCGAGACGGACTGAAAATCATCCCTCAGCGGCTAAGGGTAGTGGGCGACGCCGAAATGCGGGTCCTTCGACTGCGGTCGCCGCGGCGATCTTAGCTCAGGATGACGCCCGTAATTTTGCTGCGAGATTCAGGGACGGGAAGGGTTAGGAGTACGCGATGGCAATTATTGATTCGGCTACGGGAAACGTGAGCAGGGAATACTCGATTGAGCAACTGCGGGAGGCTGCGAACCTGATGCGCGGCTATGACCTGGTGGCGCTGTGCGCGGCGGGGTCCGGACATGCCGGGGGCACGCTGTCCATCATGGACATTACGGCCGCGCTCTACCTGCACGTGGCGCGGCACGATCCGGCCAACCCGGCGTGGGCTGAGCGGGACCGCATTGTGTGGTCGGCGGGGCACAAGGCGCCGAGCCTTTATCTGGGGCTGGCGTTTGCGGGGTTCTGCGCGCTTGACGATGTGGTGACGCTGCGCAAGCTGGGGTCGCCGTTTCAGGGGCATCCGCATTGGCTTAAGCTGCCCGGCGTGGAGGTTTCAACGGGCTCGCTGGGCCAGGGGCTGAGCATTGCGGTGGGCATGGCGCTGGCTGCGCGGCTCGATGGCAAGACGCACAAGGTTTTCTGCCTGATGGGCGATGGGGAACAACAGGAAGGCCAGGTGTGGGAAGCGGCGATGGAGGCCGGGCATTACAAGCTGGACAACATTGTTGCGGTTATCGACTGCAATCGGCTGCAGATCGACGGATGGGTGAAGGACGTAATGCAGGTTGAGCCGCTGGCCGAGAAGTACGCGAGCTTCGGCTGGACGGTGATGCGCGTGGATGGGCACGACATGCAGGCGCTGGTAGGGGCGTTCGCGGAGGCCGGCGCAGCGGAAGGCAAGCCGGTGGTGATCCTGGCGGACACGGTGAAGGGCAAGGGCGTGAGCTTTATGGAAAACCAGGCCGGGTGGCATGGGAAGACGCCGAATCGCGAGGAGTTGGACGCGGCGCTGCGCGAACTGGGGCTGGCCGAGAAAATTCCAGTGGAGCGGTTGCTGGAGGGGGCGAAGTATTTCCAGGCGGAGGCCGAGGGCAAGCTGGAAGCCGCGATGCCGCAGTTCAGCCGCGACTATTGGTGGAACGGCGGCGCATCAATGAAAGTGGCGATGGAGCCTACGCGCAAGGGGCTGGGGCAGGCGCTGGCGGCCAATGGCGGAGACGAGCGCGTGGTGTGCCTGGGGCTGGACATTTCGGGCTCGATCACCATCAGCGACTTTTACGCGGGCAAGCCGGAACGCGCGGCGCGATGGCTGAGCATGGGGATTGCGGAACAGTCGGCGACCGCGGCGGCGGCAGGACTGGCGCGGGAAGGCAAGCTGCCGGTGGTGGGCTCGTATGCAACGTTTTCCGCGGCGCGGAACCTGGACCAGATTCGGGTGTCGGTGTGCTACGCCAACTTGAATGTGCTGATGGTTGGTGCGCACGCGGGAGTGTCGGTGGGGCCCGACGGCGCGACGCACCAGGCGCTCGAAGATCTGTTTGCCATGATGGGACTGCCGAACATGGCGGTGGTGGTGCCGTGCGACGTGGTGGAGGCGCGCAAGGCAACGAGCTATTTGCTGTCGCAGCACCAGGGGCCGAAGTACATCCGCTTTGCGCGGGAGGCCACGCCGATCATAAACGACGAGGCCACGCCGTTTGTCTTCGGCAAGGCGAACCGCATCCGGCTGCGCCATCAGGCGGCCAATTTTGCGGAAGCTTTTGAGACTCGCCTCGACGAGGATTGCCGCGACGAAGGCGAGGATTTGAGCATCATCGCCTGCGGCCCCGAGGTTCCGGAAGCGATGCGGGCCGCGTGGATCCTGAGGAACGAATACGGCTACACCGCGCGCATTCTCAACATGCACACGCTCAAGCCGATCGACACGGAAGCGATTGTGCGGGCGGCGCTTGAAACCGGCGTCATTGTCACCGCGGAAGAGCATCAGATTGGCGCGCTGGCCGGACGGGTGAGCTCGGTGATGACGGAGAGCCCGCGGTTATATGGGCACGCGTCGATCACCGCGGCCATCGGTGTGAAGGATCGCTTTGGGGAATCCGGAGCGCCGTGGGAGCTGGTGAAGGAACTGGAAGTGAGCGCGGAGCACATCGCGGCGAAGGCGGCGGAGCTGATGGCGCACAAGCATGAGCCGGCGGGAGTGGGTGCGCGAAGAGGCGCGTGAATCAGGCGGACTTTCGTTGCTGCACCGGAATGACGGAGAGTTGCAGTCCAAGGGCGCGCAAAACGCGGAGCACGGTGGCAAATTCGGGGTTCCCGTCTGTGCTCAATGCACGATAGAGGCTCTCGCGTGAAATCCCGGCCTCGCGAGCAACTTCAGTCATTCCACGGGCTCGCGCAACCACTCCTAATGCGTCGGCGATAAACGCGGAGTCATCGCTCTCCAGCGCATCGCTCAGATAGGCGGCGATTGACTCTTTGTCGTCCAGATATTCCGCCGGATCGAATGGCTTGGTCCTGTTCGCGGTCATTCCGTCTCCTTGGCAAGCCGTTTAGCTTTCTCAATGTCCCGGTCCTGACTTTTCTTGTCACCGCCGCAGAGCAAGAGAATCAAAACTGCCCCGCGCTGAACAAAACAGACTCGGTATCCCGGGCCGTAGTGATGCGCAACTCGCTGATCCCGCTTCCGGCCGGGCGGACGTCTCCTGGGTTGCCGAAGGCCAGGCGCCGGACCCGGGCGGCAATTCAGGCTCTGGCCTGGGAATCCCGAAGCGAGTGTAGCCAGGCGGAAAAGAGGTCCGTCTCGCGGACTTCGATCACAGGAGTATTGTAGCCCACAGGCTACAGCCCTGTAACGGTTTTTTTGTGCACTGGCTAGCCCATGAAGCCCAGATAGGGGTTGGTGCCGAAGTTGGCGAAGTTGGGGAACACGTCGCGGATCTGGCCGTCGGAGAGGCCGAACCAACTGGCCAGAGTGCCGGCGTATTGCTCCACGGAGGTGGTGGGGATGAGCCTGCCTGCGCCCACGTCGTTGGCCTGATTGACGCCGACCACGGGGTACTGGCCGTACATGTTCTGGCCCTTGACCGCGCCGCCGAGCACAAAATGGTGGCTTCCCCAGCCATGATCGGTGCCGTTGCTGTTGCAGGTGAGGGTGCGGCCGAAATCGGAGATGGTGAAAGCGGTGACCTGGTCGCTGACGCCCATCTGGACCATTTGACTGTCAAAGTATTCGAGCGCCGAACCCAACTGGGTGAGGAGTTGAGCATGGACCTGGGCCTGGTTATTGTGGGTGTCGAAGCTGCCGAGCTGGACGTAGAAAATCTGTCTGGATACACCCAGGCTGCCGCGGCCGGCGATGATGCGGGCAACGGTCTGCAGGGAGGCAGCCAGCGGGTTGTCCATCAGCTTGAGGGAGACAGGATCGAGGTACTGCGGCGGGTTGGCAACTCCACCTGTGCCCGCCTTCGCCATGGCGGTTGATAGCGTGGCCTGGGCCTGGATGGAACGCTGGATGACGACTTCGTACTCCTGCGCGAAGAGGTTGGATTCGTCGGCGCTGAGGATGGAGGAGAGAGGATTGCCCGCGGCCGGGCCGCCGAAGGGCGGCTGGGTGAGGCCGGCAATTGGGATTGGCCCCGCGGGAGTGACGTTCAGCTGAACGGACGAATTGCCGGCGAGGAACAATGCGTTGCCGCAGGTGGAGATGCAGGTAAAGATGGAATTCGAATTCATGTTCATGGCTTCGATGGCGTCGGCGACGGCGCCACCCCAGCCGGTATGCTCGCCGCTGCCAAGGTTGGAGGCGATTGCCTGCCACGCGGCAGTCTGATCGAAGTGTGAAAACAGTGAATCCGGCAAGGTGACGGAGTTCGCGTTGACCTGGGCTTTGGTGGCGGGCACGACCAGCGTTCCGGTGTTGGCAACGATGGCGGCGCGGCCGGCCTTAAAGAGATTCTGCACGCCGCCGAGCGATGGGTTGAGCGCGAAGGTGCGGCCGCTTTGCGGAGTCTCAAGCGTGATGGGTAACAAGCTCCCCAAGGGGTAGGCGAGGCCGGGTGCGCCCGACCGCGCCTGGGTGAAGGCGGCATAGGAATCCGTATCGGTGGCGATGACGGTGCCGTGGCCGTCGTTGCCGCCCTGCAAATAGATGCAAACGAGCGCGCGATAGTCCGATCCGCCGGTTCCCTGGGCCATGGCTGCGAGCGAGTTGAGCTCGAGGAAAAACGGGCTGACGTAGAAGCCGGCCATGGACGCCATGGAGGCGGTTCTCAGGAATTGCCTGCGAGACTGATGGGACTTGCACATGGCTTGGCTCCTATTGCTGCGCCGCGAAATCCGGCGACGCGACGGTGAGATAAATTGCGGTTTCGACCCGGCTGAGAAGTGCGGCATCGACGGCCGCATCATCGCCAGAGGGTATGGGGATGGAAGTGACCGCGCTCTCGATCTGGGTGTAGAGCGAGTTGCTCATCTGGCCGGCCATGAGCAGCAGATTGATGCGGTCCATGAGCTGATCCGGAGTGGCTGCCAGCCTCATCTCTTCGGCGTAGGACGAGAAGACGTCCGGTCCCTGGGTGTTGGAAGCGCCGATGGCCGATTGCATGAAATTGATGAAGCCCACCACCGTGGATACGTTGGTGATCTGCATCTCCGGCGCGAGCAGGCCGTCGGTTGCGATGGGGGTGCTGGGAGGCGTGTAGCCCGGGCTGAACCAGTTGAAGACGGTGGGCGAGCGAAGCCACATTTCGCCCAGCCCGTAGATGGGATCCTCAGTGGAGCCGGTGTTGTAAGAAGCATTGTGCGACTGCGCGGTGAAGGCGCGCGCCCACTCGGTATAGCGCAAAAGCGGCTCGCGAACCTTGCCGTATTGCGCGTTGGCGGTGGCGGTAGCGGTGTCGCGCGCTTCAGGGTCGAGCAGGATGGCCGAGATCACCGCCTGAAGATTGCCGCGCGTGCCGGTTCCGTCATTCTTGAACACCTGTGCAACTCGGTTAATGTAAGCCGGGCTCGGGTTGCTGGTGACAAGGTGCTGGATCATCTGTTTGGAAAAGAACGCGGGCAGGTTGGGATGATTGAAGATGGTGTCGAGTGCGATTTTGAGATCGCCTTCGGGGTCCGGAGTTCCTGAGGCGGGAATGGTGACGCCGAGGAACTGCTTCTGGACGGTGGAGTGGTGGCTGGAGAAGCTCTGCATGGGCAGCAGTTCTTCGCCGTACCCCGGGCCGACATAGACGCAGCAGTTGGACCACGCGTTGTCAGTGTCGTCGCCGGGAATATCCCAACTGAATCCGGTGAAGACCGCGGCCAGCCCCATCACATCGGTATTGGAATAGGTGGGGATTGGATTGCCGCTGCCATCCAGCTTCTGCGAGCCGTCGTCATTGAGCTGCCACAGGCCGATGGTGAACAACTGCATGACTTCTCGGGCGTAATTCTCGTCGGGATCAGTGGTGGCGTTGCCCTTGTCGTTGCCGAGCATGTTGAGGAACTGGCCCATCATGGGGCTCAGGGTCACGTCCTGAAGGAGCTGGCGGAAGTTGCCGAAGGCATCTTTGCCCAGCATGTCGTAGTAACTGGCTTCGCCGCGGGGCATGCTCTGGATGGGCGTGGAGTTGTTGCTTGAGATGACGAACAACTGGCTCAGGGTATATTTCACCCTTTCCCGCAGTTCGTCGTTGCCGGACAACGCCGCTTGCCAGAATTGGCCCTGGACCAGGTTGTCGTTGGAGCTGTTCTGCTCAAACAGACCAGCGTTGCACTTGACATCGCTGGAGGCACAGGGCGGATTGGCGACCATCACGGCCTGTTCCACGGCAGGCTCCTCGGGGGTCTCGGCGATATTGAACTGCTGGTTGAGCCAGGCCTCAAAGCCGATCATCGAGACGGTGTGAATGTCGGCATCGGTTGCGCCGAAGGTTGCCTGCTCCAGGAAGCGCGCGGCATCCTGCGGGCTCTCAATCGGAGTGGGCGGGGTGCCGTTGACGCTGGCGATGAGATCGGCGGAGGTTGCGGGACCGGGCGCGGGATTCAACACCTGCAAGTCGAGTTTGCCGGGCTCGGTCAGGTCCACGGTCGCGGTCAACTGCGTGCCGCTGTTGAAGGTGGTTGTGACGGGAGCACCGTTCGCCAGCACCTGCGCGCCGGTGATGAACTTCTGGCCGGTGAGCACGATGGTGGCTGCTCCCGGATTAAACGACATGGGAGTGGCGGAGGTAAGAATCGGGATGGGATTCATCACTGCGACGTTTTGCGCAATGGATATTGCGGGATTGTCCATGCTGGTGATGGTGATCTGGACGATGTTGGTGGGAGTGGGAACGACGGCCGGCGCGGTGTAAACGATGAGCCCGTTGTTGGCCACCGCGGTTCCCACCTGGGCATTGCCGCCGGCAACGCCGTTCACCTGGAGGGTGACGCCGGTGTGATCGGTTCCGTTGACGGTGAGCCCGAAGGTGAGCGTATTGGAGACGCGGACATCCACGCCGCCGCTGGTGTCGAGGAGCAATACCACCTGGCCTGGGCCGACCTTGATGGAGACCGGATTGGCGCTGGCAGAGCCGGGATTGGGATTGGTCACCGTCAAGGGAAACGTTCCGGGATTGGGCGCGGGAACCTGGGCTATGAGCTCGGTGCCGGAGACGTAAGTGGTATCGAGCAGTGCGCCGTTCCAGTTAACCTGCGCGCCGTAGACAAACTGCGATCCCTTCACGTCAATGGTGGTCGTACCCTCAGAGAATGTGGATGGAGTGACCGCGCCCAGCACAGGAACGGGGTTCCAAACCTGGACTGCCACCGATCCCGGAGCAGCGGTGGGGAATACGGCCGAAGTGGCCGTGATGGTGACGGTATTGGGTGTGGGAACAACCGCGGGCGCGGTGTAGAGGCCGGCGCTGGTGATGGTGCCGAATTCGGCATTGCCGCCTGCGACGCCATTGACCGAATAGGTGAGGTGATCGCCGGTGAAAAGCTGCTTGGGCGTGATTTGAAGCTGCTGAGTGACGCGGACGGTGCTGCCGGAGGCGAGAATGTCGCCAGCGCCGGTTCCGTTGAGATTGGTGGAGCTACATCCGGTTGCAAGGCAGGCGGCAATCAAGGACAGCGCCAGCGCGAGAGCGCGTCCTGGGAGGGGGAGACGTGCTTGCATAAATGCTCCTCATGCAGAACCGAGGCATGAAAAGCACAACAAGCCAGAGGCTAAGTACGACAGGAACCGAATGAATGTAGAGCAAATCTATCCACATTCGGGGGCGGGGTCAACGTTACTTTTGACTGCCGGAACTGATTAATTTGGGTTTGGGCCAGATAAGAGTCTGCGCAATCCGTGCGCATATTTGCTGATTTACGCCGCTACTCGCCGTCTCCTTCAGTTACAGCAGCGACAAGATATAGCTTGTTGAAAGTTCATCTAATGACAATATATAACTTGTCTTTATGATGAATATTGACAGTATTTATATTGTCATGCGAAGCGAATTCAGAACCCTCCGTCTAAAACAACTGGACCGGGTATTGAAGTCATTCCGCGCAGCGCGGAAAGTTCCGCGTCCGCCGAAGGGGTGGATACGCTCTATCCGGCAAGCGCTCGGAGTGTCTTCCGGCGAACTTGCACGAAGGTTGGGTACGAGCCGTCAACTTCCGCTGCAACTCGAGAAGGGGGAGGCGGAAGATCGTATCACTTTGAAGAGCCTACGCGCTGCGGCCAACGCGCTCGACTGCGATTTGGTTTATGCTCTCGTGCCGCGTGGCAGCAGCATACAGGAGTTGATCGAAAACCGCGCGCGCGCCGAGGCCAGAACTCGCGTGCACAGAGTCGAGCATTCGATGGCGCTTGAGAGTCAGGCGGCCGGGAGAATCGACGAGGCTATTGAGGCCGAGACGCGCCGCACAGCAAGAAAGCGCTCAGAGCGATGACGCTCTTTACAACCGGAGATGACAACACCCCGCTCGCTCCCGAAGAGCAGGATGAAGTGATCCCTGACCTCACGACCAAGGAAGAACTGAATGGCAACGTCAGAACATCGTCGAAGCTGCTGAATGGGCCCTTGAACCGCGCAATCTGAGTCGTCAGGACCCATTCTCAGAAGCCTATTTGAGGAAACTCCATCGGCGCATGTTCGATCAGACTTGGCGGTGGGCGGGCGCTTACCGAACCACAGAAAAGAACATAGGCATTCCTTACTACCAGATCCGAGAGGCACTGCCAGCCCTGTTAGGCGATGCCCGCTATTGGGTAGAACATCAGACCTTCCCGCCCGATGAACTGGCTGTCCGGTTTCACCATCGGCTGGTGTTGATTCATCCATTTGTGAACGGCAACGGCCGTCATGCTCGGCTAATGGCCGATGTCGTTGTGCAGAGGTTGGGGAGGCCGACGTTCACATGGGGCAGTGCGGACATCGGCCGAGCCGGCGACTTCCGGCGCAGCTACATCGACGCGCTCCATGCCGCCGACAAGAACGACCTTGAGCCCCTGCTGGCGTTTGCTCACTCATAAATCCTCGGAACAGCGATGGGATTCGTCTCCAACAGGAGGAGAAGAAGAAGAAAAAAAAAGAAGAAGAGGCGTGGGCGCCCGCCCTACTCCACGGTGACGCTCTTGGCCAGGTTTCTGGGCTGGTCCACGTCGCAGCCGCGGCGCACCGCGATTTCGTAGGCCAGCAGTTGCAGCGGCACAATCTCAATCAGCGGCGAAAGCAGTTCCAGCGCCGGAGGAATGGCGATGACATGCTCCACCAGGCCGCCGATGGTCTCGTCGCCCTCAGTGGCCACGGCGATGACGCGGCCCGAGCGCGCGGTCACCTCCTGGATGTTGGAGAGCGTCTTCTCGTAACGCAGTTTCGACGACGGATCGTGCTCGTCGCGCGTGACCAGCACCACCACCGGCAGAGTTTCGTCGATGAGCGCGTTGGGCCCATGCTTCATCTCGCCCGCCGGGTAGCCTTCCGCGTGAATGTAGGAGATTTCTTTCAGCTTCAGCGCGCCTTCCAATGCAATGGGGAAATGAATCCCGCGGCCAAGGTAGAGGAAATCGCGCGCATTGGCGAACTCCCTGGCCAGGGTTTCGCACTGCGGAGAGCACGTCTTCAGCACTTCCTCAATCTTTGCCGGCATGCGCCCCAGCTCTTCCATCAGCGCGACCGAGTGCTCTTTGTCCAGGCGCCCGCGCAGTTGTCCCATCTTCATGGCCAGCAGAAACAGCGCCGTAAGCTGCGCCGTGAAGGCCTTAGTGGACGCGACGCCAATCTCCGGGCCGGCGTGGGTGTAGATGGCGCCGTGCGCCTCGCGCGCCACCATGGCGCTTACCACGTTGCAGATGGCCACGGTCTTCGATCCCATGGCTTTCATTTCGCGCTGCGCCGCCAGGGTGTCCGCGGTCTCGCCGGATTGCGTAATCAGCAGCCCCAGCGCGTTGCGGTCGGGGATGGGGTTGCGATAGCGATACTCGCTGGCGTAGTCAACATCCACCGGCAGCCGCGCCAGGCGCTCGATCATGTACTTGCCGGCCATGGCCGCATGCCAACTGGTGCCGCAGGCGGCGATGTTGATGCTCGAGGCCGACGCCAGTTCCTCGTCGGGAATGTCCATCTCGCCGAGGAACACTTTGCCTGAGTCCAGGCTTACGCGTCCCATGGTTGTGTCGCGGATGGCGCGCGGCTGCTCCCAGATTTCCTTGAGCATGAAGTGCTTGTAGCCGCCTTTTTCCGCCTGGATTGGATCCCACTGGATGCGCGTCAGCTCGCGCTGAATGGGCTTGCCATCGAAGTCGGTCAGGGTCACGCCATCCGGCGTGAGCACGGCCATGTCGCCATCGGCGAGAAAGTAGATATTGCGGGTGTGGTGCAGGATGCCGGGCACGTCGGAGGCGACAAAGTACTCGCCATCGCCCACGCCGATAACCACCGGAGGGCCGGAGCGCGCAGCCACAATCTTATCCGGCTCCGCAGAGGAAAGAATGCCCAGCGCAAATGCGCCGGTGAGGTGTTTGACCGCCGCGCGCACCGCATCCTCCAACTTCAGCGGCGCGCCGGCGGCTTCCGCGTCCTTCTGCACCTGCTCAATGAGGTGGGCGATGATCTCGGTGTCGGTTTCGGTGACGAACTTGTGTCCCTTGGCGGTGAGCTCGCGCTTCAGCTCCAGGTAGTTTTCAACGATGCCATTGTGCACAACAACGATGCGGCCGGTGCAATCGCGGTGGGGATGCGCATTCTCTTCGGTGGGACGCCCATGCGTGGCCCAGCGCGTGTGGCCGATGCCGTAGGTGCCGTGCAGCGGTTTGGCGCGGAGCGCGTCTTCCAAATTCTTCAGCTTGCCCGGCGCCCGGCAGACCTCAAGCAGCGCCGTCTTCGGTCCGCCCACGGCGATCCCGGCCGAATCGTAGCCACGGTATTCCAGCCGGCGCAGTCCTTCGATGATGACAGAAACCACGTCCTTCCTGCCCACATAACCCACAATGCCGCACATGAGTTCATTCTATCTGGCAGGGAACAAGGAACAAGGAACAGGGAACAGAGAACAGGGAGCGGCGGACAGCGGACAGCGAATAGTGGTCAGTGATCTGGAACTTCGCCAAGGCGGCTGCCCCCTCTGTCCACTGTTCACTGTTCACTGTCTACTGTGTAGGTGTATTCCTCAATTACGGGGTTGGTGAGCACCTCGCGGGCGATGCGCTCTACTTGGGCGCGAGCTTCGTCTGGGCCCAGCCCGCTGGCCAGGGTCAGCACAAAGTATTTGCCCTGGCGGACGCTCTCCACCTGCGCGAACCCGATCTTGCGCAACGCGTTATGGATGGTCTGGCCCTGAGGATCCAGGACCGACGCCTTGGGCGTGACATAGACATGCGCCTTCATCATCCGTGATTATAGTTGGAAGGGCTCCCAGTCGCCGGGCGGCATCGAATTCCGCCATTATGGCGTCCGCCCTCAAGTGAGGTCATCCGCACTAATCCTGTCCCCGGGGCCTTGGCCGGCGAGAGTTGCTCGCCGCGCAGCCGCATCCAACTTTCAGGCATTCGCGCCCAACCGCTTTCTTAAAGGAGCAAGTCAAATGGTGAACTATCTGGAGCTGCCCATCGGCGATCGCAGTCCCGAGGTGTTTCGCGCGGTGGTGGAGATCCCCAAGGAAGGCACGCAGAAATACGAGTACGACAAGCAGTTGCACGTCTTTAAACTGGACCGCAATCTTCACTCGCCCGTCCATTATCCCGGCGACTACGGCTTCATCCCGTCTACGCTCAGCGACGACGGCGACCCGCTCGATGTACTGGTGCTGGTGCCCTCTCCCTCGTTCCCCGGATGCGTGCAGGAGGTGCGGCCCATCGGCCTGCTGGAAATGCTGGACCAGGGTATCCTCGACGAAAAGGTTCTGGCTGTAGGCAAAAACAATCCCCGCTACACCAACGTGTGGAACTACACCGATATCTACCCCCACATGCTCAAGGAGATCACCCACTTCTTCTCCATTTACAAGGACCTGGAAGGCAAACGGGTGGAGATGAAGGGCTGGCACGACGCCGCCTATGCTCGCGATCACGTGATCCAGGCGACCAAGATGTTCGAGGAGAGCAAGGCCCGAAAAGCATCCGCGAAGCAGATTGAAGCCCAAGTCAAGGTTGCGCGCTGAGGCCCATCTGGCTGACGGCATTCTGTCCCGTTTTGGAATCCTCTGTACCGCGAAGTGTCCCCAGGCGCGCAGTGCTGCAATCTCCTTTGAGTGCACTTTTCGCCTGGGGGACTGAGAATGCTGCCCCAAGCAGCCTGAATCCGCTCGATTTCACGTCGGGCCGACGCGTTTCGACGATGGCTGTCATCCTGATTTGCAAGGGCGGCGTCTATTCACACTGGTAACTCTTTCCGGCACTCCGGTCATTCAATCTCTTCAATTTTTCACTTGTTGCGCCTATTTCCGTATGCTAGGTTCAACTTGCAGGAACAAACTGTTTTTGAATGAGTGGATTGAGACATTCAATTCCACTGTTTTGTGGGGTTATGCCCAGAGGGTTGAGCTGTTTATAACGAACTATTGCGTTTGAATACGGATTTCTTGAGAGCTTAGAACTCTTGTGCTTTCAACAGTTTCCGCCTTTTTGTTCTCAGCGGAAGCTCAACTGCAAACCGCCTCGCGTGATTCAAACCGGGGCCAAACTAATCTAGCAAAGATCGATTTCTCTTCAGTTCCTGTACCGGTTGAGCTGCTGTCTCAAGTGAGAGTCACCTCAGGTCGCTTCAGCTTTCCAGCGCAGTTTGGTTCACTTTCGGGGTAGGTTTGATTACTCAAGATGGCTTCCGGGCTCACCTTTAAATAATCGGAAGCGCCGCTGATGCGTCGTCGTTCCGTTCGCCAGACGATCCGATGACGTGAGAAAAATGGTCGAGGGATAGACAGATGGCGTCTTCGGATCTGTGGACAGCGACGCGAGCAACCGCCGAGCGAATCGGCTTCAGAGCTCCCCAGCCCATCTTCGGGTCACGGGATGAGATCAAGCTCTGGATGGTGTGGGACGCGCTGATTGTGGTGGCGGCGGCTATCCTTTCCACGACGATCCAGTTCCATGCGAACCTGCTGGCGGTCGTGAGTCATGTCTGGAACCACAGGTTCATTCCCGGCGAAACGCAGCTTCTTGCCATCCTTGTGGGATTCATCCTTGTGCTTCTGCTTACCTGCCGGCACTTCAAACTGTACAGCCGGCGCACGGTTGGCAGCCTCATCAGCGAACAATTCGACACCTTCCAGGCCTGCGTCGTCTCCGGTCTCTTGTTGACGGGATCGTTGTACGTGTTTCACGCAATCCAGTTGCCAAGGGAAATCGTTTTTCTGACCCTGGGGATGGTGACCGTCGGACTTAGCCTGCGGCGCGTCGTTTACCGGCTTGTTCTGTATCGCGGGTTTGAGCGCGGCGTGGGCACACGCAATCTGCTGATTGTGGGAACCGGTCCGGAAGCCCAGGATTTGCGCCGCAGCCTGGACGGTTACCGGCATTGCGGATTCACGTTTATGGGCTTTATCGAGCCGGGGATTGAGGGCCGCAGCGCCGCTTCGGGTGGTGAGGTGGTTTCCGACCTGGACGGTATGTTCGATTATGCCCGCCGGCATTTCATTGACGAGGTATTCATCTCCACTCCGGTGGATTCCGACCAGATGCGGGAGATGCTGTTCCGCGCCCACGAAATCGGTATCGACCTGCGCCTGATCCCGGAACAGTTTGGCGGCCTGACCACCAACAGCACCATCGAATACATCGGCAACTTTCCCACCATCCCGCTGCACCGCAGCAATCTGCGCGAGGTGGAGCAAACCCTCAAGCGCAGTCTGGACATCGTGCTTTCCATCCTGATCCTGGCGGCGCTATCGCCGCTGATGCTCGTCATCGCCCTTCTCGTCAAGCTCGATTCGCCGGGGCCGGTCTTTTATCTTTCCGAGCGACTGGGCAAAAAGGGACGCATCTTCAAGTGCATCAAGTTCCGGTCCATGTGCTGCGACGCCGACAGACAACGCACTGAATTGGTGCAGCTGAATGAGCGGGATGGAATCCTGTTCAAAATCAAGAATGATCCACGGGTGACGCCGGTGGGGAAGTTACTGCGCAAATATTCGCTGGACGAGTTGCCGCAGTTCGTCAATGTTCTGAAAGGCGAGATGAGCATTGTGGGGCCGCGCCCGCCGCTGGGCAGCGAAGTGCGCCAATACAAGCTGCATCACCTGCGCCGCCTGAATGCCACCCCGGGAATCACCGGCCTGTGGCAGGTGCAGGCACGGCGGGATGCCTCCTTCGATAACTACATCTCGCTCGATCTGGCCTATATCGAGAACTGGAGCATCTGGCTGGATCTCAAGATCATTCTGAGAACCATCGGCGTGGTCCTGGCCGGCACCGGCTGCTAGAGCGCGTTCAAGATTGCTGCGTGCGGGACTTCAGTTGCCGATTCTCGCTCCTCTTTTCGCCGAATCCTCGCGTGTCCGCCCGGCGCTCACGCCGAAGGATTTTCGCGGTACCACTCGACCGTGCGCCGCAGCCCTTCGCTGAAGTCGACGCTGGGCACATAGCCAATCAATTCCCTGGCCACGCTGATATCGCCGAGCGAGTCATGTACGTCTCCGGTACGGGCCGGACCATAGGCAGGGCTTCCCCGATAGCCGGTGAGTTCCGAGAGCAGCTTGAAGGTCTGGTTGAGCGTGATGCGCGCGCCAGTGGCGGCGTTCATCACGCGGCCTGACACCTTCTCCGCCGGCGCGGCAGCAGCCAGCAGGTTGGCGCGCACCACATTTTCGATGAAGGTGAAGTCGCGGCTCTGCTCGCCATCTCCGTTGATAGTGGGCTGCTCTCCCGCCAGCATTTTCTTGCAGAAGATGGCCAGCACTCCGGAGTAGTGCGAAGTGGGATCCTGGAAAGGGCCGAAGACGTTGAAGTAGCGCAATGTGACGGTTTCAAGCCCATAAACGCTGGTGAAGCTGCGCAGGTATTGTTCGCCGGCCAGCTTGGCCACGGCGTAGGGCGAGATGGGATTGGGCAGCATGTCCTCGCGCTTGGGCAGCGCGGGCGAGTTGCCGTAAACCGAGGACGAACCGGCATACACCACCCGGCGCGCCCCGCCATCGCGCGCGGCAAGGAGCAGGTTGAGCGTGGCCGTGGCGCAGTGTTGATGCGTGGAAGCCGGATCGGCCACGGATCGCGGGACCGATGCCAGCGCCGCCTCGTGAAACACAATCTCCACGCCCTGGCAGGCCTTTGCGCATACCCCCTCGTCGCGCAGGTCGCCTTCCACGAATTCCATCGCCTCGAGCCCGGCCAGGTTCCCGCGCTTGCCGCTGATGAAGTTGTCAATGCCACGGACAGCTTCGCCGCGCTCCAGCAGCGCCGCTGCAATCGACCGCCCGATGAATCCTGCCGCCCCGGTAACCAGGTACTTCGCCAAAATTGTTCTCTCCACATCAACCCAAGCAAATCTAATCTTGAGAATACAATTCAGACCTTCCTGCCGGGGACCGCCGGAAGACTGAATCCTCGCCTCATTCGCAGCCAATGGCGAAGATTTTGAACGGTCACACCTACTTCCCGCTCCCAGTCTCCTCTGCCATCCGTTCCCGTCCCACCATCCGGGTTAACCCATAGAGCACCGGGCCCAGCAGGCCCACGACTGCCGCAAACGCCAGCGCCGAGACGCCCTGGTCGCCGAGTTTCACCTGCTCCGTTCGCGAGCACACCAGCGCGTAGCCGATTAGCGCCGCGGGTCCCACACCCAGGGCGCAGGCTATCCAGAAATTCCCCGCCCGGAACGGTCGTTCCAGCGCTGGTTCCCGCACCCGCAGCACCACCAGCGCCGCGAACTCCAGCAGCAGGCTGGTCCCGTACAGCACCAGGTCAATGGTAATGAGCCGTTCGAACGGCAACTTGAGCGCCAGCGCCCAAGCCAGGCCGCACAAAAGCACGCTCACCCAAGGCACGCCGTGGCTGTTGCGCGCCGCCATTAGTCGCGGCAGCATGCCGTCCTCGGCCATTGCCATCGGCAACCGCGAGTAACTCATCACCAGCGAGTTGAACATGCCCACGCCGGAAATGACGCCGCCGACAGCCACAGCCCAGCCCAGCCAGCGCCCGCCCATCGCTGTCGCCGCAGTGGACCACGCGCCGGTGGAAAAACTCCCTACTCCGATGCCGGCCAGCGCGATGGCAACCACGGGCAGAACATAGATGGTTGTGACCACACCCGCCGATGCCAGCATCGCTCGCGGATAGGTCCGCTGCGGGTCTTCCACCTCCTCGGCCACAGTCGAGGCGTTATCCCAGCCCATGTAATTCCACATGGCCACCAGGATCGCCGTGGACATGGCCGCGCTCGATGTGGGGCCGCCCCACTGCACCGCCGGATGCGCGGTGATTCCGTGCCAGACGCCGATCCCCACCATGACGAAAAACGGCGCGATCAGGACCAGGGACATCCAGATCGAACCTTCGCCCACTGACGGCGCGCCTCGCAGGTTCCATACGCAACAAAAAACCACAATCAGCAGCGACCATCCATAGCCGCGCCAGTCCGCTGTCAGCGCCGGATCGAATTTTGCCAGATAACTCACCGCGAACGCGGGATAAATCGCCATGTCGAAGATGCTGGCCGAGAGCGACAGCCAGCCTTCCTGGTAGCCCCAGAACGGCCCCATGGCCCGCCGCACCCATACGTAGAAGCCGCCGTCGGCCGGAATGGCGCTGGTCAGTTCGCCAATCATCAGCGCCGTGGGAAGGCTCCACAAAACCGGCAGCAGTAACAGAATTGCGATGGCCCGCGCAAACCCCGCGCCGCCGAGGATGTCTTCAATGGCGTATGGGCCGCCCGACACCATGAAGAACGTGGCCGCGATCAGCGCAGCGAACCGCATTCGCCGACGGCCACTCGGAGCAGGGAAGGGCATGAATGTGAATGTAAAGCTACAAGCCGCAAGGCACAAGCTTTTAGCCAGTGGCTAAGAGCTAGTGGCTGAACGCTGCCGTTCACATCCCATGCACTGCCCACGGATCGTATGTTCCTACGCTCCAGGAGTGCCCCTCGGGATCCTTGATGGTGAACTCGCGGCTGCCGTAATCGGTGTTCTGGATGAGACGCAGAACTGGCGCACCGGCCGCTTGCGCCCGCGCATACACCGCGTCCGCGTCTTTCACCACCACGTACGCGCCTCGCGTCTCGAATCCCAGCTCACTCGGCGATTTGAATCCCTTCCCGTATTCGTCGTCCTTGCCTGTGCCCAGCATGATCATGCCGCCGCCCAGCTTCAGTTCCGCGTGACCCACGGTCCCGTTTGGCCCCGGATACACAGCGTGCTTCTCAAATCCCAGCACGTTGCACAGCCACTCGATGGCGGCATTCGCATCGCGGTAGCGCAGCGCGGGTATGATGGTGGATTTCTCGTGATGCTCCATGACCAACCTCCTCATTGAACTGAGGATGCCACCGGCACGTGGCGCCCGTCTTGGAAAAATCGGAAATGAGCGCTTATTCCGCCCGCACGTGATTGGCCCATGGCCGCGCCGAGGCAACGTACGTCGTCACGTCCATCCCGCTGAACGCGCG
The DNA here is from genome assembly GCA_963788435.1 of uncultured Acidobacteriota bacterium. Taxonomy (GTDB): domain Bacteria; phylum Acidobacteriota; class Terriglobia; order Terriglobales; family Acidobacteriaceae; genus Telmatobacter. The sequence continues at coordinate 8,569 of CAWBIG010000197.1, read as the reverse complement.
GAACTCATTGGCAAAGTGCGCCTGGTCGTAGAAGCCGCAATCGAGCGCCAGCTTCTCCCATCGCACCGCCGCTCCGGCGTGCAATTGCGCGATTGCCCTCTGGAACCGCTGCACCCTGCGCCACACGGCCGGCGTCAGCCCCGTTTCTTCGCGAAAGACCTGCGAAAACCGCCGCTCGCTCCAGCCCGTTCCCTGCGCCACATCGCGCACCGCCGCGCCCGCATGAAGGCGCCGCAGAGCGTAGGCAACCATTGCGCCCCGCTCCGAGGCGCCGCGCACCGGCCCCGCCGCCAACCGTTGCCGCAGGAAGCCCTCCAGGCAATGCAGCCGGGCCCAGGGGCTCGACGTTTCGAGTAACTGCTCGCGCAGCCGCCTCGCGTCCGCGCCCCACAGCGCTTCCATATCCTCACCGCGATTGGTGAACTGGTCCGCCGCCTCGCGCGTCATCAGCGGAAATCCGCCGGGATGAAACACCGCCCCGATCAGGTCCTTGAGATCCGAGGCGTCAATCAGCTCATAAACCGACCGCGGGCCCACCACCTGCGCCGGCGCCCCGGGCTGCGACGGCCCATCCCCGCTGCAGTCCAGCAGGAACTCCCGCGCCAGGCTGATTACAAACTGAGCGCGCCCGGTGGGCAGCACCAGTTGCCTGCCTCCGGGCGCGTCGCAATCCCGCGCGTACCACAACGACCGCACAGCCGCATCGAGCGGCGGGCGTGGCTTGTGTTCGAGGTAGAGCAAGCGGGGACCTCCTGCTCCTTCCAGCCTACCGCGGATTCATTGCGGCGGAGCCTTTTGCCCTTCGGGCGGCGGTGGTCCGTGGTGCTCCGGGGGCGGAACAAACGCCTCCGGCTTCTGATGCCCGCGATGGCAGGTTCCGCAGGTCACCTTCGCCGTGCCCTCGTCCACCATGCTCACGTAGTTATCGTTGATATCGTTGGTCATTTTGTACATCATGCGCGCGGTCTTCTTTTCCGGCTTGGAATCGTCGGCAAAGTTCAGCCGCGGCCGTCCATTCGGGCTCACCTTGCCGGGATCAGATGGCTAAGTCGACCAACTCCATTGACAAACATATCGGAATGCGGGTCCGCCGCACGCGGCTGTTTCGCGACATGAGCCAGGCGCAATTGGCCGCCGGTCTCCGCGTCTCCCTGCATCAGATCAAGAAATATGAAGGCGGTTTCGAGCGCATCGGCGGCGGCGTCCTTCTCGAAATTTGCCGGATTTTCGAGGTGCGGCCGTCCTTTTTCTTTTCCGAACTGACTTTCAACGGTCCCGCGAAGGAATCTGGGGTCAGATCGCCCGAGCGGATCCAGGACTTTGTCGCCCTTGTCAAAGCCGCTGCGCCGGCCATGGCGGACGCCGGCGAACTCAGCGCCAAACTGGCCGCGCTCGCCGATCAGGCCCAGTTGCGGAATTCCCCAATCACCGCGATCTTGCGCAAGATTGAAGCCGAATTTGCCGAGCGGCGATCAGTTCCGGATCCGTTGACGCCGTGCTCGGCCAAACCAGGTTCGGCCGGCTGTGACGCGCCCTCCATGCTTTGACGCAATTTCTGCAACCTCATCTCCTGGCGCCAAGCCTTCCCATAAAATAGATTTAAAACAAGCAATTACATTTTTTCCTAGTTTCGACGGGACGAAGCCCCGGGAAAATTACCAAAAATTCATCCTCCCGAAACAGCGGCGTAAGCCGGCGGTCCCCATAGTCCTGACCGAAACGACGGCAGAGATTCGTCGCCTCGCATTTCGTCACGCCAATGGAGCCCCCGATGCCGAACCGGTCCGCGCCTGAAATCCGACCACAACGTTTCGCCCTTCCGCGAAAAGCGCCGCCCGCCTGTGCGCAGCATGCTGCTCGGCGCCGTGGGCGCCGTTGCGCTGGTCGGCGTCGCCGGCAACCTCGCGCTCCTTCCGGCCCGCGCCGAGGCGCCTGTCACCCAGGGCATGAATTTCGTCGGTCCGGCCTCTTTCGCCGACATGGTCGACCGGGTGAAGGGCGCGGTCGTCGCCGTCAAGGTCAACGTGGTCGAGAAGGCCGACAACGGCAATCCGGCGATGGGCGAAGGCCTGCCGCCCGGCATGCCGCCGCTGTCGCCCGACGACCCGCTCTATCGCTTCTTCAAGCGTTTCGGCGGCCAGAATGGCATGCCCATGCCGCAGCACCCCCACAGGGGCCAGGCGCTTGGCTCAGGCTTCATCATTTCCAGTGACGGCTACGTCGTGACCAACAACCACGTGGTGGAAAACGCCACGGATGAGACGCTGACGCTTGAAGGCGGCAAGGTCGTCACGGCCAAGATCATCGGCGTGGACAAGAAAACCGATCTGGCTCTGCTGAAGATCGTCGAGCCCGGCCCGTATCCCTATGTCCAATTCTCGGACACCATGCCGCGCGTGGGGGATTGGGTGATCGCGGTCGGCAACCCCTTCGGTCTTGGCGGCACGGTGACCGCGGGCATCGTTTCCGCGAGAGGTCGTGATATCGGCGCAGGCCCCTATGACGATTTCCTCCAGATCGACGCGGCGGTCAACCGTGGCAATTCCGGCGGCCCGACCTTCAACTCGAAGGGCGAAGTGGTCGGCGTCAACACAGCGATTTATTCGCCCTCGGGCGGCAGCGTCGGCATTGGCTTCGCCATTCCTTCGGAGGTCGCCAAGGACGTCATCGCCGCGCTCAAGACCAAGGGCACGGTGACGCGCGGCTATATTGGCGTGCAAATCCAGCCCGTGACCCAGGAAATCGCGGAAAGCCTCGGGTTGAAGTCGACCCATGGCGCGCTGGTGGCGCAGACCCAGCCCAATACGCCGGCCGCTAGCGCGGGCATCGCCTCTGGCGACGTCATCACCGGCGTCAATGGCGAGCAGATCGAAGGGCCGCGCGAATTGTCGCGCAAGATCGCCGGTCTCGGCCCCAACGCCACGGCCGAACTGAGCTACATCCATAACGGCGCCGAGAAAACCGCCAGCCTGAAGCTTGGCCAACTGCCGAACGACAAGGTGGCCAAGGCCGAGGTTTCCCCCGGAAAGGCCGCGAAGACGGCGCTCGCCGGTTTCGGCCTGACCCTGTCCGCCGCTGCGGACGTTCCCGGCGCGGGCAAGGAGGGCGCCGTGGTGACGGATCTCGATCCGGACGGCTCGGCGGCGCAAAAGGGCCTGCGTCCCGGCGACGTGATCCTCGACGCCGGCGGCAAGCCGGTCTCTGGACCGGAAGACGTGGTCAAGGCTCTGAGCGAGGCCAAGAAAGAAGGTCGCCACGCCGTGCTTTTGCGCGTGAAATCCGGCGACAACACGCATTTCCTGGCGATCTCCTCCGATCCGTCGTGAGGAGTTCCGGCGCGGCGTCGCCCTCGCCGCGCCGGGTTATGGCGGCAGACCGGGTTTCCCCCCGACCGGTCTGCCGCTTTTCTCGGGAATGCTCTATATGTCGTTCATGCGCATTCTGATCATCGAAGACGATCCCCAGGCTTCCGCCTATCTGGTCAAGGCTTTTCGCGAGGCCGGCCACATGGCCGATTCGGCCGCCGACGGCCTCTCCGGCTACGCCATGGCGGAAAGCGGCGGTTATGACGTGCTGATCGTCGACCGCATGTTGCCGAAACTTGACGGCCTCTCGCTGATCGGCGGCCTGAGGGCGCAAAAGATCGACACGGCCGTGCTGATCCTTTCGGCGCTCGGCCAGGTCGACGACCGCGTCAAGGGTTTGCGCGCCGGCGGCGACGATTACCTGTCAAAACCCTACGCCTTCGCCGAATTGCTGGCCCGCGTGGAAATTCTGGCGCGCCGTCGTCCTGGCGAACTCGGGGAGGAGGCTTTCTACCGCGTTGGCGATCTGGAACTTGACCGCCTGAAACACAAGGTTTTTCGCGGCGGCAAGGAGATCGTGCTGCAGCCGCGCGAATTCCGCTGCCGGCCCGACCGTTCCATCCAGGAGCTGCGCCTCAAACTCGCTGGCCCCCGAGAGAAACTGTGTCTTCTGACGGCGGGCGATACCGCAAAGCACCTGTGAGGCCATCTCCCAGGAACGCGGAGTGGGCCAGGCGTTGGCGTCTGAGGTCGTGTCGGCCGTGTGCAGAAGTTCTGGCTTGAAGCGGAGGAAGGCGATGATCTCGGGACGGACCTGAGCCTTGACCGCCCACCTGCACCAGTCGTCGAGATCCGGTTCAAGGTCCAGATGCACGAACCGGTTGCGCAACGGTCGCGGCATGGCGAAGTGAACGCCGCGCTCCGATGCCGGATTCCCGGCGGCGATGACCACCCAGCCATCGGGCAGCACATACTCGCCGAGCTTCCTGTCCAGCACCAGCTGATAGCAGCCCGCCTGGGTCATCTGCGGCGCCGAGGTCAGCTCATCGAGAAAGAGAATGCCTTTGCCTGTGGTGGGGAGGAACTTGGGCGGCACCCATTCGGTCTGGTCTTCGGCGATCCGCGGCAGACCCCGAAGATCGACCGGGTCAAGCTGCACGGCCCGCACGTCGAGAAAGTCGTAGTCGAGATCGTTGGCGACCTGGGAGACGATCTGCGACTTCCCAACGCCGCATGCGCCCCAGATGTGCAGGGGCACACGTTCGCCGATCAGCGCATGAAGCGCCTCATAGAGTTTTGATGGTTTCATGGAATGTCCTCGATTGGTTGGAAATGTGTGGGAATGAACTTCTGCTCAAGTGCGATAGCGGGCCGGAATTTGGTGAGCTTCTGGATCGGACGATCCACCCGGAACGCGCGATTTGAACTCCAGATAGGCTAGGTGAGCGCCTCGATAGGTCGCCGACAGACCTCGGCATCGACGGCACGGCAGGACTCCTGCCCATAAGGACGACACGAGATCACCACTCAAATAAGCTGTCGTCTTCTGTCGCCTTCAAACCCCAAGAAGACGGAAGAAGAACGAGGAAGACATATATTGTTCTGTCATCTTGACCCCTTTTCCGAGTCCGAACTGTCGACTTCTAAACGCCGGGAATCGGCTGGCCGATACACAATTCTCATTCAAAGAACTTTCGCGGCAAGACTTTGGGGGGAGGTTGGTATACTCCTTGCGTCCCAGGTCAAAGAGATTTCTATGGCTCTGTTGAAGGCATCCAGTCTGCGGAAACGCCCGTCGATTTTCGGCTTTCTAGTGGTGTTAGCTTGCCTTTTGGCAGGCACACGGGCCAACGCGCAGGGAGACGAACTCTTGGATGCCGCCAGTAAGGGAGATTTAGACCGCGTCGAGAAGTTGCTGACCATGGGTACTGATGTGAACGCCAGGTCCAGTGCGGGTGGGACCGCACTTTACGGTGCGTCCTTCAACGGGCACCTCGATGTGGTGCAGGCGCTGCTAGCCAAGGGCGCCGATGTCGACGGCACCACGCTGTCCAGGTCGCGCCCGCTGGCGGCAGCCTCCCAGCAGGGTCACCTGGATGTAGTCCAATTGCTACTGGCCAAGGGCGCCGACGTTAACGCCTTGAATTTGGATGGCCTGTCCGCTTTGTTTTTGGCCTCCCAGCAGGGCCACCTGGATGTAGTCCAATTGCTACTGGCTAAGGGCGCCGACGTCAACGCCAAGACAAGCCTCGGCTTTACTCCGCTGTATGCCGCCAAGAGAGGGGGACACCGAGACGTTTATGAGCTACTGTCTCGAACACTACGATCTCAGGCCGGCGTTCATCCCGGAGGTACCGGCGAATCGTCACATAACGGCAGTACAAATGGCGGCGCAATCAGTCCGGCCCCAACTTCTGTCCCGCTCCCTCCAAAATTGACCTTCCCGCTTAAGCCTGGCGAGTGGGCGGCCTCGACCGACTCGGTAGCCTACACCCAGGGTTCGGGAGAGGTCGGCAAATCCAAGAAGGAACTTTACTGTCTAACGGATGAGACGTGGGACATCCAAGTCACGCAGACGATTATTCCAGAGGTTTTTCCTAAAGAGGGTACCTGCCCCAACAAGATATCTACCTCTGCAACGGGTGCAAACGTTGACACTGATTGCATGATGCCATACGAGATGAGTGCAAAAGTCCAAAACGATGAGTCTGGCTCGCGAGATATCTATACCTACTTCGGGTGGCAGATCAAAGGCAACTTCCAGATCGTCTTTGACGGAACGATACATATGGTTGGCAAGGGGTCGATCAATGCTACCTTCGGAACCTTCACCGTGGTTCGTGGAAAATACCGACTTATGGGTGCATATGAGAGCCCTGAGGGCGCGGTCTTTTCTCCAATTAGTGGAAACGCCTCGATTCCTATCATTAATGGAAAGGGCGGGACTACTAATCTATTTGCAAACAGCGGTGCTAGTTTTCAAACCGACCTTCGCTGGATTGGTGACACATGCGGAAAGAAGGATGAGAAATTGAAAATAAAATGAGGGCGGCGTTCTAGGTCAATAAAAGCGTGAATAAGTAGCGGCATATCCATCCCGCATCTTTGCCTGCTTTACATTTCACGATACCGCGCATTTCCCGCGCCCTATCTGTGACTCCATCCGAGCTCGGCCTGATCTTGCTGAATCAATAGGCAGCCTGTGTGATCTCACTCTCCGCAACCCGGAATGTGCGCGAAGCTTTGCGATAGATGTCGCTGAGCGTGAGTTCGACGACTCGTCCCTTGTGATTGACCGCAATCGCCACACCAGTCAAGTACCTCAGCTTCTCCGCGCCGATTTCCATCAGGACGGCAATCTGGCCTTTGGGAAGATGTTGGGCAAGCTCGGTGGCCAAATCTATCTCCGTATCGCCTTCAACGTCATAGCTGGGCCAGGAACCGTCGTCCGTGCTCTCGCCGCCATAAATCGCGAACAGGTCTGCACTCTCTTTGTTCTTGAACACGCCAAGCCCGCGGCCATCGGCCCATTTGAGAAATGCGTCTTTGTCTTTCACGCGGAAGTAGTTGCTGCGAGCGGTGCCATACCAATTAGCCATAAGAACTCCTTCTCGCCGGTTGGTTCCCGCGAAACCCGGTTCGGCTTTGCCTGCCGGCGATTTGGGTGAGTGTCCACGCGGCCAAGGCTCATTGGACAAGGACGGGCCGCTTAGGCGGCCTCATCCAAGTCGTCGGGCTCATCCGTTGGCTCATCATCGGCCTTCGGCAAGAATCTCCTCTTCCTCGTCCGTATCCGACGCGGGCAAGGGAGCTGACTGCTGGCGACGGTCCAATGTCAAAGAGGCTGGCATTGCGTGCCGGTTCCGGTTTCCTGGGTTCGGCAGGCTTGGGCGCCGCGTCCGCAGGCTTCCTTGTCTCAGCCCCCGATGGCTCGGTCTGGGCCGCCGCGGTCTTCGGTGCCACCTTCGAACGGGCCTCCGCCTTTGCGGTCTTGGCTGCCGCCGCCATCTGCTCCTTGGCGGAATCGAGCGTGTTCTTCAGTTCGAGATGGGCACCGACAAACTGGACCAGCGCAGAAGGCAGGTCGGCGTCCAATTCTTCCGCCGTCCCAGCCACGCTAAGAGGAGTGGTGAGCGCATCATTTTCGCTTTCGTTGAGCTTGCGGGGAATGACGTTGACGCGGATAGTGTCGTCCTCCAATCGCGTCAGGATCATGACGACGGTCCTCTGCCGAAGCAGCGGACCCAGTTCTTTGAACATGGATTCACCTTCCTGTGATAATGAAACTGTGGATTGGATTGCTATTGCTCGGGGTCATCCCAGCGTTGGGTGTATCGCGCTCCCAGGACAAGGGACTTAGCATAAGCCTCACTGTCGTTTTCACAGGAAGGTATATCCATGTTCAAAGAACTGGGTCCGCTGCTTCCGGCAGAGGACCGTTGTCATGATCCTGACGCAATTGGAGGACGACACATTATCCGCGTCAACGTCATTCCCCGCAAGCTCAACGAAAGCGAAAACGAGCGCTCACCACTCCGCTTAGCGTGGCCGGCACGGCGGAAGATTTGGACGCCCAGCTGCCTTCCGCACTGGTCCAGTTGTCGGCGCTCATCTCGAGCTGAAGAACACGCTTGAATCCGCCAAGGACAGATGGCCGAGGCAGCCAAGGCCGCAAAGGCGGAGGCCCGGTCGAAGACGGCGTCGAAGCCGGTGCCCGCCGGGATCGAGCCTGCCGCGACTGAGACAAAGAAGCCAGTGGACGCCGCGCCCAAGCCTGCCGAGCCCAGGAAACAGGAGCCGGTGCGCAATGCCAGCCTCTTTGACATTGGAGAGGCAGCAGAAGCTCCTTTGTCCGCGCCGGATACGGACGAGGAGGAAGAGATTCTTGCCGAGGCCGATGATGAGCCAACGGATGACCCGACGACTTGGATGAGGCCGCCGAAGCGCCACGTCCTTGTTCAATGAGCCTTGGCAGCGTAGACACTCACCCAAATCGCCGGCAGGCAAAGCCGAACCGGATTTCGCGGGAACCAACCGGCGAGAAGGACTTCTTATGGCTAATTGGTATGGCACCGCTCGCAGCAACTACTTCCGCGTGAAAGACAAAGACGCATTTCTCAAATGGGCCGATGGCCGCGGGCTTGGCGTGTTCAAGAACAAAGAGAGTGCAGACCTGTTCGCGATTTATGCAGCGGCGAGACGCGGACAACGGTTCCTGGCCCTCTTGTGACGCATGAAGGCGATTCGGAGATAGATTTGGCCAC
>CAWBIG010000196.1:0-3939 GCA_963788435.1 uncultured Acidobacteriota bacterium | reverse complement strand
AACGGCGCTCAAGCTGCCCGACTACGATCCCGGCGTGAGCCACGTGAGCTGGTTCCGCGACTACGCAGCCTATTGCGGCGTGACGGCAAGCGGCAAGAGCCTGTACGCGGTGGTAGCCCAGCTTGCGGCGCACAAGCCGATCCTGGCGAAAAAATCGGCGGGCTCGATCCGGACCCGAAGGGCCGCCCCGACACTGTGTGCGCCGAGCCAGTGTGGCAGCGGGAACCTCTGCGGGTCACCTCTCATCCCCAGGGGCGGGAAGCGGTGAGTTTCGATATTGTGCCAGGTTCTGCGCTGCTGCTAGAAGACTCAGGAGACGAGCCGGAGAAGCCGTAAATGCAGGGAAAAGGGAACAGGGACAAAGGATGTGGTGTCGCAGAAGTTAGTCGCATCCGCAAGCGGCCGAAATGCGGGTCCTTCGGCTGCGTTTGCCGCACAAGACGCGGCAAACTTCGCTCAGGATGACGACGGGGTTTTTGTTGTGAACTTCAGAGAAAGGACACCAGGAGCGAGGAAACAAGGAACCGAGCGACCAAGGGAACAAGAGACGGTGCGCCGCTTTCGTTTAGTTTTTGTCCTGCTTGAACAGGTTCCAGAGGATCCAGAGCATCACCAGGACAGCGGTGCCGAAGGGAACGATGAAGGCGATTTTCGCATCAGAGGGGTCGATCATCCGCAACTCCGGAAGGGTGTTGAGTGGCGGGTGAAGCAAACCGCTGCCGGCCGCCAGCCTGTATGCGTACAGGAGAATCCTGCGCGCGTAAGAGAGCAGGAATGCCGGCATAAAGCTTTCGTAAGGGGCAGGAAAGCAGGGAGAATCGAGCACAGTGCAGGCAACAGCGCGCGCAGATTGAAGGTTCGCGGCCGAGCGGCGCCTTCGAAGGAAGACTCAAGCGGGGTTTTGAGGGTGCTCGCGCCTTGACACGCAAGCGGGCGGGCGTATCTTATTTTGATAGGCACTCTTTTGGGGATCCGTCCAGGGAACAAGGCAGGAAGCTGCTGTTTTCGTTATGGACGGAGTTCCGGGAGGGCCCTGTCGAACAGGAACCGCCGGCAGCAGGGATGGCACCGTGAGTACATCGTGGCAAGCCCTGGAAGCCGTGTCTGAAGTCCGCTGCGCGGATGAAGATCATTCCCGGAGACAAATCCAGTGGAGGGCAGGGCATTACGCCCGTGAGCGCCTCAGCCTGAGCGATCCCGCCGGTCGGGAGCCGGGCGGCAAAGGATGAGTGTGGCAATCAGTTTGGCAATTTTGGCGGCTTCGCCGTCTGGAGGCGCAGGCGCGATCGGGATGCTGCCGATCCTGCTCCTGATCCCGGTCCTCTATTTTCTGATGATCCGGCCGCAGCAGAAGCGGCAAAAGCAGTGGCAGGAGATGCTGGGGAAGATCAAGCCGGGCGACAAGATTACGACCGCAGGCGGGGTTCGCGGTGTGATCCTTTCGATCAAGGATGACTCGTTCATCATGAGGGTGCCGCCGGACGGCATCAAGATGGAAGTGGCGAAGAGCGCGATTGCTTCGGTGACGACGCAGGAGCAGGCAGGCTCGTAACGCGATTGTTGTTTTTATTGTTGGAACTAGAGGGTTGGGCACAACGAGATGAAGAAGAACCTCAAAGGCAGAGTTGCGCTGATCGTTACGGTGCTGGTGGTTTGCCTGTACGGCATTTTCGGTATCCCCGGCGGGTTTAGCGGTTCGGCACTGCTGAAGGCGATGACCAAGAAGATTCGCCTCGGACTGGATTTGCAGGGCGGGGCGCACCTGGTTCTGCAGGTGCATGTTCAGGACGCCGTCAACGACGAAACCAACAACACGGTGGTGACGCTGGAGCAGGATTTCAAGAAGGCCAACGTGCCGTTCGGCCGCGTGGTCAAGCCAGATCCGACGAAGAACCCCGCGCTGATTGAAGTGGACGGGATTCCGCCGGTGAACTCGGGGGCGGCGCGGACGATCTTCGACACCAAGTTCTCCAACGAATACGACGTCAATCCGGGCTCGAACGGATCCTACACGTTGACCATGAAGCCGACCGTGGAGAGCGACCTGGAGCAGCGGACGGTGAGCCAGGCCATTGAGACCATCCGCGACCGCGTGGACGTGCTGGGCGTGAGCGAGCCGGAGATTGCGCCCTACATTGGACAGAACCAGATTCTGGTGGAGCTGCCGGGTATTTCCAACCTGGACCAGGTGAAGAACCTCATCTCTGAAACGGCGAGACTGGAGATTCACCCGGTGGTGGGCGGCCCGTACCCGAATGAACAGGCGGCGGCGCAGAGCCTGGGTGGCACGGTGCCTCCAGAAGACGAAGCTCTTCCGTTTTCCGGAACGATTGGGAACGAGAGCGGCGCGGACCAGTATTACGTACTGCAGCGAATGGCGGTGGTGGCGGGCAGCCAGTTCCGTTCTGCCGATCCGGGCACCAATCCCGATACCGGCCAGCTTACCGTGAATTTCACGCTGACCGACGAGGCGGGCGAGAAGTTCTACGACTACACCAAGGCCAACGTCGGCAATTCCATGGCGGTGGTGATGGGGGGCACGGTACGCGAAGTGGCCACCATCAAGGGCCCGATCCATGACCAGGGCCTGATCGAGGGCGGATTTACCAGGGACGAAGTGGATGCGCTTTCAAAGCTGCTGCGCACGGGCTCGCTGCCGGCTTCGCTCACCTACCTGGAGCAGCGCGCGGTGGGGGCTTCGCTGGGCGCCGATTCGGTGCATGAGGGCGTGACGGCGGCCATCGTGGGCATGCTGCTGGTGCTGGCATTCATGCTGATTTACTACCGCGGCGCGGGCATCAACGCCGACCTGGCGCTGATCCTCAACCTGGTTATCCTGCTGGGTTTTATGGGCGCAGTGAACGCCACGCTGACTTTGCCAGGCATCGCCGGCGTGATCCTGACCATCGGCATGGGCGTGGACTCGAACGTGCTGATTTTTGAAAGGATCCGGGAAGAGATGCGGGCGGGCAAGGCGGCCTCGGCGGCCGTGGACCAGGGCTTCGCGCATGCCTGGATCACCATCGTGGATACTCACGTGACGACGATGGTGTCGGCGGCGATCCTGTTCATGTTCGGCACCGGCCCGGTCAAGGGTTTTGCGACCACGCTGTTCTTCGGACTGCTGGCCAACCTGTTCACGTCAGTGTTTGTGTCGCGGACAATTTTTGACGCTCACCTGAACAAGATGAAGCCGGGCGAGCTGGTATCGATTTAAGACCAAGGGACCAAGGGGACCGGAGGGTCTCCGGGACAAGAGGAAGGGTAGAGAACCAAGTGGAATTTTTTCGCAGCCCAAATGTGAACTGGCTGGGGTGGAAGTGGTACTTTCTTTCTTTCAGCCTTATCTTCAGTGTTGCTGGTGTGACCTCAATGGGATGGCACTGGGCGCACATCGGCAGCCCGATTCCGCTGGGGGTGGATTTCCGTGGCGGCACCGAGGTGACGGTGCAGTTCCGGAGCGCGCCGGACATCGGGGCCATCCGCAGCGCGATGGACTCGGCCGGGTATCCGGATGCAAAGATTCAGCCCATCCAGGGAGAGGGCGAAGCCAACCAGGCGCTGATCAGCCTGCCGGAGCGCACCAACGAGAACAACCTGGATATCGACCGCCAGGCGGTGATCAGCGCGCTGGAGCAGCACTACAGCGCGAACCCATTTGACCCGAACAAAGATGTGCAGTTATCGGTTGTAGGCCCGACTGTGGGCAAACAATTGCAGCAGAAGGCGATACAGGCCACTCTGCTCTCGCTGGCCGGGATGCTGGTGTACCTTTGGTTCCGGTTCCAGCTCATTTACGGCGTGGCGGCGGTGGTGGCTTGCTTTCATGACACGCTGATCACTGTGGGGGCATTCGCGTTGACCGGCCAGGAGATCAGCCTGACGGTGGTGGCGGCCATCCTGACCCTGATTGGCTACTCAATGAACGACACCATCGTG
>CAWBIG010000195.1:0-28140 GCA_963788435.1 uncultured Acidobacteriota bacterium | reverse complement strand
GTCCTGCAGCCGTAATGTCGCGGAAAGCGAGCGGCCTGCACGTTGATCCGGCATCCTGCCTGGTGGAATCCCTTTAGATCGGCAACCTGCTCTGCCTCGCCACCCGTTGGGCGGATTCGATACACACCGGGGTCGCCTGACGTGCGCCGAGTAAACCGGTCCGCCAAGGCAGTCAATAAGACCGTCATCCGCGTTCAGAGGATTATCAGGAATCCGTCAAGACAAAAAGCCGGGCCGTGGAAGGATGAGCTTCCACGGCCTGCTTTCCGTTCCGAGCGAGTTGCTAGCGATCCGATATCAACTTCACGCTTTCCAAACCAAAAATGAGGGTGCCTCCGGTCCCTCGTCCGCCGCGGCAGAGGGACCGGGGAAGCGATAGACGCCATTGGGCCAGGAAATATCCAGCTTCTTTTCCGCACCGCTATTTACATTCCCACGCAACCGCTGTGGTAGGTTATTTACCAGCAGTTCCGACCGGTGTGCCCTCAGGAGCGCGCCCGCTGCCTCTCGCGTGAGGAAGGAAAATCCGCGGGAGACCATCCGTTACCAATTTCAACGGAAATCACCGCTCCACCAGAGTGAGGAAACTGTTATGTCCGAAATCACCAAATTCATCAAGAACCACTACCGTCATTTCAACGCCGCCGCCCTCATTGACGCCGCCCAGGCCTACGTCGACCACCTCAACTCCGACGGCAAGATGTTCATGACCATCGCCGGCGCCATGTCCACCGCGGAGCTCGGCCTGTCCCTCGCCGAAATGATTCGCCAGGACAAGGTCCACGGCATCTGCTGCACCGGCGCCAACCTGGAGGAGGACGTCTTCAACCTGGTAGCTCACGATTATTACGAGCGCGTGCCCCATTACCGCGACCTGACCCCCGCTGACGAGGCCGCCCTGCTCTCGCGGCACATGAACCGCGTCACCGACACCTGCATTCCCGAGATGGAGGCCATGCGCCGCATCGAGAACGAGGTGCTGGAGGAGTGGGTGAAGGCCGACCGTGCCGGCGAGCGCTTCTTCCCCCACCAATTCATGTATAAGATATTGCTTTCAGGGCAGTTAGAGAAGTCCTACCAAATCGATCCCAGGAACTCCTGGCTGCTGGCCGCCGCCCAGAAGAACCTTCCCATGTTCGTCCCCGGCTGGGAAGACGCCACCCTCGGCAACATGTACGCGGGGCACTGTATCTCCAAGGATGTCAACAACGTACACACGGTGCGGACGGGGATCGAGTACATGATGGAGCTGGCGGAGTGGTACACGCAAACCACTGAAAATACGCCACTTGGTTTCTTCCAGATTGGGGGAGGGATTGCCGGCGATTTTCCCATCTGCGTGGTGCCGATGCTGCACCAGGACTTGCAGCGCGACAACGTGCCGCTGTGGGCTTACTTTTGCCAGATCAGTGATTCTACTACCAGTTACGGGTCGTACTCGGGCGCGGTGCCGAACGAGAAGATTACCTGGGGCAAGCTGGGTGAGAAGACGCCAAAGTTCATTGTCGAGTCGGACGCGTCGATTGTGGCGCCGCTGATGTTTGCCTACGTCTTGGGCTGGTAAGTGCATATTTTATAGAAACATAATGTCGAAAGGATGTAGCCAATCTACGGTTGAGACGATCCGGGGTGGGTTGTTGCACCCGTCTGAGACGATCCGGGCCAGGTTGCGCGCTATTCCCAAATCGAGATTGCTAAGTATTCGCTTTTTCTGCGCCCCGGCGCGACCTCTAGCTGGAGCTGGGGCAGTGCCGCCGGAAGCGGGCGTCAAAAGCTCTTCAGCCAGGAGGCAAGAATCTCGGCCACGCTCTCCGGCTGCTCGAAGGCGGCAAGGTGGCCGGCGTCGGGGAGAAGATGCCACGCGCAGCCGCCGGAGGCGTTCTGAAACGCGGCCATGTCGGATGGCGCGATGCTCAAGTCTTCGCCGCCGGCGACGGCCAGCACCGGGACATCGATGGTGGCCACGGTGGGCAGCGAGTCGGGCCGCGCGGCCAGGCCAGCCTGAACTGCGACGACCGCCTCCGCCGTCAGGGTCATGGTGGCGCGGACGTCATGCACCAGCTCTGGGCGTTGCGCGCGCGAGCTTGCGCCGGGGAGCGTGTTGGCCATGGCGTCAAGAAAGCCGCTTGCGCCTTCGGCGCGTACCCGGGCGATGTTCTCGGCGCGCTTGGCCAGAGCTGTTTCGCCATCGGCCTGCGGCTTGGAGCAGATGAAGGCCAGCGCCTGCATGCGCTCGGGGGCGCGGCGCCAAAGCTCCAGGAGGACGTAACCGCCGATGGAGCAGCCGGTGAACACGGCTTTTTCAATCTTCAAAAGGTCGAGGAGGGCGAGCACGTCCGCGGCAAGCTGGCCCATGGAGAGCACCGGGGCGTCGGACACGCGCGCAAAGCCACTCATGGACAGATTGGCTCCGAGCTCGGAGGCGCCGTGGCCGCGAAAATCCGGCAAGATTGCGCGCACCGGCGTGATGGCGCGCACGTCGGGGAGCTGGGCGATCATGGGAAGCCAGTAGCGATGGTCCAGAGGCGTGGGATGGAGGAAGACGACGGGGGTTCCCTCGCCGGTATCCTCGTAATTCAAAGTGGCGCCGGCGTTTGTGTAGGCGGCGCTCACGGCTGCGGGGGCGTCCCGGGCATGGGAAACGGCTCTTCGGGGATGCCGATCCAGCCGGCCAGATAGGCGACGCCGACGAGGCCGCCGGAGAAGAAGAATCCCAGGACGGTGAAGATGCGGACGATGGCGACGTCCCAGCCGTAAGTCTGGGCGAGGGCGATGCAGACGCCGGCGATCTGGCGGCCGACATGGGGGCGGACAAGCGGGCGGCTGGTGGCCGGCGCGGCCACGTTCACGGTTGATCCGCAATTGGAGCAGAAGCGCGCCGTGGACGGCAACCCCGATCCGCAGCGATAACAAAAGACTGGCATGTTCGAGCCTCCACTGCTCTCAAAGTGATGATACGGCGCGGGGAGGGTGGAGGTTCCACGGCAGGGAGAAGGGATAAGGGATAAGGGACGAGGTATTGGGGATCGGAGGAGCAGGGTTGTGAGTTGATATGGTCACACTTGGTTCGTGCTCAACCAGATCAGCGGATGCTTGGCGACATGAAGATACCAACAGCGTTCATCGCTCAAATCGCCCTGCAATTGGTATGAGCCCGTCAGGGATGAACTATGAAAGATCCAGCAGGTTGCTACAATCGGCGGGTATGAGTTTTTCCCGCGAGAAGGCGGCTTTAGCGGTGCTTTTGACCGCCGAGATCCTGGCTCTATACTTCGCCACCCTGCACTCTTCGGTCTTCAGCCCCCTACCCATGCCCGTCACCGCCGTCGATCGCGCGATTCCATTTGCTCCGATCTTCGTTGTGCCTTACTTCTCCTTCTATCTGCTGTTGTTCACGCCGCTTTTGGTCACCAACGACGCGCAGGAATTCCGGGACGTAGCTTTCGGATTTGGGCTCATTGTCTTTACATCCTGCGTGGCGTTCTTCTTCTGGCCCACGGCAATCTCCACCTCATACACGCATCCACTGCTGCGTGGCTTGCTGGCCATTGATCGGCCCAGGAACGCGTGCCCATCGCTCCATGCGTCCCTTTCGCTCTATTGTGCCCTGTGCGTCCTGCGGCGCATAAAAACCGCATTTCCCCGATATGCGCTTTGGACCTGGACGTTGGTGGTGATCGCTTCGGCGCTCCTTACCAAGCGTCACGCGGCTGTCGACGTTGCGGCGGGAGCGGGACTCGCCTGGATTGTCTATAGCTTGATATTCCGGCCGGTCCATGTGGAAGCCGACGACAGCGAGGGTGTTCTCGAGACCCTTCGCATTCGCGATCATCCGATGGAGAAAACGCCGGGGGAGATCGAAGCTACGGGAAGACTCGATGCCGGCAGGCGTTTCCCGGAATTCGCGATCTTCGTGACTCTGGCTGCGGTCGGCTTCTCGACAAGCATTTTGGCACTCGCTCTTCCGTCTGTCACCACGTTCGCGGCCGGATTCCTTATTAGTACTGTCGCGCTCTACTCATTTCCGCTGCTGCTGCAGGAGGGAATGCACGGGTTGCTGCTTTCCAGCCGCCGCTGGAACTGGGTTGTCTCTGTCTTGTTGGGGGCGACCCTCCTGATCTCGTTTTCCTCCTACCGGGTTCTGCGTCTACGCCATCATCGAAATCCAGGTGATCCACGCGATCCTGACCATCACCACTCACTTTTCCGCCCCATCGTACGGCTCCTGCGCTTCGTCTGGCTCGCCTGCGGATCGTTGCTGTACACGATCCTGATTCCTGTCTCGGCTCTCAAGTATGGTTCCGCAACGCAACGAAAACTCATCTGCACCGAGTACGCATTTCTCTTCCTGATCTACAGCATTCTCTTGCGGGCATTCTCCCTGCGCGATCTTTTTCTGGTGTGGATTCTGCCCTTGCTTCTCGCCGGGACACTCACCCTGATTCGTGGCTTTGCCCAACGCGGCATCGCGGAAGCCTCCCATCCATTTCTTGCCGGCCGAACCACGCTTTTCAATCCAGCCTTCTCGTTCGTTCTGCTCAATGAGAATCATCATCAGGAACATCGCCTTTTCCCGCAGATCGGGAGCCATCGTCTCCTTCGCTCCCACAAGCCGATACATCCGTGTGACCGCCAATGAGCATCGCGCCCAAACGCAATCCGGGTGGAGCGTAGAAATCGGATTATGATTTCATTCACAAGATCGAATCGAAATCTGGGTCCGATCAATTCTCGACACGGTGGTCGAAGAATGCTGCGGAGGTCTCCGCTTTTTCTTGACGGCGCGGCCCAGCGAGCACCAACTTCGCACCGCCGCGGATGCGGTTTTCAGGAATTGGCTGCGATCGTGCCGCACTCTGTCCCCTTGGGCTTCGGGAGCAGGCGCCGGATCCGGTCGGAACCAACCAAGGAGAGACGTATGCCGCTTTTTCACAGGTGCGATGGCGAGCCGGTGCCAAACCTTGATCCCATTCGCCGCATGATGCCCCTCATCATGCCGGGACGAAACCACTCCGTCGTCTATCACACGACGCGATGGGACGTCGGCAGGGCACGGAACTGGCTGCGCGACTACAACCGGGGCCGCGGGGCGCGGCCTCAGGCCACGCTTTTCCATCTCGTTCTCTACGCCAGCGCCCGGTTACTCCATGAGCGGGCGGGCCTGAATCGGTTCGTCTCCGGTGGCCGCATTTATCAGCGCCGCGGCGTGTTCCTGTCCTTCGCGGTCAAGACGCGCTATGAGGAAGGCGCTCCGCTGTCTACTGTCAAGCTCGCATTCCCTCAGGAGCTCTCCTTCGACGAATGCGTGGATCGCATCGCCGAAGCTGTCAGCGAAGGCCGTTCCGGCCGGCCAAGCCACATCGAGCGCGAAGTTCGGTTCCTTACACGGCTGCCGATGCTCGTCCTCCGCGCCGTGGTTGCGGCGGGTGAGATCCTGGATCGCTGCAACCTTCTTCCGGCGTTCATGATCGATCCCGACCCCATGTACTCCAGTATGTTTCTCGCCAACCTTGGCTCCATTCACATCGACAACGCCTTTCATCATCTCTATGAACATGGAACCTGCAGCCTGTTTGGAGTGCTTGGCAAACCGCGAAAACAGCTTGATGTGGATCGGTTGGGCCGGCACGCAGTCCGGGAGGTACTTCAGGCACAGTGGACCTTCGACGAGCGCATCAACGATGGCTTCTACTGTGTCGAATCCTTGGAGACTCTGCAGCGGATCGTGGAGGATCCGCAGCAATATGTCGTTTGTCGGCCAGAGTGCGTGCCCGGCTCAAATAAACTCTCCAGCCAGGCTGCCCTGTCGTGACTCCCGCTGATCCAGAATCCAGGCCGGCTTCCAGGCCTGCCAGACCAGTCGTCTGGGCAAGAGCGAGGATTAGTACTGGCAAACGTTAGGTTCCGGGAGTCTCATTGAATTGCAGCCCTGGGGTGAAAGCGCGAGATTTCAGACGTCTTGCTGAGATTTCGGAGCCCGGGCGGACGTTCTGCGGTTTGTGGCGGCAGAACAGCAGATTCTCTGCGGGGAATGACAGAAAGAAAAGCAAGGGCAAAAGCGACGCCCGCTCATCGCAAAAAGCGCGATGAACGGGGCACAGCCCCTGGTGAGTGTGTGCTGACGTTCAAATCGATGAGCGGGCCGCCGGCCTGAGTTTCACGGAGGTTCGTCGCTTCCGTTGCCGTCGCGACGCAAGGCGACTATGATTGCTTCCGCTTTCCTGGAGCGTTCATGAAACCGCGTGCAATCGTTGGGACCACAGCCGCCCTGATCGCCCTGTCATTCCTCAGCCTCCACGCCCAGCAAACCCGGATCGACTGGAACACTGTGCTGCTCGTCTCCCGCTCCACGCCCACGTTGCAGGTGGTCGTCAATCCCATGCTTTATCGCGGCGCGGCAATCCACGATGCTTCGTTCGCCGCGGTGAAGGCGCTGGGCGCCGACTATGTTCGCTATGTTCCGTGGCTTCCCTACCCCAAGGCGGCTGTGGCTGAGCTGGAGCCGCCCGCGGGAGGCAAGACCAGCTGGGACTTCAGCTCGATAGACCCGGTGACGCTGGACTTTTTTGCTGCTACCAGCGGCCACCGAATGGTCATCAACTTCAGTACGATTCCGGCGTGGATGTTCAAGACTGCCAAACCGGTGGCGTATCCGGCCGATCCGGGGCAGGTTGACTGGGATTACACGCAGGGGACCGAGCTGCGCGATCCATCGGGCAAGGAGCTGGGCGACTACTATGCGCGCCTGGTGAGCTGGTATACGCAGGGAGGGTTTACCGATGAAGCCGGCCGCCGCCATGAATCGGGTTATCACTACGCGATTCCCATCTGGGAGGTGCTGAATGAAGTGGAAGCGGAGCACTCGACCACGCCGGAGGACTACACCGTGCGCTACGACGCGATCGTCAGCGCGATCCGGCAGGTGAGCCCGCAAACCAGATTCATGGGGCTGGCGCTGGCTGCGCCAAGGGACAACCCGCGCTTTTTCGAGTACTTCCTGAATCCTGCGAATCACAAACCGGGCATTCCACTCGACTACATCTCGTTCCACTTTTATGCGACCCCGGAGGCGGGCGAGACACCCGACACCTGGCAATACACATTCTTCGACCAAGCCGACGGATTCCTGGCCGCGACGCGCTACATTCTGGCAATTCGCGACCGCCTTTCTCCGGCGACGAAGGTGAATACCGACGAGCTGGGCGTGATTCTGCCTAATGACAATCGAGAGACCGCCAGCCAGCTGGCCATGCCGGCGCGTATCCCGCAACGCTACTGGAACGCTGCCGGCGCGCTCTACGCGTACCTCTACCTCGAATTCACGAAGCTCGGAGTGGACGTGGTTGGGGAATCGCAACTGGTGGGGTATCCTTCGCAGTTTCCCAGCGTGACCATGATGGATTGGACGACGGCCAAGCCCAATGCGCGTTATTGGGCGCTGAAGTTGATCAAGGACAACTTCCATCCCGGCGATAAGGTGGTGGGGCCAGCCGAATCCGACAGCTCGGAGGTCGCCATCCAGGGTTTTATCACGCCGGAAGGGCGCAAGGTGCTGCTCGTGAATAAGACGAATACGGAGAAGATTGTGAAGCTTCAGGTCGGCCTGGCCGGAGGCGCCACGTGGACGGTGGATGAGGCGTCAGGCGAAGATGCGCCTCGTTCGGGGAGGGCCGACGGCGCGGAGCTCAAGTTGGCTCCGTTTGCGGTGACGGTGCTGGAGGCACCGTAGTGATGACGGGGAGAAGATTATCTCCTGATCGCAGCGGTGTTCGCCTCCGGTTCTTACGCCCCTACGGGGCTGTGGGGTGAAATCGTGGCCTGTTTACCCCAGGCTTGCGCCTGGGGCTAGCGTCTGTCGCCCGCTCACGCGGGTTGGCGCCGGATGGAAGTTTACCCTTGGGGCAGGTTCTTTGGCACCCGGCGAACGCCCGCTCATCGCGATAAAGCTGCGATGAACGGGGCACAGCCCTTCGTGCACTGGTGTTGATCACACAGCCTTTCGTGCACTGGGGTCGATCGCATAGCCCTTCGTGCACTGGTGTCGATCGCGCAGCCCTTCTTGCACTGGTGTCGATCTTGGAATCTATGAATGGGTCACCTGCGCACCGGCTGACCACTGACGGCTGAGGTGAAAACTGAGGCTTGAGGCCTGCCGGCTGTGCTTACGCGCCGGTGTAGGGGGAACGGAGGTAGCGGCGGGCCTGGCCGGCGCGGGAAGTGTTGGGGCCGGCGTCGATGGCCATCTGGTAGTCCTGAAGCGCTTGCCGGCGCTCCCCCGTGAGGTCGCGGCACTGGCCGGCATCGAGCATGGAGCGGATTTTGAGTTCCGGGCCCACGTACTGGGTGTAGGCCGCGCGCTCGTAGGCCTGGGCCGCTTCAGCGTAGTGGCGCTGGCCGCGGAGGGCGTCGCCGAGACCGAAGTAAGTGAGTTCGAGTTGAGTGGACGCGTAGTAGCCGGGCTTTTGCGCGTTGGCCACGATGGCCTGGTAGCTCGAAACCGCGGCCATGCCCTCGCCGTCATCCTTGCGCAGGTTGGCTTCTTCGAGCGCGAAGAGATAGTCGTGGGGGTATTCGGCTTCAAGGCCGCGGACGACCTGGATGGCCTGCGGATATTTGCCTTCGCGGCGGAGGAACAGGGCAATTACGGTGCGGGCTTCAACGCTGCTGGCGACTCCTTGGTTGGCGGCGTCCCACAGCAGCTTCATGCCCTGCGCTTTGGAGCCGGTGATGCCGGCAAAACCGATGAGGATTTTGAACGGCAGAGGCAGCGCGCCGACGACGTAATCGTAGACACCCACCACGAGCTTGGCGTCGGCGTAGTCGGGATCGAGCTGGAGGACGCGCTGCTCGTCGTCCCTGGCCTTGGTGGCGAGGCGGAAACCGGCGCCGTAAGCGCGCTCCACCATGGCGACGTAGGTGCAACGAAGCGCGCGGACCCAGCCGCGGGCATAGAGTGCGTCGACGTCGTTGGGATTGCGGCTGAGGCGCGCGTCGGCCTCGCGGACGGCGTCGTCGGCCAGGGCGAAGATTTGGCTGCGGACTACGGGATCCTCCTGGGTGGCGTGTTTGCCGGTGAGGAATCCGTCGTTGGCGTAGAAGGTGGTATCGAGGAGGTCCTGGCGATAGAGCTCCTGAAAGACGTTGGCTTCAAGCAGGAGGGCGGTGGCCTGAGGATCGCCGGGATGGGCCTGAAGGACGCGCTGAAAGAGTTGGATTGCGCCGGGATAATCGAGATCGTAGAAGTGCTGAAAGGCCTGACGGACCAGGGGATCGCGATTGAGGGGATTGGTGTAGGTATCGGCGGCAAAGGCGGGGGCTGCGCCGCAGCCGAGAAGCAGCAGCAAGGCGCAGCTTAGAGCCGTTTTCAGAATCTGAAGTCTCCTCATCGTAAGGCCCGCTTGGCGGGTGGGCGCGAAGGGGGCCAGTTCAAGGATAGTGGAGGGAGTTGGACAGGGGCTCGTCGTCCCATCCTAAGCGCAAAGAACGCGCTTAGGATGGGGCACCCGCAAGAGACTTGGACAGCCGAAAAGCAGATTCCCCGCCGCGGCGGGGAATGACAGAAGGAACAGGGAGGCAAAGCAAGGGCAAGAACGAGGCATGGTTAGAATCTGGCGGCTTTTCCACCAGCCTGGAGAAAGCTTTTTGTCCTACGATGGAGATATGGCGAGCACACAACCGATTGCCAACAATAACGCTCAGAGCCAGCGGAAAATGGACCCGCACGACGCGGCGCGGGAACGGCTGATTGTGGCCCTGGACGTGGCCGACGCTGCCGCGGCATCCGTGCTGGTGGAGCGGCTGGACGACACCTGCTCCTGGTTCAAGGTGGGACTGGAACTGTTTGTGGCTGCGGGGCCGGCGGTGCTGGAACCGCTACTGCGGCGCGATTACCAGGTTTTCCTGGATCTGAAGCTGATGGATATTCCCAATACAGTTGCCGGGGCGGTACGGTCTGCGGCGACGCTGGGCGCGCGCATGCTGACGGTGCACGCGGCCGGGGGCCCGGCCATGCTGGCGGCGGCCCATGACGCGCTGAGCGGGGTGGCGAATCCTACGGAGCTGCTGGCGGTAACGGTGCTGACCAGCATGGACGAGATGCAATTGAAGGCTGTGGGCGTGCACCGCGAGCCGGGAACCCAGGTGGAACTGCTGGCGCGGATGGGAATGAACGCGGGAATCCGGGGGTTCGTGTGCTCGCCGAACGAGGTGCAGGCGCTGCGGGGGATGACGGGGCCGGGCGGGACGCTGGTGGTGCCGGGAATCCGGCCGGCGGGAGCGGGCGCGGGCGACCAGAAGCGGATTGCCACGCCGGGGGAAGCGCTGCGCGCGGGTGCGAGCTACCTGGTGGTGGGGCGGCCGATCACACAGGCGGTGGATCCCGCGGAGGCGGCGGAGCGGGTGCTGGAGGAGATGGCGGCGGCGCTGGAAGGCTGATGGACGAGCCCAAAACCCCGGGGCGATTGCTCTGACAGACGAAGGTGATAGACTTCGATGCGGCCACTTACGTCGAGTGGAATGGTTTTAACGAGAGGAGGGCTCCATGAAAGGCAACCCGAAGGTTCTTGAGCATCTGAATCGGGCTCTCGGCGACGAATTGACGGCGATCAACCAGTATTTTCTGCATGCCGAAATGTCGGAAAACTGGGGTTACAAAAAGTACTCGAAATACATTAAGAAGCAATCGATTGACGAGATGAAGCATGCCGAGATGCTGATGGAGCGCATCCTGTTCCTCGATGGCACGCCGAAGATGGAACCGATGTCGCTGACGATTGGCAAATCGGTGAAAGAAATGATCGAGTCCGATCTGGATCTGGAACATGGGGCGGTTGCCTCGTACAACGAATCCATACAGGTCTGCGTGGAAAACAGCGACAACGGCTCTCGCGACCTGTTTATGAAGCTGCTGAGAGATGAAGAGGGCCACGTCGATTGGCTGGAAGCGCAGGTCCACCAGATCAGAGAGATCGGATATGAGCGCTATCTGATCACCCAGACCGAAGAGCAATAGGCTCGCCACAAGCCAAGCTCCCTCAAACATCAGAGACGGGACGCAGAGTCAATTCAAGAAAAGAATCCCTGGCAATCCGTACCCTGCTGTTCGCGCTCGACTGGAACGGCGAGGCTGCTGCTTGAAAAGGCCCGATGGGCGCCGGGTCCATGCGCTTGCAAATCCCCAACCCTAAAGTTGAGCTTTAGAGCTTCTCGTAGAAGTCGCAGGCTGAGCACGAGATATAGACACCGCCTGGGATGCCGCGCTCGCGGTCCTTGACGCGCTTTACGATGCGAGTGGGCTTGGAGCATTTGGGGCAGTCAGTGGACTTAGTGGTGTCCATCATCTTCTTGCGGTCGCCGGTTTTTGCGATCTTGGCCATGGTAGGTGGTTCTCCTTTGTGGTTGTCTGGGGCTCACGCGCGGCGATGCGCCACGCGGCTTCGACGGCGCGGTACGGGACTCTCTGCTGAATCGGGGACGAAACGGGAGGGAGTTCGACTCGCTGGATTCAGTGTACAACATGGCGAGTTGTCAGTGGTCCGGGGTCAGGGGTCAGGGGCCAGGGGTCGGCCTTCAGCTTCATTGTGAATTCGGCTGAGGGGTGGGAGCGGGCGGTTGGGCGGGCGGCGATTGCGCAGGCGGGTTGTCGGCGGGTTTCGGTGGGGTGGACTTATCCTGCTGGCTTTGGCCAGGCTGCTGGCTCTGGCCAGGCTGCTGGGTGTCAGCTGGTTTATTGCCGGCGTCGGGCTTGACGGAGTTGTCGGGCTGGGGTGCGCGCGGAAGGTTGGTTGCGTCGGGGTAATCGTCCGGTTTTTGCTGGGGGAACTCGACGGGGCGCATGGTTCCCTGCCCTGAGTCGTTCTTGGGATCGTCCTGAGGGAGGGTCTCGCCAGCGTTTCGAAGGGAGGGCGGCGCTTCGGGCGCCTGGCTATCGGGGTTGGGGTGAGCGTCCCCCATGGCGATGGTTTTGGTGTTGGACACCGGTGCGATCGGGGTACCGCTGGCGCGCATCAGAGGGTCGACCTCGTCCTGGGTGAAGATCTGCGGGGGTTCGCCGACCTTGGCGATCTCGACGCGGATGACGCGGTTGCCATTGATGCGGACAAACTGGACGGGGTCGGGCGGCTTGCCGTAGATCCACTCCTCGAAGGGCATCTGGCCGTCCATCTCGCGGACTCTCTGGTCGGGCTGTCCGAGGGCGAACATGACCATATTGGTGGTCATTCCGACCATTACCCGGTGATTGAGGATGGCATCCTTGAGAGGTTTGGGAAGGGTGTCGGTGAAGGCCTGGACGGGGGTCTTCAGGTCGAAGGAGATGAGCGGCGCCAGGAGAGCCTTGACCTGAACATCAGTGACCGCAGGCATGCGGCCTTTGAAGGTGAGGGTGACGTGCGCGCCCTGGGGATCGTTTTCAGTGTCGGTGGGGACTACGGGGGTCATCATGGGCCCGGTGCCGAGTTCGATGTGCTGCAGGAAGCGGTGTTTTGCGTCAGGACCGCCGTTGAGGCTCAGGACCAGCTTGTCGTGATCGAATTTGATATCGGTGATGGCGACGGCATCGCCGGGCTTAGCGGAAAGGCCATTGGTGGTGACCATGTCGAGGTAGGCCTCGCCGGCGGGGTCGAGCTTGCCATTGGCCATCAGCGTAAGTCCCCTGTGGCCCCTGGGGAAGGGTCGCATGGCCCAGCCCTGCTCGCCCACGAGGGAACGGATGAGGGCGGTTTTGGAACGGGGATCCATTGCGCCTTTAGGAAGCTCAATGCTGGTGGGCTGGATCTGGGTGAAGCGGCGGTCGACCGTTGCGGCGGAACTGGAGGCATTGCCATGGGTGTCAATGGTGATGGCCTGGCCACGCGCCGAGGGAGCGGCGAGCAATATGACGACTGCCGCACAAAAGGCGAGACGAAGAGGCACCGAGACGGAAGTAAGGGCGTATGCCGAATTAGGAGCCGACATGGGGAATCCTCCCATGGATGCCATCAAGGATGGCGCACCGAACGAAGCGAAGCAAGAGCAAAAATCGAAATCGATTTGATCCGGCTCAACCGCGGTACAAGCCGGAGGTGCGCGGAGCCCCGAACGATACGAAGAAACGGACCAAGAATGCTGTCTTTAGAGGCGCAGGACGGTTCAGCGGTTATACCCCTCAGAGTTGTATCCTGCGAAGCCGGTTCGAACGCATTTGGGTAAGGCCCCGTACCGCCTTTCGCCGCGGTTATTGGATCCCGTCGCGGTACATATTGGGAATCCCGGTCAGTGGGATTCGTTGCCTGTCTCGGGGTGGGGGTATTCGGAGGCGGTCTCGGGAACGGGCGCGGGAGCAGATTGGGCGGGAGGGTCGGTGAAGGCGGCGATCTGGACGAGAGTGGGCGCGGCGGGTTCAGACGCTCCCATGGCGGCTTCATGCTGTTGCCGGGCCGCGGCATCGAGATCGACGGGAATGCCCGCGGGAATCAGGACAGGGGCGTTGAAGCGGTAGTCCAGGTCGCGGGTGGCGCGGTAAAGGACGGGCAGCGCGAGCAGGATGACGATTAAGGCGAACCAGCTTGCGTCGAGACCGTAGCCTCCTCCGGTGAGCCAGAAGGGACCTGTGGGGTCGCCTTGAAGGATGGGAGAGTTGGAGCTGTTTCCGCGAACGGTGAGGCCAAAGAGGAGGGCGCGGCTGGCCAGCCATCCGAAGTTGAGGCCCCAACCGACCCAGAGAGCGCGAGTGCGGAGATAGGCGGTGGACAGCAGGACAGCAAGAACAAAAGCGACGGCGGCGCTGGAATGGGTGGCGCCGGGGCGCATGCTCTCAAGGAAGCCGTAGAGGAGCGAGAAGCCGAAAACAGCGCCGGCGGAGCCAGTGGCGCGGGCAAAGCGTTGGAAGGCGTAGCCGCGAAAAGCGACCTCGACCACCAATGCAGCGAGGGCAAAGTATGCGGCGTCCGCGAGGAACCATCCCCAGTTGACGAGGGCGAACGAGAAGCTGATGACGATGCCGCCAAACAGGGCCATGGCGACGGCGCAGATAACAGCCATGCCCCAGCCAATGGAGAGTCCGAGCGCGAATTCGCGCGGCCAGCCGGGACGGGATGGCAGGCCCTGATCGGCGATGGGATGCTGGCGGCGGTTGAGGGTGAAACCAAATCCCGCGAATCCGAAGACAAGCAGGAAAGCGAGAATGGCCTGTTCGACCAAAGGGGACCATTGGTCATTTACCAGGCGTTGGGCGGCGTGACGGGAGAGCGGCGAGACGAGGAAGAAATAAAAGAGCGCGACCAGGAATTGGCCGTAGGCACGCAGGCGGCTGTCCGGTTGGTTGGGGGCAGTCACCGGCACCGCCTTGCGCGATGAAGACGCATGGACCGTGAATGAAGCAGGAAACCGCTTAAGGAAAGCCGCATGAGGAGTCCGATGCGCCCGTCAGGCGATGCGCCGATCAGGGCTGGGTGTAAAACTGCGCGATGTTACGGAACTTGGCCAGGCGAGCGGCAACCATGGCGTCGACGGGCATGGCCTGAAGCTCGTCGAGATGGCGGCGAAGAGTTTCGGCGAGGATTATGGCGGTGGCGTCGGGGTCGGCGTGGGCACCCTCAGCGGGTTCAGGAATGATCTCGTCGACACAGCCAAGCTCCAATGCGTCCCTGGCGGAGATGCGGAGAGCGTCGGCCGCGAGCTGCTTGTGAACCGAGTCGCGCCACATGATGGCGGCGGCGCCTTCCGGCGGAATGACGGAGTAGATGGCGTTTTCGAGGATCAGCACGCGGCTGGAGACGGCCAGGCCGAGGGCGCCGCCGGAGCCGCCTTCACCGGTGATGACGGAAATGGAGGGGACGCGGAGACGTGCCATCTCGCGCAGGTTTCGGGCGATGGCTTCCGCTTGCCCGCGCTCCTCTGCGCCGAGGCCGGGATAGGCCGCAGTGACGTCAATGAGGGCGATGACCGGGCGACGAAACTTTTCCGCCAGCTTCATGCAGCGCAGGGCCTTGCGATAGCCCTCGGGGTTGGGCATGCCGAAATTGCGGCGGATGCGTTCGCGGGTGGCGCCGCCCTTGCGAATGCCGATAACGAGAACCTCTTCGGCGTTGGAGGGGTCCATTGCGCCGGGCCGGGGGAAGCGAGCCATGCCGCAGATGACCGCCTCATCGTCGCCAAAGGCGCGATCCCCGTGAATCTCGCTGAAATCGGTGAAGATCCGGTCAAAAAAGTCCATGGGGTAGGGCCGCTGGGGATGGCGCGCCCGCTCAACTTTCATCCAGGCTATCGAGACCGCCGGGGCCTGCGTTGCACTGCCAGTCTGCTGCTCGCTCATCGGTACCTTGGGGACGGGCCGGGACAAGGCTGCGCCGCCCTCCATTGATTCTACGGGGCGAGGGGGGGAAGGACAAAGCGAGAAGCGGGTCAGCCCGTCAGCGGGTTCAGCAAGTCAGCCAGAATCCGGAGCGACGCACGTACACTGATAAACCAGGGTGCATGGGCGCGACGATTGAGTTTCGCGATGTGCGGTATGAGGCGGCCGGACGGCGGCTGCTGGACGGCGTGTCACTGGCACTGGAGGAGCGCACCGTTACTGCCCTTCTGGGGCGAAGCGGCGCGGGCAAAACCACTTTGCTGCGAACCGTGAACCGAATGATTGAGCCGACCTCGGGCGAGGTGAGGGTGCGGGGGCGATCGGTCGCGGACGGGGACGTGATTGCATTGCGGCGCTCGATGGGATACGTGATCCAGGAGACCGGGCTGTTTCCGCATTTCACCGTGGAACGCAATGTGGGCCTGGTGCTGGAGGCAGAAGAACGGCCGCGTGTAGAACGCGAGGCCCGCTCGCACGAGCTGCTGCGCATGGTGGGCCTTGCACCGGAGGAGTTCCGGCGGCGGTATCCGCACCAGCTTTCCGGAGGACAGCGGCAGCGAGTGGGGCTGGCGCGGGCTCTCGCCGGCAAGCCGGACATCCTGCTGATGGACGAGCCGTTCGGGGCTCTGGATCCGCTGACGCGGGCGGAGATGCAGGACATGCTTCGGGGACTGTTGGATCAATTGCGCGTGACGGTGCTGCTGGTTACGCACGACCTGGACGAGGCGCTGCTGCTGGGCGACCGGATTGTGCTGATGACTGAGGGGCGGGTGGCGGCGGACTTGACAGCGGAGGAGTTTGAGCAATCGGAGCTGGTTGAAGTGGCCGCGTACCTGAGGGCGTTTCATCGGGGGGCGCGGATCGAATTGGAGGGTCGCGCGTGAGCGGCTTTCTGGCGGAGTACGGATCGGAGATCGGTGAGCTGACGGTGGAACATCTGTGGCTGACGGGCGCGGCCATGCTGTTTGCCACTGCGATTGCCGTGCCGGCGGGGATTTGGCTCACGCGGTGGCCGCGATGGGCGAACCCGGTGATCGGCGTGGCCAACGTGTTGCAGACGATTCCCTCGCTGGCGATGTTCGGGTTTCTGCTGCCGCTGCCGTGGCTGGGCGAGCGGGCGGCGCGGATCGCGATTGTGGCGCTGACGGCATACGCGCTGCTGCCCATCCTGCGCAACACGTATGCGGGGATTCGCGGGATCGATCCGGCGGTGATCGAAGTGGCGCGGGCGCTGGGGCTTACGGGGCGGCAGAGATTGTTCAAAGTGGAGCTGCCGCTGGCGGCCTCGTTCATCCTGGCGGGGCTGCGGACGGCGACGGTGACCTGCGTGGGCATTGCGACGATTGCGGCGGCGGTGGGCGCGGGCGGGCTGGGGGAGTTGATTTTTCGCGGCGTTGCCAGCGTGGATAACCGGCTGGTGCTGGCCGGGGCAGTGCCGGCGGCGCTGCTGGCGCTGGCGGCGGATGGGGCGCTGGGGTTGGCGGAGCGATGGTTGAAGGTGCGAGGGTGAGGTTCCGGACGATGGGGTTTCAAGTTTCCCTGGTCCCCAAAAGCGAGGGACCAGGGGCACCCAGCGATTGCGAAATTGATGCTTCCCGACGAGGGGTTTTGTCGGTCCTGGCTTTGCTTCCCTTCTTGCTGTGGGTGACGGCGTGCGGGCCGCCGCGTCCAGACCATCCGATTATTGGGGCGAAGAATTTTACCGAGCAGGTGGTTCTGGGCGAGCTGCTGGCGCAGGAGATTGAGGCGAAGACGGGGCTGAAAGTGGAGCGGCGCTTCTATCTGGCGGGAAGTTATATCGCCAACCAGGCGCTGGTGGCGGGTCGGATCGACGGGTACGTGGAGTATACGGGGACGGCGCTGACGGCGATTCTGAAGCAGCCGCTGGACCGAGATCCGGCGCAGGTGTTGCAGACGGTCCGGCGACTCTACGAGCAGGAGGATCACGTGACCGTGGGGCCGCCGCTGGGATTTGAGAACACCTTTGCGATGGTGGTGCGGGGGGACGATGCGCGCCGGCTGCACCTTACCACGCTAAGCCAGGCGGCACCGTACACGCTGCAATGGAAGTTGGGCGTGGGGTACGAATTCGAGCAGCGGCCGGATGGGTTGCCGGGGTTAAGCACGGCTTATGGGCTGAAATTCGACGGACCGCCGCGAACGATGGACCTGGGGCTGCTGTATCGCGCGCTGGAGGCGCACCAGGTGGACATGATCGCGGCCAACTCGACCGATGGGCCGATTGCGGCGCTGGGATTGACGGTGCTTGAGGATGACCGGCACTATTTCCCGCCGTACCAGGCTGTGCCGCTGGTGCGCGATGAGACCCTGCAACGATGGCCGGGGATCAGCGTGGCGCTGGATGCGCTGGCAGGCAAGGTGAGCGCAGCGGAGATGCGGCAGATGAACGAGGAAGTGGACGGAGAGCATCGCGATCCGGCGGAGGTGGTGCGGGAGTTTCGGGCGCGAAAGGGGCTGTGAGAACAAAGGGTCGGCACCGGTCAGTGCACGTGGCTGATATCGTCATTCATCGAGAACTGATCCTTGAGGTCGCTCTCGTAAGGAAAGACGTGGATCATCCACGTGAAAACCTCGGGAAGAAAGGTTCCGCCCTCTGCAACACAGGCCTGCCGGGTATGAATGGAGCCAAACATGCCAGATTTTGGGTGGTCGCCAAAGTACTCCTTCACCTTGTTTTCAGGCGCCGCGCAGAAGTTGGTGTGCTTATGCCAGCGAACCACGCTGAGAGGAATGCGCCGGTTCAATTCGTCCTCGGTGGCGTTGGGAGCAGCGGTGAACATGACGCCTTCGAGAGCGAAGCGCTTGTGCGCCGTGTGAAAGTAGAGCAGCGAGGTGGGGCGGGTAGGATCGAAGACGGCTTCGGCGTATCTGGCGTTGGCATCGTTGGTGAAATGGAACTGAGGCTGGTCGACGTCCGGGTTGGCCTGGATGTAGCCGTCGGCAATCGCCTTCTTGTAATCCTTGTACTTTTCGATTGCGGCCCGGACCTGGTTCACCAGGGCGCGGGCACGATCTTCATCTCCGGGCTGCGGAGGGCGCATGGGCGTGATGCACATGTGATTGGTCATGGCGGACATGCTCTCGCCCATCACGTTCATACCTTTCATGCTGCCCATCATCGTGTCGCAGGGATTCCCGTAAAGGTCCGTCGTGGTGATCGACTGGACATCGGTTCTGGCCAACACGTCGGGCCGCACCATAGACATTCCCGATTGGGACTGCATGGCGAGCAGGGCGCTGCCGGCGAGGATTGTCATCGCGAAGGCGAGGAACAAAGGCGCGGTGATTGTCTTTCTTGTATTACCCGGTGTATGCGTATTGCCCAACATGATTGCGATGGTAGCGTGTCCTGCGGAGGCGTGGAGAGGCGGTCATGGCCATTGGGGCGAAGCGGTCGCAGGCGGGTTTTAGACGGGTTATAGGAGGTGCAAATAGCTTCCTCTTGACAATACTGAACTAAACCGTTTAGTATTGTAATGGCTTATTCGGGAGGTCGATCGGAATGATTCAAGTCAATAACCTGGTGAAGACCTTTGGCTCGTTTACGGCCGTGAACGATATCACGTTCAATGTGGCGCAGGGAGAGATTTTCGCTTTCCTGGGGCCGAATGGAGCGGGCAAAACCACCACCATCAAAATGCTGACGACGTTGCTCAAGCCCACATCGGGGAGCATGCGGCTGGATGGGCTGGATCCATTGACGCATCAGCACGAGGTGCGCAAGCGCTTTGGGATCGTGTTCCAGGACCCCAGCCTGGACGGCGATCTGACGGCGAAAGAGAACATGGAGATCCACGGGGTGCTGTACCACGTGCCGCACAAGGTGCGGAAGCAACGGACCGAAGAATTGCTGATTCTCTTCGAGTTGTGGGAGCGGCGGGACGAGCAGGTGAAGAAGTTTTCCGGCGGCATGAAGCGGCGGCTGGAGATTGCGCGGGGATTCCTGCATACACCGAAGATTCTCTTTCTGGACGAGCCTACTCTTGGTCTTGACCCGCAGAGCCGCAACCAGCTTTGGAGCCATGTGAAGCGGGTGAACGAATCGGAGCGGGTGACGGTGATGCTGACCACGCACTACATGGACGAAGCGGACCGCGTGGCGCACCGGATCGGGGTGATCGACCACGGCAAGCTGGTGGCGCAGGGGACGCCGCGGGAGATCAAGGACTCGACCGGGACGGAGACGCTGGAGGACGCATTTCTGAAGCTGACGGGCTCGACCATTCGCGACGAGAGCGCGGGGTCGGCCGATCAGTTACGACAATTTGCCAAGATGTGGCAGCAAGGCAGGAGGTAAGGGATGAGCGCGATTTACATTCTGTGGTTGCGGGAATTGAAACGGTACACGCGGTCGCGAGCGCAGATTGTGGCCTCGCTGGGCCAGCCGCTGCTGTATCTGCTGGCGCTGGGGTTCGGACTGGGGCCGGTGTTCAAGCGCGCGGGTGCGGGGAACTATTTGCAGTTCCTGGCGCCGGGCGTGATTGGGATGTCGGTGTTGTTCTCGTCGATTTTCTCGGGGCTGGGACTGTTGTGGGACCGGCAATTCGGGTTTTTGAAAGAGACGCTGGTGGCGCCGGTTTCGCGGATGCAGATCATGGCGGGGAAGACGATGGGCGGGGCGACGGTGGCGGTGATCCAGGGAACGCTGGTGATGGTGATTTGCCTGATTGCAGGGTTTCGGCCGGCGCATTTGGCGCTCATCCCAGTGGCGTTTGTGTTCATGGTTATGATCGCGTTTCTATTTGCGGCGCTGGGAATGGCGATCGGGTCGGGGCTGCAGGATATGCAGGGGTTCCAGCTGATCATGAACTTCCTTGTGATGCCGATTTACTTCCTGTCGGGTGCCCTGTTTCCGTTGGCCGGGCTGGGCGTAGTGATGAAGTACGTGACCAAGGCCGATCCGCTGTCATACGGGATCGACGGGATGCGGAATGCATTCGGATCACCGCTGGCGGCGTTCGATCCGCGGATGGATTTTGTGGTGCTGGCGGTGCTGGGATGCCTGTTGATGGTCTTCGGGGCGTACCGGTTCAGCAAGATTGAGGCTTAGGATGTTGCCGTGGTGAGGCCGCGCAGCGAAGAAGCACATGAAAAAGTGATCCGTGCCGCGCTCGCCCTGTTTGTGGAGCGCGGGATCGATGCGGCCAGCATGGACGCGATTGCGCGCGCGTCGGGCGTGAGCAAGGCCACCATCTACAAGCACTGGGCGGACAAGGAAGCCCTGCTGATGGAAGTCATGCTCCTGGTCCACGGGCTATACGGAGAACCGGAAGACGTGGACACTGGAGACCTGGAGCGCGACATCGCCATCGTGCTCAGCCGCAAGCCGCCGGGCGAGTTTGAAGAGGCGCGCAGGCAGATGATGCCAACCCTGATCGCTTATTCCGCCGTGCACACGGAATTCGGCAGCGCCTGGCGGCACAACGTGATGGAACCGCCGCGGCAATGTCTCCGGCGGATCCTCGAGCGCGGCGTCCAGCGCGGGGTTTTGAGGCGCGATCTCGATATTGAAGTAGCCATCGCGCTGCTCCTGGGGCCAACACTCTACTGGCACATTTTCGTAAACGGAAGAAAACCGTGCCGCGATGGCAAGGATATTGGCCCGGAAACGGCTGCAGCCTTCTACCGCGCTTTTGCCAATTGGTTCGGGGCGGACTGAGAGAACGCGCCAGTCCGCGGCCTGTCGATGCGCCCTCTACTGCTGTCAGGCGAGCAGCCTTTCATTCATGATCCTTACGCGATGCCTTGGGATTGGCCGGCCCAACTGGCTTGGCGGCAACCGGCTCCTGCAGAGGGAGATCCTCCGGCGCGGGCTCGGCGATTTTGCCGGTCTTGGAGAGGGATTCAGGCACTTCGGCCTGGGTCCGCAGTTCCTGTTCCGGAGACCTCGCGAGCTGAGGTTCAAGAAGCCCATCGAGCTGGTAGCCGGCCCGTTCCAGCGCGACCAGGGCGCGATGGATGCGTTCCGAAATGGCTTCGGCATCGGCGCGCGATGGAGAAGGCATAGCGGCCAGGCGCAGAAGATCGGGAAGCTGAATCCACCAGAGCAATTCTTCAAAGGACTCGCGCACGAGGTAGGTGTGGCCCTTGGCGATGTGTGCCCCAGTGAGCCAGCAAACGTCGGCGTCGGACCACAGATCCGGCGGAATCAAAAGCACCGATCCGGGTGGCGCGGAAACAGGGGCCGCCTCTTCAACCGGGACTTCGGCGGCTGCTTCCGCTGGGGTGGCGCTGCCTTCACTGCCTGGAACCGGCGCTTCCCTTCCCTCCGTTTGGGCTGGCGCAGCCGCCGGACGCGCTTGCTCATTCTGGACCAGCAGCAGAGCCTTGATGCGCGCGGCGGCCTGCCAGCCTGATTCGCCCTCGAGACCGAGCGCGTGAAACGACTGCGCCAATGGCTCACGCAGGCGCAGCCGGTCGAACAGATCGAGCGAGGTTTGAGTTGCAGCATCGCTTGTGGTTGCGTCAGAATCAAGCGCGGCCTCGGCCAGAATCCGTAGAATAGACCATGCAACAATAGGACCCCAGAGCGCAGTGGCTGGAAGCTGCGGGTTCTCAGTAGGAAGGATGCGGCGTGTGCCGGCCGGCCACTTCGACGGGAAAAGAAGTTCGAGCGCCGGCAGGCGTGAGGCATCGCGCAGCACTTTGCGGAACGATGGCGCCAGCCCCTCGGCTTTCACAGCGTGGTAATTTGGCCGCCCGCCCTGGAAACGCACGTATGAATTCAAAGCCGGTGCGAGAAGCGCGACCGAGACATCCCAGAGGCGATCGAACGCGGCATTCTGCGCCTTGATGTTGACCTTTTGCGCGGACGCGCCCGGAACCGCAGGAGACTCCGCATTCTCCGCGAGTAAATGAATCAGGGCCGGATCCAGCGCCGCCCTCAGCGCATCGTGCACCGGCCGCAATTCCATGTTTATCAACGCGTCGTCGAGCGAGGGAACGCCGCGTCCGGCGAGATGATCGCAGAGGCGGTCCCACGGTTTCTCCGCGGTAGGCCGCAATTCCTGCCAATCAAGAAAGACGTGGCTCTGGTATGCGTGCAGTTCCAGGCGCAGCCCGCTTTCGGCAACTTCATTGGCGCGGCGCAGGAAGTTCAGCCCGGTGAGTGAATCGCGGAAAGTAAGGATAGACGAGGCATCCGACAAGCCGAGGCCTTCCCACAGCGAGCGCTGACGCAGATGGCCGGAGCCCTTGTCGGCGTAAGCTGCGGAAATGCGTATGGTCCCGCGGGTCTGCCCGTAGACGTTGTTGTAAACCACGAGCGCGCGCTGATCGTTGACGCGATTGGAGTAGGCGAAGACGTTCTCGTCCACCGAGCCCGAATCCTGGAAGAAATCATAGAGAAGGAAGTTATAGCTTTCCGCGAAAAGCCAGCGGCGTTTGAGCAGCGGCGCGATTTCGCGATCGTGCCGCTCCAGCATCCATGAATCGGGATTCTCCTCGTAGCGCGGGCGCTGGTACTCCATGCCGTACTTCTCGGTGAAGCCCTCGATCTGGCCGTGGCCGAACATGGGCAAGCCGGGCAGCGTGGCCATCATCACCGTGACGCCGAAAGCCTTGTCCCCTTTGCCGAACTGGTCGATTGCGGTGCGCTCGTCGGGATTCGACATGAAATTGACGTAGCGTTTCATGATGTCCGGATCGAACTCAAGCGTGTTCTTGATGACGGAGCGGTACTTGGCGTTGTCCTCGTCGCGAGTCATCACCATGAAGGCCGAGTTGTACACGCGATGCATGCCCAGGGTGCGGACGAAGTAGCCTTCCATGAGCCAGAAGGCTTCCGCCAGCAGCAGCGTGCCGGGAACCTCGGCGGCGACGCGATCCACTACCTCGCGCCAGAACTCGTGGGGCATGAGGCGGTCGAACTCGGCCTGCGACATGCCGTATTCGGCCCGCGAAGGGATGGCGCCCGAGGAACCGGGACCGGGAAACCACAGGCGATGGAAATGGCGCTTGGCCAGGGTCATGGCCGCGTCAAAGCGGATGACAGGAAACAACCGCGCCACGTGCAGGATGGTTTGAATTACCTGCTCGCGCACGGCGGGGTTCAGGTAATCGAGCTGCGCGGTGTCGTTCCAGGGAAAGCTGGTGCCGTCGTTGCCGTGGTAAATGTAGCGAACCTCGCCGGTGGCTTTGTCACGGCGCTGGAAGACGACGGCGGCGTCGGACTGGGTGTAGTAATGGTCGTCGATACGAATCTCGACGCGCGAATCGGCGGAAAGATCGGGGCCATTGAAGGTGTAAGCAGGATAGGGCGACTCCCAGCGCGAGATGAACCACTCAGGATGCTCCGCCACCCACGGCGAATCGATTCCCATGTGGTTTGGAACCATGTCCGAAGCGAGCCGGATTCCGTGGCGATAGGCGCGATCGCGCAAGCTGATGTAGGCCTGCTCTCCGCCGAGATCGTCGGCAAAGCGGTAGTCGAAAAGCGAGTAGGCCGAGGCGACGGCGTCCTGATTGCCGCAAAGCAGCTTGATGGTTTTTGACGCGCGACTGCGTTCCCAGATGCCGATCAGCCAGAGCGTATTGATGCCGCGACGCGCCATTGCGGCCAATTCTTCGTCGGGAATTTCAGAAACGTACCGGATGTTCCGGCCGTAGAAGCGCGAGAGCTGCGCCAGCCACACCCATGTGCTCTTGGCGATCATCACCGTGGTCGGCATCCAGGCCGTATCCGGCGAGAACTTCTCGTACTCATGCGCCGGATCGCCGAAAGTGATGACCTCGGCGGTGGATGCGACCGCGGGCCACTGCTGCTCTCCGCGCTCGCGGCGACGCCGCGCTGCCTCTTCCGCGGCGGAACGCGTGTGCGCCGCAACGGGATTGAACTGCATCCAGATGGCCAGCTCTTCTTCGCGCAGGATCTCGCCGGCGATGCTGAGGTTTCGATCGAGCGCGTCGCCGAGCAA
The DNA here is from genome assembly GCA_963788435.1 of uncultured Acidobacteriota bacterium. Classification (GTDB taxonomy): domain Bacteria; phylum Acidobacteriota; class Terriglobia; order Terriglobales; family Acidobacteriaceae; genus Telmatobacter. Next base: position 3,873 of record CAWBIG010000195.1, on the reverse strand, counting down.
GGGCCTCCACAGGGTGCGCAACAGCTCGAGTTGATCACGCAGTGAAGTGGGCGCGCTGGTGGCGGGACGGCGCAGCAGGTCAAAGAGATTCACTTGTCCCGCCCCAGGCATCGGCACCAGGGGACGCGTGGCAAAATAGCCCGGCAAGTGCTGCGTCACCTGGCGATAAACGGTGCGCTCGGCAAGCGGCCTGTCTTCAAACAACTCCGCGAACGGCTGAAAGGCGGGATTGCGATTGGCCATCCACAGCAGCAGCATCTCTTCCAGCGCCGCCTCGCGGTGGGGCATGCCATTCGTGGCACCAGCGAGCCACTCCTTCGGTGACTGGTTTCCGCGGATGATGGCCGAGCCCGGAAAGTACTCGACGAAGGCGAGCAGGAGTTTGTCCACCTGCTCGGGGCCAACCTGCTCTCCGAAAAACGTCAGTGCGTCCGCCAGCACCTGGGCATCGTACTGTTGCCGGTAGCGTGCCATCAGCACATGGCTGGCTTCGTCGATCATGCCCATGGCGTAGATTGCGCCAGCGTGAACGGCGCGGTCCGGATGCTTGTCGGCATCGCGCACCTGGTTCATGCGATGCGCAAACGCGCGACAGGCCGGCATGCTGGCAAATACGACGTTGCCATTCCATGAGAAAAGCGTGTCAGGAAACTGATATCGCTGGCGTGCGCTGCGCGAAATGTGGAATTCCATCATAAGTAATCGTCGTAAACGCTTTTCCGGCCGTGCCACTTTTTGGCTCCTGGGTGGCGAACAGGCCAGTTCCATTCGGAATCCGCGAACGTCATCAGTATCACCGATCGGAGCGGGTGGACCCCAGCCAAGGCTGAAACCATGCTGAAAGCAGCATCCTGCGCAATCGATCCGCAGACACCGGTTCCAGAGCTACGATGCGCGTTTCCAGGGGATGGGTTTGGATGGCGGCACGAAAGGAGGGCCGAGGAGCCATTCACCTTACCGCATTACTGCGCCAAAAGTGCAATCGCCGCAATCACTGCGCCGATCCCCAGGCTAATCCCGTCCGTAATGGCGAAGGCCACCGGATCTTCATTGAGCTCGCCGCGCGAGGCCAGTAGCCACACCCTGCACAGCCAAAGGATCAGCAAAGGCATGATCAGCCAGAGCATACCCGGCTTGCGATACAGCACGGCAACATCGGAACCGCTGATATAGATGGCAAAAACCACGACTGCGGCAAAAGCGCTGGCAGTGCCGAAGCTCCGCATCTGGTCGATGTCGGAAAGCCTATAGCCACGCCCAGTTTGGGGGGCAGCACCCTGGAGCACTGTGTTCTCGAGCTCGGCGTACCGCTTGGCAATGGCCAGCGAAAAGAAAAGGAAAATGGAGAACCCCGCCAGCCAGTGGGAGATGGGTGTGGAGGTGGCTGCGCCGCCGGCCAGCAGGCGCAATGTGTAAAGACCGGAAAGCGCAATCACATCCAGCAGGACGATGCGCTTGAGCCATAAGGAATACGCGATCGCAATCAAGAAATAGGCCAGCAGCAACAGGGTAAAAGACAAGGGCAGGAAAAACAGGCATGCCGCCGAGAGCGCGGCCAAGACGGCCCCCAGCACAACGCCCGCCTGCACCGGCAAATCCCCGGACGCAAATGGCCGAAACCGTTTCTGCGGATGATGGCGATCATTTTCGATATCGAGAAGGTCGTTCACTACATAGGTGGCCGACGCGCAAAGGCTGAAGCAGAAGAATGCGATGAGGGCCGAGCGCGCCGCTGCAAGCTGCCATTTGTGGCCGAGCATGAATGGCAGCAGGACAAGGAAATTCTTTGACCACTGGGGCACGCGAATGGCGCGGAATAAGCTCCTTATCAACGGCGCGCGGTCGCTGAAGCGCTGGGCCACGCGAATGCTGCGCATCCGCAGCACGGCGCGAAGGGCAAGACTGGGATTTGCCAGGCGCGGCTCAACGGAAGCCGCAAGCAGATCCGCGTCGGGAACTGCATTGCCGATGTAGTCGAATTCGCGCCCCTCGAAGAACTCGCGGAAGCGGGCGAGCTTTGTTTTCCCCGTCAGATTCTTCTGCCCGTCGCTCGATAGCACGCCACTGAAGATTCCCAGGTGCGCCGCAACTCGTTTCGCGAGTTCCTGATCCGCGCCGGTTGCCAAGTAAATGGAGCGTCCTTCCGCATGCTGCGCCTGCAGATACTCCAGCAGAGGCTGGTTATAGGGCAGCCGAGCGACGTCCAATTCCACCGCGCGCGTCAAATGCGCTTTAAAGTTGGCCTTCCCTCCGGCAATCCAGCGCGGAATCCGCACGATTGCCATCGGATTCTTGCGGATCAGAAGCAATAGCGCGTCGTGAAGCGTGTCGACCTTCACCAGCGTGCCGTCCAGGTCGACGCACAATGGGCGATCGACGGCTCGAACGGGATCGGCCAGCGCTTGACTCATATTCCTGGAGGAGGTCCTTTCCAACTGCAACAGCCAACAGAACGCCCCTGATTCCTCATGGACGCCGTCCAATTGTCGAGAGCATCGGCTGAATGCATGGTAATGCGCGCAGGGAACGGATTCAACTGCGCTTGAGTTGATTCTTGGAACAATCTGCCTCACCACAATCTCTCACGGCCTGGGAGATCCCAAATTTCGTTCTCTGTCGAGTTTGGTAGATTGGACTCAAACAAGGTTAAGCGCCGATTCTTCGCGAGTCCTCGAAGAGGAGTGCCCATTGTTCCGCAGCATACATATTGTGAAAAGCGCTGATGCGGAGTGCACCGGGGTATTTCGGATTGTGATGAACTTGGCCAGGGACGCCAGGCAACATGGTTATGAGCTGGACGTCTTGTTCCTTGCAGACGGCCCGTTGCGGGCGGGGCATCTGCTGCCGGAATCACTGCCCACGTGATTCCCTGGAAAGGAACGTTCCAGGATGTCTTCGGCGCCGCCCGCGTGTGCCTCTGGCTGCGGCGGCACCGGGCCAGCATCGCACATCTGCACTGGGGCGGACGCGCAGTGCGAGCCATTAGCCGGTTCGGCGGCGCACAAAGAGTCGTACAGCACCTACACGGCCGAATCAATGAAATCACAGGCGAACTCCCACAGAGCTTGTCGTTCCCCGGGGCGGACGCGGTCGTTGCCTGTTCAAAAGCAGTTGCCGCAGATGTTACCAGTCACCGAGTGGAAGTGATTTATGCGGGAATCGAAGTAAATCCCGCACCTCAATCTCTTATGCTGCATTCGGGACCTCTTCGGGTTGGCGTGCTGTCTCGCTTGACCCTGGTTAAGAATCTGGATGCGGCAACGGCCCAGGAGCCGGTGGAAAAGCCTTGCGGCGAAAGGCCCGCGACAGCCATCAAGCAGCCAGCGGAAGCACGTAGGTGAGCGCGGTGAGGAACGCGGCGCCGATCATGGCGCGGGGATAGTTGCGCTGCGGGTTTTCGACCTCGCGGGCGATGGTGGAGGCGTTGTCCCAGCCCATTTAGTTCCAGAGCGCTACGAGACCGGCTATTGAGAGGCCGAGCGAAGCGCCGGGCGCGGTACTGCCCCAGTGCAAGACGGGATGCGCCGTGATGCCATGCCAGAATCCGAACACAATAAAAGCGGCGAAGGGCGCGAGGAGCAGCGCAAAGAGCCATACCGAATCGTCGCCGACCTCGGGCGCGCCGAGCAGGTTCCAGAAGCAGCAGACCGCGACGACTGTGAGCGACCACAGGTACGCGCGCGGGCCGGCGGTGAGCGCGGGACTGAACTTGCCGAGGTAGAGCACGAAGATGGAGGGATACAGCGTGATGTCGAAGACGCTGGCGGTGAGCGAGAGCCAACTCTCCTGATAACCCCAGAAAGGCGAGAGGGCGCGGCGCACCCAAACATAAAAACCGCCTTCGGCGGGGATGGCCGCGGCGAGTTGGCCGAT
>CAWBIG010000194.1:0-15685 GCA_963788435.1 uncultured Acidobacteriota bacterium | reverse complement strand
TGTGGACACGACCAACACCACCACATTCTCGAGCTTCCCCGCCACCGCATGTTCCACGGCCGGCTTTGGCTGCGTGGCCCAGGGCCAGGTGGTGAAGGTTCAGGTGTCCAGCGTGGCCGGCGGCAGCGAGCTCACAGCCAGCCAGGTCGCATACGTGCAGGAGGCATCAGCGCAAACGGTGGAAGGCACCATTATTCGCATTCCACCATTGCCGCTGCCTGCAGGCGAAACCGTCATCCAGCTCATCCTCCACCGGAACCCCAACGGCGACACCAGCTTGCCCCTCGGAGGAATGGCCTCGGTCGCTGTCTGGGCGCCGGCATCGGGCTCCAATCCCGCAACCACCTTCTCCATCGACAACAGCGGATTCACCATTCCATCCGGTCTAACGTTTGCCTCCGCAAACGACCTGACGGTGGGCCAAACCGTTCAGGTCACCGTCACGCCGGGTTCGCTGACCAGCAAAGGCGGCGGCCCGGGCAACAACGGCTGGGGACCGCCGCATTCGGTCTCTTTCACCGCCTCCAATGTCGAGCTGGAGCCGAGCCAGATCACCGGCTGGGTTACCGGAGTGGATTCAGGCGCATCGAGCTTCACCCTCGGCGTGGGTCTCGGTCCGATCTTCGGGGCCTGGCCCATGACCGGTAAGAACGCCCTCTCCTTCAACGTAGCCACGGCCAGCGGGACCACTTACACGGGCCTGAACCCCGATAGCTTCAGCGGGCTCGCAGACAACGAGTTCGTATCGGTGAATGGCTGGCTCTTCGCTTCCACGACGACTAACGGCCCGCCCAATATCGTCGCGCAATCGGTGAAACAGCGGGAAAACAACTGGTTCTAAGACGGGCCGCGGTTCGGCAGCGTCCCCGGCGAGAGACTTTTCTCGCCGGGGGCGATTGAATCGCTACTGGACGTCCACATCTCCGCCGCCAGCAGCCCGCCCAGCCAGGTCCGCCGCTCGCGCAGCGTAAATCCCGCCTCCTCCATGGCTCCGCCATGGTCGGGCAAACGCCGCACGCGCAGGCCGGTGATGACTCCGAACGCAAAGTAGAGGAATGCGACCAGCGGCCGCGCCACCAAGCGGCCATAGGCTCCCTGCGGCACGGCAAACTCCGATACCACCCACACCGCATCCTCGGCCAGCGCCGGATGCACGCGCGCGGCCAACTCCCGCACCTCGCGGGTGGTCAGGCAATCGAGAAAGAAGTGCGTCGCCACCATGTCGTATGGTTCCGCGTCCGGCGCCCAATGCCGTGCGTCGGCCGTGTACCTGCGCACCCGTTGCGCATCCCGGCCCGCGCTGCGCAAGAGCGCGCGCAGCATGGCCGCGCTCGCGTCCACGGCGTCCACCTCGACGGCCGGGTTTGCCGCAAGCAGCGCCCGAGTAAAGCGCCCGTCGCCGTCGCCGAGAACGAGCGCCCGCCGTGCGCCCTTCATTTCGCCCAAAAATGCGTGCCGGCAGCGAGCCAGCCAGGGCCCGAAGCTTAGCCACTCCATCCAGCGGTAAAGGCCCGCAAGGCGGTCGAAGTTCGCTGGATCGTTTTCGCGCACTTGCCAACCCGCCAACTGGCCATGTCGCGAGGCGACGCCAACCCGCCGCCACTGTTTCGAACTTAGCTTGTTTGACCTCATCGGATTTGGAATCCAGCCAGCAGCAGGGGAGTCAGGAGCGCCAGGTCGGCCGCGGCCCGCAAGGTGACCTGCTCCAGACGATCGCGAACCCGATCGAGCAGCAGAAGCAGGAAAGCGCTTGAGGCTGCCATCAGAATGAGCGCCGCCGCGCGCGGTTGCAACGGCACGAGCGCCGCCGCGCCCGCCAGCGCCAACCCCGCCAGCACGAGCGCCGGGCCGCGAATGCCGTTTCCGCCCTGCGCATCGCCCTCCCAGTGGCCGATGGCACGCACATTCAGCCACGCCAGGGCAGCCAGCGCGCCCGCCGGCCCGGCCAGCGCAATCGGATCGGCGGCGCCATGCCGCGTCGCGGTCAGCGCCGGCAGTACGCATCCCGCGGTGAAGATGATTCCCACTACGAATTCCCGCGAGACCAGCGCGCCGGCCCGTGCCAGCATTCGCCGGAGCGCGGCTGTGCGCGAGTGCACGCCGCCAAAGTAAAACAGTGTGGCCGCAGCCACCGCGCCGTCCGACCGCAGAGCGCCCGGTCCCAGGCTCGGCAACACCAGCCATGCCGCAGCCGCAATTGCAATGGCAGCCAAGCCAACCAATGCGCGCCGGTGCCGCCAGTGGAAGTAGTGCCGCTCGCGCAGCGGAGAATTGGCCTCCGAATCGAATCCGGCCCGCCCATCCAGGAGCCGGTCAAAGACGTAAATTGCCCAGACCGCCAGCGCCAGCGCCGCCAGCGTGCCCGCGGCCGGGCGAACATGCGCCGTCCAACCCAGCGCGCAGGCCCACACGACGGCGACAGTCGGCGCGTCCATGCTGGACAGGTGCCACACCTTCAGAATTCGGGGTCCACCCGTTGTCGCGCATCGCTCCGGCACTGCGGCGGCGGGCGGAATCAGGGGAATCAATGCCACTTACTCCATTGTAGGAGATGCGGCTTTCTGTCGACGCTGGTTTACCGCTGCTCCTGCCTCCGCCAGGAGCGAATGCTCAGCGCGTACACCGCAATGCAAAACAGGTTGGCTGGGATGAAGCCGAATTGCGCCGTGCGCATGCCGATAACGCAGATGAGCGCGCTGTTCACGGCCGCAACCCCCAGCCCCATCCACAGCTTGCGGCCAACCAGGATCGTGGAGAGCACAGTCAACAGGCAGGAGACATAATCTAAGCGAAACACGGGGATCTTGAGGAACCTCCACGCCAAAGTGTGGCAGGTTCATCTGTGGTGTTCGGTGATTTATCTCACTCAATGCCCAAGCTTCGTAGAATGATGGCAGAAAGGACGGCCGCATTCTTCGAGCCGATTCGCAGCCGGCTTGCGCTTCGTCCAATTGCAGCTGCCGAGAGAAACCATGAACGATTCCGCGCAGTCTGGAGAGAATCAGCTCCGCGACGCCAGCTTTGCCATGCGGGTTTCGCTGGTGGTGGGCTTTTTCATGCTCGCCGGCAAGGTCTCGGCGTGGTGGATCACGGCGTCGTCAGCCATCTTCTCTGACGCGGCCGAATCCGTTGTCCACGTGGTCGCCGTGGCCTTCGCCGTTTTCAGCCTGTGGCTCAGCCGCCGCCCCGCCATCCCTCGCTTCCAGTACGGCTACGAGCGCATCAATTTCTTCTCTGCCGGCTTTGAAGGCGGAATGATCGTCCTTGCCGCCGTATCCATCATTTACACCACTGCCCAGAAATGGCGGCACGGCCTGGTGCTCGAACACCTCGGCAGTGGCGCCATTCTGGTGGTCGCCGCAGGCGCGCTCAATGCCATATTGGGCGTTTACCTGCTGCGCGTCGGTCGCCGCAACCACTCCCTCATCCTCGAAGCCGACGGCAAGCACGTCCTCACCGACAGTTGGACCAGCTTCGGCGTGCTCGCCGGCCTCATCCTGGTCATGGTCACCGGCTGGAAGCCCTTTGATCCCCTCGTCGCCTTCGCCGTCGCCGCCAACATTCTCTTCTCCGGCGGAAGGCTTCTCTGGCAGTCCATCCGCGGACTTCTCGATTATTCTGACCCGCGTGTCGGCCACGAACTCCGCGCCCGTCTCGACGAACTCTGCGCCGGGTTCGGTATCGATTACCACGGCGTTCGCTTCCGCACCACCGGTTATCGCCAGATTGTCGAAGTCCACCTGCTCTTTCCGTGGGACACGCCGCTCGGCGAGGCGCACCGGCAGGCGACCGTGATCGAGGAGCGTCTGGCGCAGGCGCTGGGCGTTCCCGCCACCGTCACCACGCATCTGGAGTCGCGCGAGGACCACGCGCTGGTCCACTCCCATGCGCATTACACCGGCCGGCCGGAATGATAGAAAAGCGCATCAACATATCGTGATATGACGGTAGAGTGTATTTACATTTTTGTATGCAATTATCAAGACATCATGATATGACGATATGAAATCTGCACCACTTGCAGTGCAACTGGCCTGTTGCACTGCTGACTTGCCGACTCGCTATTTCGCCGGGATTGCCAGCGTCATGCAGTGCTCGCCGGTCACCTCGCACTGAAGCATGTCCTCGGCAAGCAGGTTCCAGCCCACAAAGCCGGCGAACTTTCCCTGGGGCGACTCGGCCGGAGTTGGCGCAAGCCCCGCGCCGGTTTCCGCGCTGTAGTCCTCATGCATTGAGCCCCACTTGGCAATGTCGCGCCGCAGCATCGCAGCCAGCGTTTCGGCCAGTTGCTTCGATTCCGCCACGAACCCATAGCGCCGCAGAGCGATCCAGTCGAGGAAGTTGGCGTTGATCCATATCGGCCCCTGCCAGTTTGAGTAGGGATTAATGATGGCCTCATTGTTGTAGTGGGGGTCGCCCTTGGCCAGGCTGCGGAACCCGAAGTTTGACCGCATCTCCGCTGGATTCAGAAGGTGCTGGCGGATCATCCGCTCAGCGTCTTTCTGCGGGAGCATCCCATCGGCGAGCGGCACAAAGCTCGACCAGCTCACCGCGCGCACGAACTTGCCGTTGTCGCGCCAGCGGTTGAGGAAGGAGGCCTCGTCCTTTACCCACAGGTTCTTCAGGATGGCTTTGCGCGTGTCGCTGGCCATCTCTTTATATTTGTCGGCCAAATCGCCGTAGCCGAGCTTGCGCGCAATCAGCGCCATGGCGCGGTACTCGCGCATGGCCCACACCGAGGCATCCACGGCAAGGATCGCGCTCTCGTCTTTGGGCTCGTTGCTCAGCGCGGGATTGTTGTCAGCGCCGGACTGCATGGAGTTCGACCAGAACCACAGGCCCCACCGGTCGTCGTACTGCGTTTTGCGCCGGTACTCGGCGATCTTGACCATGGCGGGAAACACCGGCCGGATCCACTCGTAGTCGTGCAATTCGTCGGCGGCAATCACCGCGCCCTGGGCGAGGAACGGCTTCATGGCGAACTTGCCGAAGATGGGCCGTGGACCCGCCGGCGTAATGCAGCCAGAGACGTAGCCGGTGGCATCGGCCGAGTACGCGAAGTTGAGCACCCAGTCGCGCAGCAGCTTGGCGTCATCGGGGCTCTGATTGGCCCAGTGCGCGCCGATAAAGAACCCGTCCCAGTCCCACATCTGGCTGTAGTAGCCGGCCGGAATCAGGTAGGGATAGCGGATGTAGCCGGAGGCGGGGCGGATGGTCTGCGGAGCGAGCTTGGCGAAGTCGGCGCTGAGTCCGGCAAGCATCGCCTGGTCGGAGGATTGTGCTGCGCACGCAGCCGGCAAAATTGCCAGCAGCACCACCAGCGCAACCCCCTGCGCCACACGAAGAGATCGATTCAAACGAAGGATGAGCACGGAGCCATGGTAAATCCACCGGAATGACTGGAAGTCTGACCGCCAAACGTCAATCCTGTCGAACGGCGAAGCCCCAAGGACCGTCATTCCATTCGAGCGGTTCTAAAGTTTGGCTGAGAGGAACAAATGTGAGATCTCCGATTCTCTGCTTTCTAATGGCCATTGCATCAGCGAGCGCAGCAACCTCAGCCGGACCCACGGTGCATTCTTCCATTCCTGATCCATTTTGGAAGAGCCTTGGGCCTGGACCATTCGCGGTAGGCTATCGCGTCCTCTACGAACATGACAGAAAACGGGCTTGGCTATCTCGGCCGAACCCCTCAGATCCGGGCCGGCCCATTCGGATGACTGTATGGTATCCGGCCGCGAGCTTCGCGTCCGGCGAGCCGATGACGTACGGAGACTATTTACATCACGACGCGCCGCCTGGATTCGAATCAATTACCCGGGCACTCGACCAAAGCGACATGGCGAGTTGGCAATCGGACATGAATGAGCTTATGCCGGGTGACAAGCAGGCCCTCCAACCCATTTTTGACTTGCACGTTGCGTCCCGCAGTGGTGCGGAGCCTGCCCCGGGCCGGCATCCACTCGTCCTCTACTCGGGTGGCAAGGGATCGCGGGCCGACGCCAATGTCGAGCTTGAGGAGTTTCTTGCGAGTTACGGGTACGTCGTTGCCACGGTTCCTCAACTCGGTCCATCCGAAAGCAATATCGAGCTTGGCAGCTCTTCCGGCGAGTTGGCGTTACATGCCGACGACTTCGATTTTGCTCTGCGGGTCCTTCGCGGTCTTCCGTTCGTGGCCACTCATTCGTTCGCAGCAATCGGCCACAGCGCTGGAGCAGAGGTCGCTATCGAACTCGCGCTCCGTCATCCGGGGCTCAAAGCTGTCATGGGTTTCGACGGCTCCTTCGGCACAAAAAGCGGCGCGAACATCCTGGTGCTACTGCCTGGATACCAAACCAAACTTGAGTTGCATGCAGCAATGTTTGATTTGAAACGCGCGGAGGGATCACAGGGAGTACATCTCAATCTGGCGCCGGTCGACGCCATTCGTTGGGCGCGGTTATATCGAAGGTTATTTCCCGGGGCCTATCACGGGGATTTCGCGGAATGGGGGATGGTAGCGTTTGTGGCCGGCGTCCCGATGCCGCCCAATCCGGACTCGCATACTCGGCAAATCGGGGTCGACGTGAACATTGCGGTTTGTCATTACGCGCTTGACTTCCTCGATTACCAATTGCGGGGACGGAAGACCTACGCGGGACGTTTGAAAGCACTAATGCAGTGAAGGCTGGGTTTTAACCCAGCTTTGGATGGAGCTTGTTGAAGCCGGTCGCTTCCTGATAGGCGCGGCCGAATTTGGCCAGTTTCGCGTCTTCGTACAGTCCGGCGAGGAACGTGATGGACACGGGCGTGTTGGGGCCGCCTTCGTTGTCGTCGCTGCCAACCTCCGTGCTTAGCGGCGGCGGGGCGTCCGCGCCGCGCAGGCCGTTAGGCACAATCAGCGCGGGATGGCCGGTCAGGTTGGTGACCACAAGTTGAAGGCCGAAGGTGGGCGTGACGATGATGTCGACCTGTTCAAACAGCGCCGACACCTGTTGGACTGCGAGCGTGCGCGCACGCATGGCCTGGATATATTCGACTGCCGGGTAGAAACGCGCCACGCGGAAGATGTTGGGCCAGTCGTCCTCGCTTTGCTCGGTGAGGAGCGCGTCGCGGCCCGTCGTGGACAGGTCGTCGAAGGCCGCGGCGGCTTCGGCTTCGAGCACCGGAGTCATAGCGCCGTAGGGCATGTGCGGCAGTTCTACCGGGATCAGGGTCACGCCCATCTTTTTGAGCTTGTCCAGCGTGGCCAATTCGAATTTGCGGTCGTAGTCGCGGCGGGCGCGCTCGGCCTGCTGGCGGGCTTCGCGTTTCGCTTTTTCGTCGGCGGTCTCGTTCGGCGGGAGCGCTGCTGGAGGTTCAGCCTTCGGAGGCTCAAAAGCGCTCTTCAGGTAGCCGATGCGCAGAGCCTTCCAGTCGAGGCCGGGGTTCCAGTGGAAACTGGCGAAGGGATAGACCGAGGTGTCCTTGCCGTCAGGACCGCAGATGGCGTTAAGCACCAGGGCGCAGTCTTCGGCGGAGCGGCAGATGGGGCCGAGCTTGTCCATGGTCCAGCTAAGGGCCATGGCGCCGGTGCGGGGGACGAAGCCGAAGGTGGGCCGCAGGCCGGAGTCGCCGCAGCGCGTCGAGGGTGACGAAATGGAGCCCAGCGTCTCCGAGCCGATGGCGAAGCCGACGCAACCGGCTGCAACCGCGCTGGCTGGACCCGCCGACGAGCCGCTCGAGCCCTGACTGGGGTTCCACGGATTGCGCGTTTGCCCGCCGTACCAATGGTCGCCCATGGCCAGCGCGCCCAGCGTGAACTTGGCCACCAGCACGGCGCCGGCCTCGTCCAGCCGCTGGACCACGGTCGCGTCCTCGTCGATGACTTGGTGCTCGAATCCGCCCGCGCCCCACGTTGTCGGGTAGCCTTTGACGGCGAGCAGATCCTTGGCACCCCAGGGGATGCCGTGCAGAGGGCCACGCCACTTGCCCGCGGCAATCTCCTCGTCGGCCTTCTTCGCTGCGGCGATGGCGCGGTCTTCAGTGAGGGTGATGGTGAAGTGCAGGGTGGGATCGTAGCGCTTGAGGCGGGCGAGGTACATCCTGGTCAGGTCGACTGAGGTGATTTTGCGCGCCTTGATCAGGCTGGCCAGCTCGCTCACGCTCGCGAAGGCCAGCTCCTCAATTCGCGCTGGTGCGGCGGCTGCGAGGTCCGGCTGCCATCCGGCGGCGTGTGGAGGCGGCGGCTCGTGCGCGTCGTGCTTGTCTTTGATGTCCAGATGCGCCAGCTCAGCGACAAATTTCCGCATGGGCGCCGCCGGCTGGGGATGAAACACGAACGCGGGTGCGACGGAGTTGGGCAGCTTGAGCGCGCGGATTTGCGCGTAGCCGTCGCGCATGTGGTTCAGGCCGTCGAGCATCATCTTCTTCTGCGCATCGGTAAACGGTCCTACGCCGGCAAGCTGCGCGGCCTGGTCCAGCATTTCGGGCGTGATCTTGTCCCAGGACGGCGCGTGCCCCGGAGGCCCTTTGACCAACTCCTGCGCTTCGGCGGATTGGCTAGCCAGCGTGTACAGGATTCCGGGCAGGAGGGCGGATGTGATGCCGGCGCGGCTGCAGGCCGCAAGAAAATCGCGACGGTCAAGTGTCATTCGGGTAGAGTCCTCTGGGGAGATGTGCGATTGCCTCTCCGACACTATAGCGGAGCGCCCGGAACTGTGGGGGGCCGGAGAAGCGCGGCAAAGGGAACAGGGACGAGGGATAAGGGAGAAGGCATAAGGCGCAACATCCCGAATCGCTGAACGCGATCCGGGATGCTCGACGGCTGCTTTTGGCTAGTTTTGTGGAGTTGGCGGCGGTGGCGCCGGTTTGGATTCGGGCTGAGTGCCGGGATTGGGCGTTGTGCTGGATGGCTTCGGCGGTGCTGCCGGAGCTGGCGCGGCGGACGGAGCTTCGGATGGTGAGCCTGCGGGCGGAGGCGTCGCCGGCTGGCCAGCGGGAGGCGGCGTGCCTGGAGCGCCAGGAGCACCCGGACGCGGCATCGGGCGCTGCGGCATCATGGGACGCGGCGGCATGGCCGGCGCATCCGTCACCTCAACCAACTCGACATCGAAGATGAGGTCCGATTTTGGGGGAATGCCCGGATGATCCGGCCGGTCCGGAATGCTGCGCGTGCCATAGGCCAGTTCCCAGGGAATGAAGATGCGGCGCTTGCCGCCCACGTGCATTCCGGCGACGGCCCAATCGAATCCAGGGATGAGGCGACCTGCGCCTTGAGGAAATGCCAGAGGTTGAGGCTCGCCCATGACGGGCTTACCGTCCGGTCCCATCACCGGCTTGCCGTCTTTGAATTCCGGACGGCGATTGTTCTCCCATGAGTCGAATACAACACCGTCGGCGGCGCGCCAGCCCTTGTACTTCATGTGCCACATCTTGCCCGACTCGCCCTCGGGACCTTTGCCGATCAGAATGTCCTGGAATTTCCAGCCAGGCATCGCCATTTTGGGAATGCCGGGGATGCGCCTCTCGCCGGGCGGGAGCTTGTAGCCGGTCGCGCTTGTGGCGTGGGTCGCGGTGCTGGATTTGGTGGCAGTTGACGTTGTTATGGCCGCAGGCGTGGCGGGGTGGGGAGCGGTTTGCGCCGCAACCACCGTTGCGGCCGCCAGGCAGAGCACGATTGGAAGAGATTTCATTGCGCGATTGACTCCATATAAGGCGCGGTATTTCGTTCAACCGGAGTGTAACAGGTGGGAGTTGCCGGTTGTCAGTTGGTCAGGGATGAGGTGTCCAGTGATTAGAGCCGTCCCGCCGGCGTGTTGATCGCTGATTACTTTCCACTGTCTTTCGGTGGCGGATAGAACGGGAGCTTGTCGTTTTTCTCATTGGCGCGCTTCACCGTCGCATCGCTGAACAGAAGCGCCGGGCCGAGCACGGTTTCCGGCACTTCGCCCGCGGAGTTGCCTACCCACAATTCCTTGCCCGCGGCCTCAACACTGGAGCGGAGCGCGCGCTGGTCCAGGTCATCGAGGACCGCGCCGCGAACCAGCTGACGCTTTCCGTCCGCGGTGATGCGATAAAGCAGCCGCGGGGTCAGCACGCCGCCCATGGTCTCCACGTAGTATGCGGAGCTGATACCGCGATCCTTCATCAGAGCCAGTAGCCTCTTGTTCAACTCGTCATCGGATATGCCATTCTGCGCCGTAATCTTGAGGACGCCGACGACCGGCTGCGGTGAACCGGCGAGAGTTGCACGGGCGTGGCCGTTGGACTGGGGGAAGTCGCGCACCGGCTCGCGGCCGATGAGGTAGCCATCGAGGCGGCCGGCATCGACCAGCTTGACGGCCTGCGCAGGCACGCCTTCGTCGTCGACCGAGTAAGCACCGAGCAGATCATGGCCCTCCCAGATCTTCAGGCTGGGATCGTCGATGGCGTCCATGAAGTCAGGAAGCACGCGAGCGTGATAGCTCGAAGCAAAGGGGCCGTTGGTGCGGGCCTCCGTGCCCAGGCGAGGGCGCGTGGCGGCAAGACTGCGCGCCAGCAGAAAGCGGAGAATGTCGGTGCCCGCGTCGGCGCTCAGCAGGATCGGCCCGTGGTATTCCTCTTCGACCACGGGTGCGTTACGCAGATCGGCGAGCGAGGCAATCTCCGCGACCGCGTGCCTGCGGAATGCATCGGGCGAGTCGAGATCGGCCTCCGATGTTCCATTGGTCGCAAACGAGCGGTCCAGATGCATGCCGTCGGCGGCCTGGGTGCCCACGGCGAATGCCTCGTTGTACAAACAGGCGGATTTGCGAACGATGGTCCCTTCGGAGTTGACGAGCCAGGTGGTGGTGGCGCGCGCTTCAAAAAACGCGACGGAGTACTCGACATTCTGGGCGACAGCGCTGACGGATCGGTCGCTGCGATAGAGTCCGCTTTCCGCGGCGACACGCGCGTTCCATGCGGCCTCGTCCAGCTTGAGTTCGGCCGGCGCGGCCAGGGCAATAATTGGCGGCTCGTGGCTGAAGTCGTCGGCTTGCGGCGGCGTCTGTGTCTGCTTGAGCTCGGCCTGCTTGCGCGCGTATGCGTCCAGGGCATTCTTGTAGGCAACGTCCGTGGCTGCCCACAGCGCCGAGCGGATGGCGATGGGATCGTTGCCGAGCGCGGCCAGCTCGAGTTGGCCTTCGCCGCGCCCGCCGGAGCTGTCGGTCTTGTAGTCGCCCACGCGGACACTGACCCTCGCCACGCGCTCGTGCGTGTGTCCTGGGCCTTCGCTGGCGCCGAATTCGGCCCGCGTCTCAAACGCGTCCACATCCTCGATCCGGTATTCAATGAAATAGGGCTTCTCGAAACCTTTTAGCTCAAGGCCGGCCTTGCTGCGATCCATTTCTTCCAGCATCGCTTTGAGGACGGGGTCTTTTTCAGCGTCCGCGCGGGTGCTGTTGCAGATGCCGGGATCGCATTGGGAGAACGCGGGCGGGGCAATGAGTATCGGTGCAGTAAGGGATGCGACCAATGCCAAGGCTTGAATCAATTTCATCGCTTCTCCAGTGTGGCCCTACGAAAGAAACTCCGATGGAATCGAGGGCCGTCCTCCAGCACGACATTCGGCACCAGTTCCAAAAAGCTCTTCAAGATCGATCCGTCAACTTCTCCGTCGGGTCGCTGGTGGCTGTTGCCGACCGCGAGAAAGTCTGAGGAGAAGACGATGCCGCCTTCGCCCACTCGCCGCCAGGTTCCGGTTCGATACTCGATTTTTCCAGCGCGATTTCGTTCCTGCGTGAAGCTGCGGTCGCTTTTCAATTGGAGCGTTGACGATTCGCCCGCTCCGCGGTACACATAAGTCCCTGCGACAATTCCATAGCCATAATCGGCAGCAACCATATACCAGCCCCAGAACACGGAGATGACAAGGAGCGTGCCGCCTAATACTCGAATTGGACCGGGAATTCTCATCGGCCAACTATTTTGGCCCTTCCGCCGGCGCACCGGGCATGGGCAGAATCGGCGGCCGCGAAGTGCCCTGCGGCTGGCGCTGCGTTTCGAGATCACGCAGAAGCATTGCAGGAGCCACCGCGCTTACCGGCACGGTGCCGGACTCAGCGCCGCACTCGCCGTTGAAAACTTCGCTCTTGTTGCCGGTGGCAAGAATGCTGCGCATTGCCTCCAGCGGCGTGCCCACGATGTTGACGCCGCGCACCAGCTCGTCGGGACGGCCATCCACGTACACGCGATAGACGACCAGCGGGATTACCTGGAACGCCTGCGGCGAACTGCGCTGAGTGACGGCAAAGCCGGAGGAGATGTCTTCAAAGTAAAGTCCGTACGTCTTGCCCTGCTTCCTGGCCTCATCGATCAATTGCTTGCGCAGTTCGGCGTCGCTCTCTGTTTTGCTGGATGTGACGATGAGGTTGCCCTGGCGGCCCGTGGGCATGCGGCCCATCTGCGCGCGCCCGTGGCCGTTGGAGTCGCTGAAGCTGGCGATGGGCAGGCGCGACATGAGAAACGTTTTGAGCACCCCATCCTGTATCAGTTCCACGCGCTGGGCGCGCTGGCCTTCGTCGTCGTACTGATAACTGCCGCTGAGCCAGGTTTTGCCGTATTCGTCCCGCGTGGGGTCGTCGGCAACCGAGAGAAAGGCGGGGAGGATCTCCTTGCCCACTTCCTTGGTGAAGGTCTGGCCTTCCTCGTCGCCGCGCTGGCGCTGGCCTTCCAGCCGGTGGCCGAGCACTTCATGGAAAAAAACGGCGGCGGCGCGCCCGGAGAGAATTGACGGCCCGTCGAAGGGCTCCGTAATGGGCGCCTTGCGCAGGGCTTCCAGGCTGCTGCCGAGCGCGCGCGCAGCCGACTCCATCTGCGCCTGCGAGGGAAGGCCGTCCGCAGTTTCCGCTTCAAACGTCTGATCGCGAAACAACTCCATGCCGTCGTCGGCCCGTGTGACCGCCAGAATCACCAACCTCGCGGAGACATGCGGCGTAATAATTCGCGAGCCTTCAGAAGAGGCGAAGTATTCCGTCTGATTCTGGACCGTGAACACCACCATGTTCTGGTACACGTCGGGATACTCGCGGAAGATGCGGGAAAGCGCTGCCACACGCTGCTCCCATGCGGCGCGGTCAATGCGGACAGGCGGCGCGGGACTGCCGATGGAAGTCTGTGCCTTCTCCGCGCTGAAGTCGGCCGATGTGTCTTCCTCCTTGGCGCGCACCTGGGCTTCGGTCTTCACCCGCAGAAAATTGTCGAGCGCGTTGGAGTAGCCATTGTTTGTGGTCAGCCACAACGTTCGCTCCAGCGCCACGCGATCGTCGGCGAGCGGAAGCTGCACGCTGTTCACCGCGGAGCCGCGGTGGTCGCCGTGCGTGTTATCGAGCTGAGGGCTGCCCAAACGAATCTGGATATCGGCCACACGAGCGTGATTGGCGATGCTCGAAATCAATGCGCCGTATTGGGCCTGGATGGTGACGGAGCCGGCGTCGGTTACCGTGTAGCTGAGGAAATAAGGCGGAAGCTGGTTGTCCCTGCCGGGATCGTGACCCAGCGTGGAGAAAGCACGATCGAGTTCCGCAGTCATGGCGCTGAGAAGCGGCGGTGAAGCGGGCTGCTGCGCGACGGCTGGAAGAGCCAGCAGCGCGGGGATGGCAGCGGCGCAAAGAAGAATGCGGTGGGCGCTGGAAAACTGTGGCCGGGAAGGAGCAGATTCGAGTAAAAACATCGGTAGCCCCGATTGTCTCAGAATTTGGCATCCAGAGGGAGAAACGTATGAGGACGACCCGTTTCTGCGCGGTTGCATTGTTGGCGATGCTTCTTTTGGCGGCCCTGGCGCAAGTTGCCGCGACCCAGACACCTTCCCCGGCCGTTTCGCAGCCGGCGCAAGCGCAATCCGCGCAGCAGCCACATTCCGAGCAGGCCTACACGCTGCCGCCGGACAAACTGGCGCAGGCGATCACGCTGAACAAGATCCGGCTGACGTTGGAGATCGTCGGGGCGCTGTGGGGATTGGCCGTGCTCTGGCTGTTGCTGTCGACGCGGGCGGCTGCCGGGCTGCAGGCGTGGGCCGCACGGGTGACGGGACGCAGATGGATCCAGGGGGTACTGTATTTCGCGGCGCTTATCGTGATCACGACGATGGCGAGCCTTCCGCTTGACGCGATCGGGAATGGCGTCAGCCGCCATTACGGCATCAGCGTTCAGGGCTGGGGAAGCTGGCTGAGCGACCAGGGCAAGGGATTGGGCGTGAGCCTCGTCTTCGGCGTGCTGGTTCTGTTGCTTTTCAACTGGCTTGTGCGAGTTTCGCCGCGTCGCTACTGGTTCTGGGCGTGGCTTATCTCGCTGCCGCTGATTGTGCTGTCCATTTTCGCCAGCCCGCTAATCATCGACCCGTTGTTCAACAAGTTTGAGCCGCTGACAAAGACGCACGCCGGGTTGGTGGACAAACTGGAGACGGTCGTGGCAAAGACAGGGACCAATATTCCGCCGGATCGGATGTTTCTGATGAAGGCGAGCGAGAAAAGCAATGGGCTGAACGCGTATGTGACCGGAATCGGCGCTAGCAAACGGTTTGTGATGTGGGATACGGCGACGGATCGCCTGCCCGATGACGAGGTGCTGTTTGTATTCGGGCACGAGAGCGGGCACTACGTGCTGAATCACATTCCCAAGATGCTTGCGATTATGGCGGTGGGGCTGTTCTTTGTTCTCTGGGCGTGTGCCAGCGCCGGGGAAGCGCTGGTGCGGCGGCTTGGCGGGCCCTGGCACATTGAAGGCCGGGAGGGAGTGACGCCCGTGGCGACGCGCGCCGGATTCGTGGCGCTGCTGTTCACAGTCTCAGTGGCGGGGTTCATTTTGACGCCCGCCATCAATACCATGAGCCGTCATTTCGAGCACCAGGCTGATGTCTATGGACAGGAGGCGATCCACGGGTTGGTGCCCGATCCGCAGAAGACGGCTGTCTCGGCCTTCAATCACCTTGGCGAAGCCTGGCTCGAGGATCCGAATCCCAATCCGTTTGTGGAGTTCTGGGAATACAACCATCCTTCGGTAAAGCCATACTTTGAGCGATGCAGCGGTACCGGCACCACCAGCATCTCGCCGGGCGCCACATCCGCCAGTTGGGCGATTGCCATAGCCAGCATCTGGCCCAGTCCATGAGCCGCAGCGTGCAGGCGGTCGTATTTGAGCGCATGAATGGCCGCCTTCATAAGGTCCTGGTATGGCCCGTAAGCCACTGCGCGCTCAAAGGGCGGCGGCGCCAACCGGCAGCTTCGGCACAGGCCGCTGCTCGAAGGACCGGCTATGATCGGCGCGTCCAGCAGGTCGCCGCAACACGCGCACAGAGGGCCGCTCTGGACGGGAAACTCAGTCCAGCAAACATGGCAGATGGGCACGGAAGAGAGATGCGGCAGGGGAGAGCCGCAGAGGACACACGAGGCGGGAAAGAGGGCGCAACTCAAGGCGTCCATGGGACTTCGCAGCACACGGGCAACCGCGCGCCAGCGCGAAGTCTCCGAGGGTGGAAGATCGAAGGTCAGTGAACCAGAGTCCCTGCGGAAGACGCACCTCGCTTCCGGACGACTGGGCAGGAGCGCCCGCCGCCATGCCGTCAGTATACCCGTACCGCGCCGCGGATTCCATGAAAATTCGTCTTCCGGCGTCGGGTCAGGCTCCCGGGTGCCCGCTCCTGGCCCAAATTCCGGATGGTTGGACCTGCTTCGTTTGTGTTGTGCGTATCAGCCTGTATTCCTCAGTC
>CAWBIG010000193.1:0-43001 GCA_963788435.1 uncultured Acidobacteriota bacterium | reverse complement strand
TGACGCGGATTTTTGCGCTTCGAGTTCCGCGGTTTTGGAGAGGTTTCCGGACAACCGATTTTTACAAAATATCTTGAGCGCAAAGTTCGCATCCAACGCTGATTGCCGCGAGTAATCGCTCGCACGAATATGATTAGAGGACACAAGCATAAACGCGCCTCTTGAAAATCGAGATTTGATGGCCGGGATCGAGGAGTTGGAAAGGCGCGCGCTCCATATAGGCGTCACAACGCAAAGCGAACATGATCCTGATGATCCTATCGCAAAATTTGCCCGTCTCCTCGCTCAGCGAGAGGCTTCTTGCGAGTCCGTCGTCGAACCGCCGGGCCCGCTTCCCTTAAGAGCGGGGAGAAAAGACGACAATTCTTGGGATCGCGACAGCCTTGACAAGTTTGAGGCCCTTCTGCGGACCGATAGCGCTGCGATCGAAACCGAGGTGAAGGATGCGCGGCCACGCACGACCGGAGGGAACGTCGTCGAAGGCCGTGACATCAAATGCTCTTCCGAACTGACCGGCGAATTGAAGGCTCCGCGCCATCGGGCAAAAGCCGCGCGACCACCTGGATGGGGTGCTGTTTATCTTCCGCATGAGCCCGCTCAAGCGCGATCTGAATTTGCGCAAGATCCGCAGGATGCAGCGCGAAGGCACGTGGTAGAGACGTGAGGCTTATTTATTGCGGTACGCCGCGATTCGCCGTGCCCACACTGGAGGCGCTGATCGGCGCGGGACACGAGATTGCGCTGGTGGTATCGCAACCGGACCGGCCGGTGGGGCGCGCGCAGGAGTTAATGGCGTCGCCGGTGAAGCAGACCGCGCTGGCCGCTGGGCTGGCAATCACGCAGCCGGAGAAGATTCGCAACAACGAGGAGTTTCGCGCGCGGCTTGAGGCGATTGCGCCGGATGCAATTGTCGTGGTGGCGTACGGACGCATCATTCCGCCGTGGATGCTTGCCGTTCCACGGCTGGGCTGCATCAACCTGCATGCTTCGCTGCTGCCGCGCTATCGCGGCGGCGCGCCCATTCAATGGGCTATCGCAATGGGAGAGAACGTTATCGGTAACACCACCATGCTGCTGGAGGAGGGCCTGGATACGGGACCGATCCTGATGCAGCAGGCGCTGGCGATCGGACCGGAACAGAGCGCAGTGGATCTGCTTGATGAGCTGGCCGGTGGCGGCGCGCCGCTGGTGGTGGAAACGCTGGCCCGGCTGAACGCCGGCACATTGGAGCCGCGGCCGCAGGACCACTCGCGAGCTACTTTGGCACCGGTTCTGGAGCGCGAAGATGGCCTGATGGATTTCGCCGCGCGCACTGCAACGGAACTGAAGAACCGCTGGCGAGGTTTTCAACCGTGGCCGGGTGCGTTTACTTATTGGAGCGGAAAAAAGCTGATCGTGCACCGCATGCAGGTGGCCGACGCGCATGATTTTCCGGCTGAAGCGTCAGAACCCGGGCGGGCCATCGTGCAGGGCGGCCGCATGATGGTGTCATGCGCGCAAAACACCTGGCTGGAGCTGATTGAAGTGCAGCTTGAGGGCAAGAAGCGCCTGAGCGCGGCAGAGTTTCTGCGCGGAGTGCAGCCCGGCGAGCGCTCCGGATTGCGATTGGGCTAGGCACGTTCGTCGATGGATTCTCCTGCCTGGACTTTGTGGGTTTCTCCAACGGAGCGGCTGGTCTCAACGCGCGCGGCGCGCAAAAGGCGCGCGAGCTGCTTCAAATGCAATTGCACCGCGTAGGCGCGCAGGATCTCTCCTTGAGAAAACGCGATGCCCTTTGGACGAACCGCCGACATGCGCTGTTCCAGGCGCGCGATGTCGTCTTCAAGATGCAGGTTGGGCGGCGGAACATGGAACCGCCAGTGGTGAATGCATCCGGCCACGTATTGAAATCCCGCGTGAATGTCGGTGGCGAGATCTCCGAGCGCCGGTTCCAGTTGTTGTGCGTAGGCGTCTTCCGTGCTGTCCTGGACAGCGAGTTCGAGCGCCACGAGCGAATCAAAAATGGAGCGGCCAAATTGCGTTAGCATGGACAATCCTTCGCGCCAACCCGGACCGCCGGAGGGCTCATTCCGCGAAGCCTCAAGCAATTGGCCGTTGATGCGCAACGCAGCAAGCGCATCCTGGCGCAGGTTGGCCAGATTGGGGTCGGGCTTGCCCTGGAATCCGCGCAGGATGGCCTCAAAGAACGAGCCCAGCACCAGGAACTCCTGCGCCAACCCATCGCGCAAGGCAAGACGTGCGCGGTCTGGAAAGACCAGCGTGGCCACGGCCAGCGCCACCAATATTCCGAGCATCACCTGCAGCACGCGATCGAAGGCCAGAGCCTTGTGCGAGCCGGATTGCACCAGCATCACGATGGCGATGGTGACTCCCGCGAGGCGCGAACTGGAGCGGAAGCCAAGGAGGCCGCAGATGACGATGGCGACGAAGACGGCAAGAATGAAGTTCCATGGAAGGATCCAGAAGAATGAAAATGCAAACCCGACAATGGCGCCAATCAGCGTGCCCAGAATGCGGTCGCGGGATGCGGTGATGGTGGCGCCGAAGTTGGATTGCAGCACGATGATGGAACTGATGGCGCTCCAGTAGCCCTCGTGGAGCCCGAAGCGCAGGGCCAGCCACCAGCAAAGTGCCGCGGCCAGTGCGGTCTTGGCAGCGTGGATCAGCAGCCGCTTGCGCTCCCACGAGAACAGGCCTGCGCGGGGTGGAGCGCCGGCGCCGAGCTTGAGGGCAAGCTGATGCCGCGACCCGGTTTGCGTTGTCTTCAGGCGCATGCGTGCTCCTCAGAATATCGCGATCGACAGAGATACCGGCAGCGCACTCGCGTGAATGGAAACACGCGACCGGCGTGTAGCATCAGTTCTATAACAGAATAGGAACCGTGGTGGCCCCACGGCAAAGCAGCGAGGGTGAATATTCCATTGCTTCCGCGTGTAATGGGATTTGTTCCGCCAATGAAACAGGTTTCTCCAGCACGCAGAGCGGCATTCATGATTCTACTGGCGATGGAGCGCGGCGGCGCGCATTCCGACGAGCTGCTGCGCGGCGATGCTGTCGCGGCGCTTTCCGCGCAGGATCGCAACCTGGTCACAGCGCTGGTGCTCGGAGTGCTGCGCTGGCAGTTGTTGCTGGATGCGCGTACTCGCCCGCTGCTGAAGCGTCCGAACGCAAAGCTCGATGATGAAGTGTTGATCGGGCTGCGGCTGGGCGCGTTTCAACTGCTGTTCATGGACCGCATTCCCGCGCACGCGGCGATTGGCGAAAGCGTGGAGCTGGTGAAGGCTGCCGGGCACCGCTTCGCATCCGGGATGGTCAACGCGGTGCTGCGCAAGCTGGCGCGCGAAGCATCGCCTGTCGCGATGGCAACCGAAGCGCACCCGCAGTGGATGCTCGATCGTTGGACATCCTTCTTTGGCAAAGACACCGCCTGCGACCTTTGCGCACATGATCAGATGCAGCCGAAGCTGAGTGTGCGGCTCGGGGATGCTGCGGCAGAGGGCGAGCTAGAGC
This sequence comes from uncultured Acidobacteriota bacterium, assembly GCA_963788435.1. Classification (GTDB taxonomy): domain Bacteria; phylum Acidobacteriota; class Terriglobia; order Terriglobales; family Acidobacteriaceae; genus Telmatobacter. Next base: position 39,491 of record CAWBIG010000193.1, on the reverse strand, counting down.
GCGATGGCGTGCAACTGGCGCCGGGGAGATTGCTTCAGAGGGCGCGCGTTGTTCTGCAAGGAAATGTGAGTGAGGCCGAAGCGTTCCGCGCGGGACGCGTGCGCATCCAGGATGAAGGCTCGCAAGTAGTGGCCGAGATCGCGGGGCAGGGAACTACGATCCTCGATTGTTGTGCCGCGCCCGGCGGCAAAACGCTCATCCTCGCCGAGCGAAATCCGCAGGCCCACATGGTTGCGTGCGATGCCAGTCCCGCGCGGCTTGACGCGCTGCGCGACCGGCTCGGGTTCCTTGGTTCGCGCGTCGAATGCAACCTGACGGACGCTGCCGCGCTCGCGTACGAAAACGAATTTGACCTGGTTCTGGCCGATGTTCCTTGCAGCGGAACCGGGACGCTGGGCCGCAACCCGGAGATTCGCCATCGCCTAGCCATTGACGATCTTGCGCGCCAGGCCGAGCGCCAGAGTGCGATTCTAGCAAACGCAATTCGCGCCGCGCGGCCGGGTGGCCGCATTACTTATTCCACCTGTTCGCTGGAGCCGGAAGAGAACGAAGATGTAGTCGCGGTGGTGATGCGCGATGATTTGCATGCGAGCATTGTGCCAATGCAGGCGCGCATCGACGAGATGAATGAGCAAGGAATCCTGATACCCGGCGCGGCAGACAAGCTGAAGACATGCGTCACGCTGGATGGCTTTCTGCGTCTCTTCCCGGGCGCTTTCGGGACGGATGGCTTCTTTGTCGCGGTGATGGAGAAATAGAACGAGCTCGCGCACTACTCCGGCGGCAGCCGTAGCCCGGCGTAATCGCGGTCCAGCAATCCGCACAACGCCTCGACCACCAGCTCGTGATCTTCGCGCATGGGAAGTCCGGAGACCGTTACGCAGCCCACCACGCCCGCGCCTGCAACGGTCAACGGAAAAGACCCGCCGTGCGTGGCATAGTCGGCAATCGGCAGACCTTGGCTCTCGGTCAGGGTGACGCCCTTCATCTTCTCGCGAATACCGACCGCATAGGAACTGCGATGGAACCGCGCCACCACATTGCTCTTGCGCCGCACCCACTCCGGGTTGTCGGGCGTGGTGCCTTCCGTCGCCGCGTAAAACAATGGCTGACCGAACCGGCGCACCTCGATGACTACTGCGAGGCCACGCTCTTGCGCTAGCGTTCGGATCCGCACGCCCAGATCCCAAGCAACCTGCGAGTCCAAGCGCGGGACCACCAGCTCTCGCTCCTGATACGCAATGCGTTCGAGATCTTCGTTCCAGCCCATGACGATGCACCCATGCTACACGATGGTTCCAGCGGTCCCGCCGGCTCCGCTGACTGCGCTCATCCCTCGGTGGCTTCTTCCAGCGGATTCTCTCCGAGAGCCGGCTCGTCAACCGGCACGATGCCGAGCCTTTGATAAATGGGCCGCATCTCTGCGCGGATCGCCTTCATGCGCGACCAGAACCACAGCGAGCCGCAGGCGCATGCAACCCCGCTGATCATGACGGTACGCGGGGCGCCGATCACGTGGGCCATGCCTCCGGCCAGCAGGCTGCCAAATGGCGCCATGCCCACAAAGGCCATGGTGTAGTAGCTCATCACGCGCCCGCGCAGCTTTTCGTCGACGAGCGTTTGCAGGATGGTGTTGCTGGTGGTCAGCCCCAGCATCATGCCGAATCCTGTCACCAGCATGGTCAGCAGCGACAGCCACTCCAGGCGCGAGAATCCAAACGCGATGAGACCGGTTCCGAACACCGCGGCGCCGATGGGAATGATCTTGAGCATGCCGCGTACTGTCCGGCGCAGCACCAGGCTCAGCGCCGAGGTTAGCGACCCCACGCCAACCGCGCCCATCAGGAAACCCAGCGTATGCGGCCCGCCGTGCAATATCTGCGCGGCAAAAATGGGCATAAGCACCATGAACGGCCAGCCCATCAGGCTGATCACGCAGAACAACATGAGGATGCTGCGGATGGGCAGGGAACCGGAGACGTAGACCCATCCTTGGCGCAACTGCTCCACCATGGTTGCGCCGTGGCGGAGAATCTCCTCGCGCGAAAGGCGCATCATCAACAGGGAGGCGATCACGGCGATGTAGCTGATTCCGTCGATGAGAAAACACCAGCCCTCGTTGCTGGCCGCGATGACGATGCCGGCGAGCGACGGCCCGATCAGCCGCGCCGCGTTCACCATGGAGGAGTTGATGGCGATAGCGTTGGAGAGGTCCGAGCGGTTCTCCACCATGCGAATCATGAAGGATTGGCGGCCGGGCATGTCGAACGCATTGATGGTGCCCTGAAACACGCTCAGGATCAGGATTTCCGTAACCGTGATGCGGTGCGTCAGCGTGAGCGCGGCCAGCGCCAGCGATTGCACCATGGCCAGCGTCTGCGTCCACACCAGGACCTTGCGCCGGTCGAGGCGGTCGACCACGACACCGGCGAAAGGCGCGAGCAGGAACGTGGGGATCTGTCCGGCAAATCCCACCGTGCCCAGCAGGATGGCCGACTTTGTAAGGCGGTAGACAAGCCAGGACGTGGCCACGCGCGTCATCCAGGTGCCGATGAGCGAGATGCTCTGCCCGCCGAAGAAAAGGCGGAAATTGCGATGGCGCAGGGCGCGCCACGCATGCGCGAAGCGCGCGTCCGGCGGCGCAATGCCTCTTTCCTGCGAATCCGAGCTCATGCCTTTCGAGTTGGATGCGGCAGGGCCGCTTGCGGACTTGCTCACCGAGCCACCGTCAGTTTCACCGTCATGCTTATGTCCACGCGGGTTCCGGCGGCCGGCTGCTGCGCGATCACCGATCCCGGCGCCACCGGCAAAACAGGCAGCGCTGCGCCGGCGCCGACGGGCGGCACCTGCACATCTTTGAACTGGGGAGGGCCAGTCTTTAGTCCCACCCGCGCCAGCGCGGACTGAGCGGCGACGATCGGAATTCCCGCAAGGTCCGGCATCACGAATCCGTCCGGCGTTTCGTCCACGGTTGCGGCAACGAGGAGGGCAACGTTCGGTCCCTCAATACCCTGCGCATGCGCCGGCGGATCCTGCGCCAGCACCGTGCCGTCAGTCACGCCGGCATCGGGCAGGTGCGCGGTCTCCCCCACAGCCAGCCCCATGCGGCGAAGATTCATTGCCGCCACGCGCTCGTCCGCGCCCAGCGTGCCCGGCACTTCCACTTTTTGCGGACCCAGGCTCTCTGATACGCGCACGCGCCACTCGCGCCGCACCACCGTTCCCGGATCGGGAGATTGGGTCAGGATATGCCCGGCAGCTACATCGGAGGAAAAATAGCGGTTGTCCACTACCAGGTTCAGTCCCAGCCCTGCGGTCTGGCTTCGCGCATCGGCCACCGTCATTCCCTTCAGCGCCGGCACCTGCACCTCCGCGCCGTGAATGGCAAAGTGCATGGTGGTAAGGGCGGAAAGAAGGCCGATGACCACCAGAACCAGCACCAGCGACGCTACGCGGAAGAATCGGACCAGCGGATGCATTTCGCGCCGCCGCGCGCGCGTGCTCATGCCTCCGGTTCTCCATTCGGGTAGACGATTTCGTACGCCACCGTTGCCGCCTTCTCCAGCATCTTGGAGACCGAGCAGTACTTGTTCTTGGAGAGCGACACAGCGTCCTCCACGGCTTTTCTGCTCAGCTTCTCACCGCGCACGGCATAGGTGAGCATGATGTGCGTGAACACCTGCGGCGGCGTCTCAGCGCGCTGCGCCGCGGCCGAAACGCGCAGCCCGGTCACCTGCTGCCGCTTCTTTTTGAGAATCGAGATCACGTCCACGGAGGTGCATCCGCACAATGCCATCAGTACCAATTCCATCGGACTGGGGCCGTGCTTGTGCGCGGAATCGGCATCGAGCACTATGGTGTTGCCGTTCTCCGCGATGCCTTCAAAAATGTCGTCGTGCTTCCATTCAACGTGGGCGATCATTGCCTGCTCCGGTGCCGTCCGTGTTCACTCGCTTGCTAACAATTTTAATGGGTGCGGCACTCGCCCTGCAGGAATGTCCCTCGCTCCTATTTCTGAATTCCCTTATCCCTTATCCCTGTGCTTCTCACCGCAGATTGTCGGTGGCCGGCTCGGGGTGAATGGTCACGCGGCGCACTTCGGGACACGCCAGCTTGAAACGGTCCTCAAGCTCCGTAATCACCTTGTGCGCGCGCTGCATAGTGGTTTTGTCCGGCATGGTGCAGTGGCAGGAGAGATCGACGTGATCGCCCGCCCGGCGCACCTCTATCTGGTGGACGTCGATGATTTCCTCGAGTTCGGCGGCAGCCGACCGCATTGCCTGTTCGATGCGCCGGTCATCGACGCGAATCTCTTCCGGCTGTTCGATGGTCGCCGGTTCGCTCTCAATGTGGGTCAGCACGGAATCGACCTCGGGCGCCTCGCGCAGGATCTCCGCCTCCAGCACCGTCACGAAGCTGTGTGCGTCCACCAGGGCCAGGTTCTCGTCCAGTTCGAGGTGCTGCTCCACGCGCAGGCGGCCGTGATGGGACTGCACGCTGAGCTCATGCACCTGGACGTTATTGCGCGCGGCCACGGCACGAACGCGGTCAAACACGCTTTCGGCCCGAGCCTGCCGCGGCACGGAGTGTATGACGACATCGGCTCGCGGCAGCAGGCGATGAACAGCTTGCGTGGCCGCGTGCACCAGTTCTTCGGTGTGTTCGAAAGTGTTGCGGCGGGGCAGCGCCAGGGCAAGGTCGACGAAATACAAAGGACCCGAGCGGCGCACGCGCGCCTGCTCCACGGCCATTACGCCCTGTACCCGCTCCACCTCGCGCACAATCCTGCGCCTCATCTGCGCCGGCACCTGATCCGTCAATGCGCCGATGGCGTCGCGGGTCAGCTCCAGCGTGATGCGCAGGATCATGATTGATACCACGATCGCCGCGAAGGGATCGGCGAAGCGCAGCCAGGACACGCCGAGCCGCGCGCCCATCCAGCTTGCCCCCAGCCCGATGAGCACCGCCAGAGTGGACCAGATGTCGGATGCGAAATGGAATGCGTCCATGGCCAGCGCCGGAGAGCCGGTGCGATCGGCCACCGCGCGCAGTTGCCGCGAGCGCCACCAGTCGACGCCGATGGATGCGACCAGGATCAGCGCCGGCCAGAGGGGATGGCGCAACGGGACCGCTCGCCCCGCGATCCGCTTCACCGCTTCGGTGATGATCCAGGCGCAGGAGATGGCCATCAGGCCTGCTTCAACGAAGGCGGAGATGTTCTCCACCTTGCCGTGGCCGTAGGTGTGGTCTTCATCCGCGGGCTTGTCGGATACGCGAACGGACAAGAACGTCAGCGCCGCGGCGGCCATGTCGAGTGCGGAGTGCGCCGCATCGGAGAGCACGCCGAGCGATCCGGAAAGGAGCCCGGCGGCCAGCTTCAGCAAGGTCATGCACGCGGCTGCCATCATCGAACGCAGCGCCACCTGCCGCTTTTCCGCGGAGTGGCTGGCCACGCTTGATGCGGTGGAGCTCATGCGCTCTCAGCCTACTACGCAGCCCTTCGCGCGGCATACAATCCGGCGACTCCGAACGTGTACGGCTGCCATGCGCATTCATCGTAGCCGGCCGCGCGCATTCTCTCCAGCATCTGCGCAGGCGAAGGAAAGCTGCCCACTGACGATGGGAGGTAATTGTATGGTCCCTCTCTGCCGCAGAGGATGCGCCCGATGGCCGGCAAGACGCGCCGGAAATAAACCGCGTACACCTTGCCGATCATCCCTCCGGGCTCGCTGAATTCGAGGATTCCAAGCTGCCCGCCCGGTTTCAGCACGCGGGCAAACTCGCGCAGCCCGGCATCGTAATTGGCAAGATTGCGGAATCCGAACGCGGTCACGATCAAATCCAGCGATGCCGTGGGCAGGGGCAGGCGCAACGCATCCGCTTCCAGCGCCACCACGCCGCGCCCGGCAAACTTCCGCGCGCCCCGCGCCAGCATCTCGCGCGCAAAGTCCGCTGCCAGCACCGGCCGCGCGCCCCGCGGCCGATGCTTGAGCAGCGCCATGGTCAGGTCCCCGGTGCCACAGCAAATGTCCAGGATCGCCGCATCCGGTTCAGCCAGCACGCCGCGGAATCGCCGCGCCGTCCGCCGCCACCACAGGCGGTCCACGTTGGCCGAAAGCACATGGTTCAGCAGGTCGTAACGCGGCGCAATACTGTTGAACATGCCGCGCACTGCCTCGGCTGCGCTCGCGTCATCGAGCGCGCCGGCGGGTCTGGCGCCGCGACTGCTCACGCATGCCTCTCTCGCGCCTGCGCCAGCATGTAAGCGGCCGCCGCTTCCATCTCCGCCGCGGTCAGATCCTCTACGATGCCCGCGTCGCCGATGCCCACCGGCAACACAAACCGCCGCACGCCGGCGATGTTTTTCTTATCCGCGCCCGTGGCCGCCACAAGCTTGGCCGCGCGCAGCTTCAGCGGCGGCAACGGTCCGTAGCGATGGATCAGGGCTTCGAGGCGCTGCGATTCACGGCCGGTGACGGTCCCGCGGCGCTTCGCCAATTCGAGCGCCGCCACCATGCCCCATCCCACGGCCTCGCCATGCAGCAGCACCTTGAAGCGGGTCACCTGTTCGATGGCGTGTCCCAGCGTGTGCCCGAAATTCAGAATCATCCGCAGTCCGCTTTCGCGCTCGTCGCGGTTCACCACGTCCGCCTTCATGCGCACGCTGGCCGCAATCACCCTCTCAAGGGCGCGTTCCTCACCTGCCAGCACGTCGTCCGCATGATCTTCCATAAAGCGCACCAGCATGCGGTCGCGAATGATCCCCGCCTTGATGCTTTCCATCAGCCCCGCGCGCAGCTCGCGGAGGGGCAGTGTGCCAAGCACGCCAATGTCCGCAAACACCGCCAGAGGATGGTGAAAGCTGCCCACCAGGTTCTTGCCTTCAGGGAGATTCACCCCTGTTTTTCCGCCGATGGACGAGTCCACCTGCGCCAGGAATGTTGTGGGAACCTGAACGTAGCGCACGCCGCGCATGAAAACGGCGGAAACAAATCCGCCCACATCGCCCACAATGCCGCCGCCGAAGGCGATGACGAGCGAACTGCGATCGCCGCCCGCCTCCACCATCTGCCGCAGCAGCTTCTGCGCGCTTACCAGTGTCTTGTGGGTCTCGCCCGCTGGCAGGAACAGCGCCACCGGAGGCTCGGCAAACGAGGCGCAAAGGGCTACGCCCCACAAGGCCCAGATCTCCGGCGACGTAATCACGAACACACGCCGTGGCAGCCGTCCAGCCACGCGTTCGATGCGCGGGGCCAGCGTGGCTAGAAGATGGCTGCCGACAACCACGTCGTAACGGGCGGATGGAGTTTCAACTCGTATCGTTTGCACGCAGCTTTTATCGTAAAGCACGCGTGGCGGATCCTTCCCGAACCACGGCCCGCGAGCCACCGTCCACGGATCACAAGTCTGATCTTCGAGCTGCCAACTGCAGCCTACGCGAACGTTCCCCGCGCCTGTGCTTTCGTCTCCAACTCAGGCGCGCCGCAATAGAAGCTCGCGTACAGGTCGCGAATCGTGGCGTAGCACTCGCACGCCACCGTCTCCAGGGCCGCAGAATCCCTCAGGCGAATCCGCCCGCGACTGTACTGGATGAGTCCGCGCCGCTGCAGCGCGCCCGCCGCCGCCGTCACCGTGGTGCGCCGCGCACCCAACATTACGGCAAGAAACTCCTGGGTCAGATGGAAGGTGTCGGTTTCCATGCGGTCCCGCACCATCAGCAGCCAACGCGCCAGGCGTTGCTCGGCTTCGTGCAGACGGTTGCATGCCGCCAATTGGCCCAGGATGGCGCACTGGCTCTGCACGCCTTGAAGCACACAATCGCGCAACTCCTGGTTTTCCTGGAATTCCTTGTGCAGCTCCTTGAACGGCATTCGCAGCGCCGTGCTTTCCACGTGCACGATGCAGCGTTGAGGAATCCTGGCGCCACCCAGCAGGTGGAAGCTCTCCACCAGGCCTTCGCGGCCCCAGATGCCTACCTCGGTGCTGGCTCCGTTCGCCATCGACACCAGGATTGATGCCACGCCCGAGGTGAGGAAATGGACGTACTTCGGCGTCTCATCCGCTTCGTAGACAATCTCTTTGGGAGCGAGAGTCACGGTGCGCATTCGTGCCAGTAAAGCGGCGCGATAACTCGGGTTCAATGCTGCAAGCAGCAGGTTAGAAGGTTGCCCTACCATCGAAAGCTTTTTCCAATCCATCATGTGCAAAGGATCCTGACATTACCACTTTTTTCGATGCGTCCTTTGCAACGAGGGAACCCGATATTCGATTTCTTTGAGTGCGATTATCCCACTCATAATGAAAGAATTATGTCCACCACCAGACATAAGTCCGCAAATTCTCCGTGTTCTTTGGAGAAGCGAGGAAACGGGTGTCATGATTTCGCGCGCATGCTTGAAGTTTTCTATGTAAGGGAGCCTCGCGTCCCATCGCGCGCGTCGTTTTGTGCTTCTTCTATAGGAGCCCGTTCGGCGTTGCAGTTGGTGCTCAGCGAAAGAAGATAGATAGGCTCCGCCCGGCACGCTCTGCGCCGAAATCTATTTAGTTGGACGCCAAATCAGGCAATGGGTTTTCTTTGAGAGACGCGCGCTTTCACCATTCTTCAAGAGACGCGCGCCCCGCGCGTCATCCCGCCGGATTCGCCGCCTTGTTTTTCGCACTCTAACGCAACGGGAATCCCGCCCCTTGCATCGCCGCTGTTCCCACATTGTGCCTTATCCCTTATCCCTCATCCTGCTCCTTCTCCCTCGCTTTGTTAGCCTGAAATCGATGCCGTTGTCTGGTCACTACGACTTTCTTGTCATGGGCGCGGGCGTTGCCGGCCTTCGCGCCGCGCTCACTCTCGGCACTCATGGTTCGGTTCTCGTTGTTACCAAGGAATCGCTGGGCGAATCGAACACGCACTATGCCCAGGGCGGCATTGCGGTGGCTGATCCCGATGAAGAAAACATCGTGCTGCATTTTGACGACACCATCGCCGCCGGTGACGGCCTGGTCTGGCGGCCCGCTGCTGAGGTGCTGGTTCGCGAAGGCCCCGATCGCGTAGCCGAGCTCATCGAGGGGGGCGCGCGTTTCGACGCGGAAAACGGCCGCCTGCTGCGCACTCGCGAAGGCGCGCACTCGCGTCCGCGCATCCTGCACGCCAATGGCGACGCCACCGGTGCGGAGATCAGCCGTTCTCTCGCGGCGATGGCGCGCGCGCGTAGCGCCATCGAGTTTGCGGAGTGGACCACCGTAACCGGTTTTGTTGTGGCCGGCGATCGCGTGGTCGCCGCGGACATGCTCGACCAGGGGCAGAATGCACTTCGGATCTCGGCTCGCGCCATTCTCGTGGCTTCCGGCGGCGCCGGCCAAGTCTACTCTGATACCACCAATCCTGCTGTCGCCACCGGAGACGGCATCGCGCTCGCCCTCCGCGCCGGAGCAGAACTTGCTGACATGGAGTTCTACCAGTTCCATCCCACCGCGCTCGCGCTCGCCGGCGCGCCGTGCTTCCTCATTTCCGAGGCCCTGCGAGGCGAAGGCGCCTACCTGCGCAACCATCGCGGCGAGCGCTTCATGGAACGTTATCACGCAAAGCTGGAGCTCGCTCCCCGCGACGTTGTGGCCCGCGCGGTGGCGCGCGAAAGCGTGGGTGGGTCGTCGGCAGAACTGCATCCTGTTTATCTCGACATGCGCCACGTTCGCCACGTGGACCTGCACCAGCGCTTTCCCGGCATCAGCGCGTTCCTGGCGCAGTACGGCCTCAAACTGGATCGGGATCTCATCCCCATCCGGCCCGCCGCGCACTATCTCATGGGCGGCATCCGCACCGATCTCGAGGGCCGGACCACGGTCCGCGGCCTTTATGCCGCCGGCGAAGCCGCCTGCACCGGCGTTCACGGCGCCAATCGCCTCGCCTCCAACTCGCTGCTCGAGGGCCTCGTCTTCGGCGCCCGCGCCGCGCAGGCCATGCTCGCGGACTCGCTGCCGCTTAATAAGCCGCAATTGCCCAAGGGATGCCCCAGGTCTTCTGCGGTTGGAGACCTGGGAACGCTGCCCGATGCCCTCATTCGCGAGCTACAACAGACCATGAGCCGCCACGCCGGACTGTTGCGCGACGAATCATCGTTGCGACGCGGCCTCTCAACTCATTCGGAGTTCGCCGACGCCGCGGACCACCTGGCAGAGCAAGGAATCAACAGGCGGGTTGCGGAGGCACAATCCCTCTGCTGTGTCGCCGGCGCCATCCTGCGCTCCGCTCTCGCGCGTACTGAAAGCCGCGGCGCCCACTTCCGCACCGATTTCCCCATGCGAGATGATGCCCGCTTTCAGAAACATTCAATTCTGGTGGATGAGCGGACCGTCACGTTTGAAAGCTGGTAAAGGGATAAGGGAAAAGGGGATAAGGGATATGTGCCGTAAAGGCAAGGATAAGGGAAAAAGGGAAAAGGGATAAGGGACAAGAAGGGAAGCAAGCTGAACCGATCGCATTCACGCTCGCAGCTTTCTCAACATCACATTCAGCATGCTGCTGATTTCGCCGCAAGAGCATGAGATGGCTTCCGAAGAAGGTTACTTTGACAAATGACCTCTACGGCACTGCCGCCACCGCCACCGCGATCACGGGATCCGTTCCTGTCGAAGACGTCGTCCCTGTGTCCAGCTTGCCCGCCGTGGTCGCGTCAAACGTGTAGGTGTTCAGGTCCGGACTTCCTCCCGAATTCACCGCCAGCACATAAGTGCTGGTGCTGTCTTCTGACAGGCTTACCGTGCCCAGGCCCGACGCCACGGTGCTTATGCTGGTGAGAGAGTAAACGCCGGCCGTAGACGTAACCGCAAATCCGGAAATGTTCCCCGTCGAACTGCCGCTCACGGCCTTGTTAGCCACGAACACGTAATCGGTGGTGGGCAGGATCGCCGCAGGCCCTGTCCCTCCTGTTTCGTAGGCCGTCTTGGCGATCTCCGTCAGGCTGGTTGCGCCAATTGTGAACGCGCGCAGCCCGCCCGTCTGTGGCTGTGTCTTGGTCGCGGTTACCGCCGCCGTTTCCCCGATGTACACCAGCCGGTTGGTTGGATCCACGGCCACCGTGTTCGCCGCCCCGTTGCTGTTCTCAACCGGAATGTTGGCGCCGTTCCCAAACGGTGTTGCGTTCGCCGCGGTGAACGGAATCACTTCCGTTCCACCCGAGCCCATGGCCACAAAAAGGTAAGGATTTGCCGCACCCGATGGCGAAATCGCCACCTGCTGCACATTCGTATTGGGAAGCGTCAGGGTGGCCACCTCCAGGGTGCTGTTGTTAAGCCCTGTGGTCGAGATGATCGGGATTGCGCTTAAGACTCCCGTGCCTGAAACCGCCTCCACCAACCACTGATTGCTGGGATCCACCACCATCGAGTACGCCGGATCCGCCGAGATCGCCTGGCTGCTGTTGGCCACGGTCAATGTGCCGCCCGTTCCAATCGTGTAAACATAGATCCCCACTGTGGTGCTGACATAAAGGAAACTACCGCTCGGCGAGATCGCCATCGCCAGCGGAGCAGCCGGCAGGTTGGCCGACCCTCCCGTTACCGCCGCGGGCGTGGTGGAACCGCTCGCGAACGAGAATCCCACTACCTGGGCCGTCTTCTGGTTTAGAACGTAAAACACGCCGCTGGCCGAGCCAGTCGTTCCTCCGGTGGTCTTCACGGGATTCCAGAAGCCTTTGCACCCCGCCAGCAAGACTGCCGCAACCAGGCCCGGCATCGCCCACTTCCACGCTTTCATGCACGCTCCTTTACGCGGACCATCTCCTGCTCCAGCCTAACGCCGCCCATCCGCGCTTGTCTTGTCCTGCGATCGCCGCAACCCGCTCTTCTCTGATAGACGAACGCCGTCTTCGTCGCGTTCGCCGGCAGACTTCCCGCTGCGGCGAAAGCCTGGAACCTGGATTTTGCCGGAGTGGGGCAGGCTCAAACGAGGGGCGGGAGAGATACGTGCTTATGCTGCCTTTGGGAAAAGGCTCAGGAGTGTCCTATCAACTTATCATGATTTGTTGATATCAGAGGTCAGGGTAGAATGACCTACTCTACCGTCGTATCAAGATATGTTGATGGGATTTTGCGCACGCAGAGGGCCAAAGTGCCGCCCAAAAGCGGCGGCATTCGACCCCCTACTTTGTGCCGTGCCGGCGATCGGAATTACCGATCTTACTGATTCTCCGCTTGTTGCCCGTTCCCATTCTCTTCGAGCGCCAGTTCCAGGCGGCTGCCCTTCATCAGCTTCACGTCGTCGCTCTTTGTGCTCACAAAGACGCCGGAGTTCTGGCTGGCAAGCTTGCTGTGCAGATCCACGTTTCTCAGCGCACCGATCTGGTCCACATCCAACTGGCCCGAATTCCAATCATTGGTGTGGTCATCCCCGTCAAACGAGGGGCCGCTTTCGTCCGGAATCGACGAGCCGTCCGCATCAAGCCCCAGGGGCGGATAGACCTCGACGATGGTCGCCTTGATGGGAATCGTTTCGCCATTTGTCAACTTGGCTTCGGTAAATCGGACTGCGAGCTTCGATTTTCCGGCGACCTGCATATCATCGTTCTCTACCGTTCCCAGAAGATTTGTTCCCTTGTCCAGCGTCTTGCCGTTCTTGAGGTGCACGGTCCTGGTGAGCTTTGCTTCAAAACTGGATCCGTCCTGGTCTTTCCTCGCATCCAGCGAACGTGTCAGCGCCACCGTGCCTCGCACCATTTGTTGCGCATCCATCCGTCCCTGGGCTGTCGGGTGCGATTGGGGTATCTGGGTTTGGGGTTTCTGCTGGGGCTGGGTGGGAGCCTCCCCGATCTGGCAAAAAGCCGCGACTGGCAACGCCAGCGCGAGGGAGACCGCTGATCCAGTCAAAACATTGCGAATACTTCGTTTCATAGCTAAAACCTCTTTTCGAAAAGCCAATTTAGACAGTTTCACGTTTCAGAAAAGCCCTGGCCGGACGCCGGCCGTGGCCAATATCGTCCAATCGTGTAGAGGGCACCCGGCGGGGAAACGGTTGTTTTCACCTTCGGGACGCGCGCGGGAAGAGAGGCAAATAAACGGCGAAGTAGGCCCATGATTCTCTAATCCAGTTTTCCCCTTGACGAGCATCCTCACGCATGGGCATACTCGCGAACTGTGCTGATTCCGGCTTCTTTTCCTCTGTGCCGGCGGCGGTTGGTCTTATATGGATCTTGTTCTGCTACGTGTCTTGTTTGTCGTTTTGCTTAGCGTGGTTTGCTACTTTCTCCGACCCTTTGGACTGCCCTCACCCGCTGCTTCCGCGGTTGGCGCCTTGTCCGCGGCCGCGGTCATTGTCTTCGAGTACCGGGTGCGGGCGCTCACTCTTCGCCGGCTGATCGGCGCGGTGACTGGCTCGGTGCTGGGGATCTTCGGCGCGGCCCTTTTTTGCCTGGTGCTGCGGTCGGCGCCTCTGAACGGTTCGAGCTCGGCTGCCCTGCAGATTTTCGTGTTGCTGCTGATGACCTACGTGGGCTTGCTGGTGGGCGCCAATAAGGGGGACCTGTTGAACCCCGCGGCGCTCGGCGCCATCTTCGCCCCGGACCGGCCAATCAAGCGCACGGCCAAGGTGCTGGACACCTCGGTGATCATTGACGGGCGTATTGCGGACATTGCCGAAGCGGGGTTTATGGATGGCGCGCTGGTGGTGCCGGAGTTCGTGCTGAGGGAGCTCCAGGTGGTGGCCGATTCCACGGATTCCTCAAAGCGCCAGCGCGGGCGCCGCGGCCTGGACATGCTGCAGCGGATGCAATCCAACCCCAATCTCCAGATACAGATCGTCTCCGACGATTTCCCCACGATTCGCGAAGTCGACCTGAAGCTGCTGGAACTGGCCAAGAAATGGGAAGCCAAGGTGGTAACCAACGACTTCAACCTGAACAAGGTGGCGCATCTGCACCACGTTGAGGTGCTGAACATCAACGACCTGGCCAATGCGCTCAAACCGGTGGTTCTGCCGGGCGAGCACATGGCAGTGCTCATCCTGAAGGAAGGCAAGGAGTACAACCAGGGCGTGGGCTACCTGGACGATGGCACCATGGTGGTCGTGGATCACGCGCGCAAGGTGATCGGCCGCACCGTGGACATTTCCGTAACCAGCGTGCTGCAGACCGCCTCCGGCAAGATGATTTTCGGGAAGATGGACGAGAATCAGAAAAACGGGGATGCGCCGCGGAGCGCGCCTGTGGAGATGGCCAGGTAGGGACAAGCGAAGAGGGAGAAGGCGCGAAGAGCCTCACTGCGTTGTCTTGGCCACAAAGCTCAGCCGTTTGTTCTTGCCATATTCGAACACTATGAGTAACGAAGACCTGCGCCGGGAACTCTTGGCCATGCGCGAGGAGGATTTGCGCGTGCGCGGCGAGCTGGAAGCAACATTTTGAAGACGGTTGGAGCCCTTGAAGCCTCATAAAGGAGAGTCGCGGATGAAAAGTCATACGGAGTACATGGTGTTCGAGACGAAGAAGCGGCGGGAGATGGTGCACATCACGGATCGCGTGGAGGAAATTGTGCGGCGCAGCGGGGTCAAGGACGGGCTGTGCTTTGTTTCGCCCATGCACATTACGGCGGCGATCTACGTGAACGACCTGGAGAGCGGACTCATCGAGGACATCGGGAAATGGCTGGAGGAACTGGCGCCGGCGCGGCCGGATTACAAACATCACCAGACGGGCGAGGACAATGGCGATGCGCATTTGAAGTCGCTGCTGCTGCACCACGAGACCACGCTGCCGGTGACGAACGGAAAGCTGGACCTGGGGACGTGGCAGCGGGTGTTCTATGCGGAGTTCGACGGGCAGCGGCGGAAGCGGGTGATTGTGAAGGTGCTGGGGGTGGAGTAAGCGGAGCCAGTGCGGTGGCGATTTACAGGTTGGTTCGTCGGCGAGCGAAGGGCAAATGCAGATCCTTCGCTCCGCTCAGGATGACAGCAATTCTCCAGCATTGCTAACTCCGCTCAATCGCCGTCGGTGATGGTGCGCCAGGGTCCAGTGGTGGTTGCGGAGGGTGAGCGGAGGTCGATTTTGGTGCGGGGAGATACGACCAGGTCGACGCGGCGGTTGTTGGCGCGGCCCTCGGGAGTCGAGTTGGTGTCGACGGGGTGGAACTCAGCGTAACCGGCGGCGGAGAGGTGATCCGCGGGAATGGAGTGAAGCGGAAGCAGCAGGCGGGCGATGCCGACGGCGCGCGCGGTGGAGAGCTCCCAGTTGGAATCGAACTGCGCGGTGTGGATGGGAACGTTATCGGTGTGGCCTTCGATGCGGAGGTCGTAGGGTGTGGCGGCGAGCGATGCCGCGATCTGGCGCAGGGTGGCGATGGCTTCGGGGTGCGGGGTGGCCGAACCGGAGTTGAAGAAACCGGCTTCGCGGAGGCTGATGACGAGGCCGTCGCGGCCCATTTTGATGGCGACCGTGTGATGGGCGACCTGGTTGGAGAGGCGCTGGTTGAGATCGCGCTGGATGCGATTGAGGTCGCTTTGGACCTCTGCGGGAGAAAGGACGTCTTCGCCCATAACGATATTCATGGGCAGGGCGGGCGCTTCGTTGCCGGAGCCTGGCGCGACGGACGGGTTGCGGACGGAGTTGGGAAAGATGCCCAGGGATTTGAAAGCCGCATCGATGGACTGGGGTAATTGCGCCTCTTGCTGGTGGTTGGCGCGGGAGGAGGCGTAGAGGACGACGAAGAAGGCGAAGAGGAGGGTGACGAAGTCGGCATAGGAAACCAGCCAGCGGTCGTGAGTGACGCGGCTGCGATGGACTCGGCCTCTCATGCGGCACGCGAGGTGGGTTTCTGGGCGGGTTGATCGAGGAACCCGGCGAGCTTGACCTCAAGCATGCGGGGATTCATGCCTTCGAGGATGGAGATGACGCCTTCGAGCATCATCTCGCGGCGCTGGACCTCATCGCGCAAGCGGAGGCGCATTTTGCCGGCGATGGGCAGGAAGAAGAGGTTGGCGATGCCGACGCCGTAAATGGTGGCGACGAAGGCGACCGCTATGCCGCGGCCGACCTCGGTCATGTTATCGAGGTGCTGCATGACCTGGATGAGGCCGAGGACGGCGCCGAGGATGCCGATAGTGGGGGAGAAGCCGCCGGCCGACTCGAAGACGGCGGGCAGACGTTCTTCAATTTCGGTGGAAGAGTCGAGCGAGACCCGCATGATACTGCGCAGGTCGTTGGGCTCGGTGCCATCGACCGCCAACATAACGGCTTGGCGAAGGAAAGGGTCCTGGATGGTTTGGAGGTCGGAGTCGAGGGAGACGACGCCGTTGCGGCGGGCCTTCTGGGCAAAGGCGATGAGGATATGGATGAGTTGATCGTCGTGTTTGCGGGGAGCGGCGAAAAGGCGGCCGACGCGGCCGAAGGCCTGGGTGACGGTGGTGAGGGGAAATTGCAGCAGGACCGCACCGATGGTGCCTCCGAAGACGATGAGCGCGGCGGTGGGCTGGAGGATTTGGCCGATGTGACCGCCTTCCATGAGCAGGCCGGCGATGATACCGGTGATTGCGAGCAGGACGCCGGCGAAACTCGATTTGTCCATGTCGACTCTCCTTCGCGGTGAGTGGACTATTGCTGGCCGAGTTTGCGCTGGCCAGCGGGCTTGAAGGACTCGGGGGCCTCAGGATCGGACAGGCTGGAGAAAGCAGCCACGCGTTCAAGGCCGGCTCCCGGGGCGCGTCGCGCAACCGAGGCCAGCAGGCGGGAACGCCATTCGAGAATGCGATCGACAACCAGGCTGCATTCCTCTCGGACGATGAGCTTTTCGCCGGTGATGAGGGTGATCATGGTGTCGGGTGAGGCTTCAGCGGTTTTGATGAGGTCGCTATTGAGAACCATGGTGGTGCCGTTGAGCCGGGTGAGCTCGATCATGTCCACGACTCCTTTGCATGGTTATCGGCGGAGGGAAACGAAGGGTGAAAGATTAAAAAATAATGGGACAGAAGTGTCCGGTACGGGGACAGTGGGAATGGCACATAAAGTGCTGCAGTCCCGAGCCGAAAAAAGGGCCAGATGCGACGGTACCAGCCCGCAGCAGCAGCCCAGGGCAACTAAAAAAATGGGAGCAAGCATCGGGTTTGAGGTTCCGCAATTCCACGCATCGCAAGGAGTAACCCATGTCCCTGGGTGTCTTAAACAACCTCTCCGCGGTGTACGCGGAGAACGACCTGACCAACACCAACAACAGCCTCTCGAAGACGCTGCAGCAGTTGTCTTCGGGTTCGCGGATCAACTCCGGCTCGGACGACGCGGCCGGACTTTCGCTGGTGGACGGCCTTCAGGCGAACCAGTCGGCGCTGAGCGAGTCACAGACCAACGCGCAGGAAGGCGTGGGTCTGCTTCAGGTAGCCGATGGAGCGCTTTCGCAGGTGACCAACCTTCTCAACCGGGCGGTAACGCTGGCGACCGAAACCGCCAACGGAACGCTCAACACCTCCCAGGAGGCCGCGGCCAACCAGGAGTACCAGTCGATTCTGTCTGAGATCAACAACATCGGAAGCACCACGACCTATAACCAGAACCAGGTTTTCACTGGCAGTGCCGCGGGAGTGGGCGTCTACACCGGAGACTCGTCTACTCAATCGGCTTCGGTCGACGATCTGTATTTTGCTCCGCTCTCGTCTGCGACGGTCGGAGACTCGGGCGGCACGGTGGTTCAGAGCAGCGCCGGCCAATTCATCGATCTGTCTCTGGCGGCAACCAAGGTGCTGACCACGGGCGCGCAGTCCGGTGATACGGTTACGGGCGGAATCAAGTTCACCGTCACCAACCTCGACGGCACCACGACGAACTTCACCACCACGGCGACGACGGTAGGAGGGCTGGTAGCGGAGATCAACAAGGACGGGATCCCCGGCGTTACTGCCAGCTTGTCGACCGCGGGCGCGGTGGGCAAGGCGGCGGGCGCCACAACGGCTCTTGCCGACACCGGCATTCTGTTGACGAACACCAACGGAAGTGTTGTGATCGCTGATGCAACCTTGCTCGACACCACGACCGGAGAGGGCGCAACATCAACATTTGCGTCCACTGCGGGCACGGAGACCATCACCTATCAGGTGGGCGCAAATGAATCGCGGACCAACCTGGCGGCGACGGATCTCTCCAACCAGGGCCAGGCAGAGGCTGCTCTTACCACGCTGAACTCCGCCATCTCCAATGTGGCGGCGCAGGACGGCTACATCGGGGCGCAGATCAACACCCTGAATGCGGTCAGCACGGTGATGAGCACGCAGCAGGAGAACATCGAGTCGGCGCAGAACGCGGTGCAGGCCACGGATTACGCGGCGGCCAGTTCCAACATGTCGAAGTACGAAATCCTGAGCCAGACCGGCATCGCAGCCCTGGCGCAAGCCAACAGCATGCAGCAGGAAGTGACCAAGCTGCTGCAATAATCACGGCAGAGATGCCAATCAACCGGAAGAGGGCGCCCGTTGGCGCCCTCTTTTGTATGTGAGCTTTGAGCGCATCCGCAGCGTCCCGGGCAGGCGTCGCAGAACGATCGCGTAGATCAATTGCGAAGAAGCATGGTGAGGCCGCGGGCGTCGGTCAGTCCCCGGGCCTCAAGCATGGCGTAGGCACCGGAAAGAAAGCTGACATTGTGCTCGAAGTGGCGGAAGGCGGACTGGACCGTTTTGACTACGTCGGCGGCGCTGAACCGGCGCTTTCTGTCCGCGGCAACCCCGATAAGGAGTCCTTTCATGAGGGCGAACTGAATGGCCAGCATGGCGAATGCCCGCGCCGGCTCCGGTTCGGCTCCTGGCTCGAAGAGCTTCCTGCCGAACGGGAACTGGTCGCGAAGAACAGCATTGACAAGGTAATTCTCGAGAATCCCAGGGCGGCGCTTGAAGAAGGGAACATAGAACTGCTGGTAAGCGTAGGCGTAGCGCGAAACCTGGCTGGCAATGGAGGCGGTTTTCGAGTGCCCGACGCCGGCGGTGAACAATTCCAGGACCTGGCGCAGCCGGGGGCGGATGGGAACGTTGTTGACGCGCTGGGCAATGACCCGGAGCACGATTTCCAGCTGCAAAGGGAGATCGGCGGGAATGGTATCCATCGCCGGACATAGTCCGCCGCAGGCTAGGGCACGGGAAAAATCATCGAGAACCTGGGGGAATTTGCGGTCGATTTCTCCCCGGGACAAGGCTTCAAGGCGCCGGCAAAAACTCCCCACCAGGAACAACCGCTGCCAGAGTGGATAATTCCGGTTGAGGATCAAGCCAATTACAAACTCGCGAATCTGCCAGAAGAACGGGCGCAGCGCAGTCGTGGCGGATGCGTTTTCATCCCAGTTGAGCTGGCGTGCGGGCGCTCCGGGCGGGGGAAACAGGCGGGGCGCGAGGAGAACGAGACGCGCGGCCTCGGGGCAGGAGAGCGAGAGCGCGGTTTCCTTCAAGCCGTCTATGGTGCTGGTGTTGCGCGGAAACTCGGCGCAGGTGCGGCAAAGATACGACTCGCCATGTTCCACCTGAATGCGGCAGAGATCCTCCTGCGAGAGAAACGGGCATACTCCGGTCGGCAGCATCTGAATCCTGGCGAAATCAGCGTTTGGATCGCCGGTGGCATCTCGCACGATCGAGGCATCGATGAGTGTTCGCAACGGACTGGCGGGCAGATCGGCATACTTTCGTTGCGTAACCTCGTCGATTGAGACCAGCCAATCGGTACAGCAACTGTCCTTGCATTCGGGGCCAATGCAACGGAACTGGCCGGCATAACCTGGCTGGATCATTCGGGTGTGGCGCAAGCAGAGATCCTCCTGGCGCGGCGGCCGGAATTCAAGGGGGCAGGTTGTCGTCCGCATCGGCCGACCGGGGATTGGGAAAAGCTCAGAGGGGAAGAAGGGACGGGGCTAGGTTCGGTTGATCGGAACCCGCGCGATTGCCGATCAAGGAAGAGGCGGCCGGTTGCGCGAATCGAAGGGGCAAGCGAACCGTGCGGCGGCGGTTGCTGCTGAGATTTTTTCAATCTGTCTCGCAGGTTGCCGGTCTGGAATCTGCAAGAACGTTGCGGGAGTGAGCGATGGGCACGGTAGGGCTGAGTTTCGGTTCGCCGACGAGCGGAGCAGGATTCGATGTCAGCACCACGGTCTCTCAGATTGTGGCCAACCTGGAAAATGTGGAGACGCCGTGGAAAACGCAGTTGACGAGCCTCGACAGCGAGGACACGGTGCTGTCGAACCTGGGAACGCTGCTGTCGAACCTGTCGACAGATCTGGGCCAGCTGACGGATTTTACCGGGATCATGGCGCAGAAGACGGGGTCGAGCTCCGACACGAACGTGCTGGAACTGACTAATGCCACGTCCGCGGCCGTGGCGGGAACGCACACGGTAGTGGTGAATAACCTGGCGACGACGTCGAGCGGCTACTTGACGGCAATCACCAACTCCGGAGACACGCTTTCGGGGTCGATCACGCTCAAGGTGGGCGCGAGCGGCACGGCGCAGACGATCAACATGAGCAGCCTGTCGAACCAGACGCTCGCCGGGCTGGCCGCGGCGATCAATTCATCCGGGGTGGGCATTGCGGCAAGCGTGCTGACCGATTCTTCGGGCTCGCGGCTGAGCCTGGTCTCAGGGACATCGGGCGCCAACGGAGATATTGCCGTGAGCGCGAACTCAATCGCTGACGCCACCACATCGAGCGGAACGCTTGCCTATTCGTCGCCAATCTCCGGGGCGGATGCCAGTCTTACGGTGGACGGAGTAAACCTGACCAGCGCCTCGAACACGGTGACCAACCTGATCCCGGGGCTGACGTTTCAACTGCTGGCGCCGAGCGCGAAGGAATCGGACGGCAGCCTGGAGCAGGTGCAGGTGGTGATCGGCAACGACAACACGGAGGTGGAGAGCACGGTCAACCAGATGGTGACGGACTACAACTCACTGATCAGTGCCATGAACACGCAGGAGGGGAAAGACAGCTCCGGCAATGCGGAGCCGCTGTTCGGCTCGCCGACCCTGTCGCTCCTGGAGCAGCTGCTTTCTTCCAGTGCGAACCAGCAGAATCCGAATGGAGGCCTGACGCCACTTACGGTGAATGCGAGCACGGCGTTGTCGGGTTCGATGACGATCCAGGTCGGCAGCGGGACCACGCAAACGGTGACGATTGGAGCCGCGCCCGTTCCTCCCAACGCCAACACCATCTACACGGGCAGCGGCGTAAACACGCTGCAGGGTTTGGCGGATGCGATCAACGCGGCGGATCAGGCCACGCCGGTGGACTATGCGTCCACGGCTAGCGACAGCGGTACGATCACGGCCAGCAACACCTCGCCGCTGACCGGCACGCTGGAGATCGAGACTGGCAGCGGGACCCCGCAGACGATATACCTGGGACCGTCGAGCGACGCGCCCTCCGGAGATCTGACCACCGGGAACACAACCGACACTCTGGGCAGTCTCGAGACGTATATCAACGAGAACTCGAGCACGCTGGGAGTGGCGGCCACGATTGTGGACAACGGCGACGGCACCTCGACCTTGTCGCTGTCCACCAGTGACTCGTCGGCCTTGACGGTGACCTCCGGCCTTGAGATTCCCGGCCTGGGAGTGAACGCGGGAATCACCACCGCGAACGGACAATCGACCCTGTCGCTGCTGTCGCAGACGGCGGGACCGGCTGGAGCCCTGACGGTCGGATCGAACCTGACAGCCACCGGCGCTACGACGCTGAACTTCACCGCGACACCGGCCTCGGGCAGCAATAACGCCAGCGGAGTCCTTGACACGATTCCCAGCGGGAGCGATGTGTTGTCGGGCTCGATAACGATCCAGGTGGGCGATGGAGCCCCGCAGACTATCCCAATCGATTCCTCCGATGACACGTTGCAAGACCTGGCGGACACGATTAACGGAACCAGCGGCATCGGCGTGAACGCGACGGTGACGACCAACAGCGACGGCTCGGCCTATCTCGAGCTGCAATCGCAGACGGCGGGATCGGCGGGGAACCTGACGGTGACGTCGAACGTCCTGGATACGACGAACGCCACCACGACGGCCATGAACTACAACAATTCTTCGGACATCTCGACCCTGGCGAACCTGGGAATCACGGTTTCGCAGACGGACAACGGAACGCTGACGTTCGATGCCAGCGTGCTGGATTCGGTGCTGAACACGGATTACGCGGGCGTCCTGGGCTTCTTCCAGGATGCGAACAGCTGGGGGCAGAGCTTTTCGACAATGCTGGGGAACGCCGGGACGAGTGTGCCAACCGGAGTGATCGCGCTGGCCCAGTCATCCAACTCCAATACGGAGTCCACGCTGAATGCGGAGGTTACGAAGGAAGAGAGCATGATCTCAGTCGAGCAGACGAGCCTGACGGCGGAACTAAACAGCGCCAACGAGATTCTGCAGGAACTGCCATCCGAGTTGCAGGGCGTGAACGAGCTTTACTCAGCGATCACGGGTTATAACCAGAGTCAAAACGGCTAAGGAGCTTTGAAGGTCATGAACGGTTATCGGGAACACACGCTGGACGGCGCGTCGGCTGTGGAGCTGGTGGTGGCGCTGTATGACGGGATCATCCGCTTTCTTTATGCGGCCTGCGAGGCGGTGGACCGGGGCGACGAGGACGGAAGGCGGGCGGCGGTGAAACGGGCTCTGGACATCATTCTGCATTTGCAGGCGCGGCTGCGAATGGACGCAGGCGGCAGCCCGGCGAAGGCTCTGAGCGAGTTTTACGCATCAATGTTTGCGCAGATCATTCAGGGCTCGCAGGCGGCGTCTCGGCCGAAGCTGGAGCACGCCATTGGTTGTGTGCGCAACGTGCGGGATGCCTGGCGCGAGGTAGCGCGGGGTCCGGCGGTGAATCCGCCGGCGCAATCCGAGCGGCGGCAGAGTGCCCTCACGGAAGCAGGATCGCAAGGGTGGAGCGCCTAATGCAGGGAGCAGGGAACGGTTAGTAGGGAACAGAAGCTGCGTCTGTCAGCCAGCGACCGACAGTTCTTCCTCGAGCTGCTGTTTGCGGAAGAGGCTGGCGTAATACCCGTCGAGGGCGAGGAGGTCGTCGTGGCGGCCAAGCTCAACGATGCGACCTTGATTCAGCACCGCAATCTGGTCGGCATTGCGCACCGTGGAGATGCGGTGAGAGATCAGGATGGTGGTGGAATGGGCTGTATAGTTGCGCAGTCCGCCGAGGATGCGCTCCTCGGTATAGGTATCGACTGAGGCGAGGGCGTCATCGAGAATGAGGATAGCGGGAGCGCGCAACAATGCGCGGGCGATGGCGGCGCGCTGCTTTTGGCCTCCGGAGAGAGTGACGCCGCGCTCGCCCACCGCGGTTTCGAAACCGGCGGGGAAGTCCTCAAATTCCTGGCGGATGTGCGCGGCTTCCGCGGCGTTGAGCATCTCTTGGTCAGCGGCTTCGGGCGCGCCGAAACGGAGGTTTTCGCGGAGAGTCTCGCTGAAGAGGAACGTTTCCTGCGGGACCATGCCGATATTGCGTCGAAGAACGGCAAGAGGGTATTCGCGGACGGGACGGCCGTCGATGAGCAGGGTGCCCGGGGGAGCTTCGTAGAGACGCGAAAGCAGGCTGACCAATGTTGTTTTTCCAGAACCGGTGGGTCCGACGATGGCCAGGCTGGCGCCGGGGGCGATGCGCAGGGAAATGTCGCGGAGGACGGACGTGCTGTTGTAGCTGAAACTCAGGTTACGGAACTCGATTTCGCCGCGCAGCACGGTGTTGGGGGCGATGGCGAGGTCGGCGTCGCGGTCGTCGATGGCCGGCTGCTGTTTGAGTAACTCGTCAATGCGCTTTACCGAGGCAGTGCCGCGCTCGAAAATGTTCACCACCCAGCCCACCGCGATAATGGGCCAGATGAGCAGGATCATGTAGGTATTGAAGGCGACGAACTGGCCGACATTGATGCGGTTCTGGAGGACCAGGTGGCCGCCGACCAGCAGGGTGATGATCATGGAGATGCCAAGGATGAACTCAAGCGTGGGCCACAGCATGCCCATGAGCTGCACCAGGCGGAGCGCGCGCGCGATGTACTGGCGATTGAGCTTCTCGAAGCGGCCGATCTCGGATTGTTCGCGGGCGAAGGCGCGGATGAGGCGCACGCCGGAATAATTCTCCTGTGCTTGAGCGGAGATGTCGGAGAAGCTGGCCTGGATGCGCTCAAAACGCGCATGAATGCGGCTGCCGAAGTATTGCACCAGGATGCTGGCCAGGGGCATGGGGGCAAGAGCCACCAGAGTGAGCCAGGGGCTGATGCGGATCATGAAGATGACCGCGAAGACCGACAGGAAGAGGGTATTGACGCTGTACATCAGGCCGGGCCCGAGGACCATGCGGACGGCGTTGAGGTCGTTGGTCATGCGCGCCATCAGGTCGCCGGTGCGATAGCGCTGATAGAAGCCGGTGTCCTGCCGCTCCAGGCCGAGGAAGAGGTCGTTGCGCAGGTCGAATTCGATGTCCCGCGAAATGCCAATTAGGACCCAGCGCTGGGTGTAGAGGAAGACGCCCTTGCCCAGCGAGATGGCAATCAGGAGCAGCGCCAGCATGGTGATGTGGTGGAGCGTGGCGCCGTTCTTCAGGTCGTTGATGGCGCTCTGCAAAACTCGGGGAAACTGCACCCAGATGGCGTTGGTGCAAACGCACGCGAACGTGCCCCAGGCGTATCCCCAGCGGTAGCGGCGCATGTAGCGGAAGAGGGGGCTCAGTTCGCGCAGCATGTCTTCATTGTACCGGGGCACAGCATTTTCAGATATCAGGTGGGGGTGCGCAGCAGCAGATATCCGCCGACGAGGCCGAAGAGAACGTCTGGGGACCATGCGGCGACCGGCGCGGGAAGGTAGGCGACATTCCCCATGGCGCCTAAGAGTCCATTTGCGACCCAGTAAGAGAGGGCGATGCCGATGGCGACGGCGATTCCGGTGAGGGAGCCGCGGCGGCCCATGGAGAGCGCAAAGGGAATGGCGAGCGCGGCCATGACAATGGCCACCAGCGGATCGGCCAGCTTATGCCAGAGGGCGACGCGCAGGCGCATGGTGTCGAATCCGCTCTGGCGCAGGTCGCGGATATAGCGCTCGAGCTGGCCGAAGTTCATCTCCTCCGAGGGGACGCTTTCCTTCTTGAAATAGGACGGATCTTCGTGGATTTCGCTGAAGGTGGTATTGGTGAAGTCGCGGATACCAGTCTGATTGGCGCCATGAAAATCGTTTACCCAGCCGTTTTGAAAGCGCCATTGGCTGCGATCGTCGTCCCAGAAGACGCGCTGGGCGAAGATGCGGCGAGTAAGTGAGAAAGTTGCGGGATCGAACTCGAAGACGGAGAGGTCGGCGAATTCATTGCGATCGCGGTCGAAGAACTTGTAATAAAAGATGCGGCCGGGCTCACCGGTGCGCGGCTGGCCGAAGATCCAGGTCTGCTCGGGATGAAGGACGGTCTGCGGCGGGCGGCCCTTGATGATGTTGCGCAGTTGCTCCTGGCGGCGATTGGCCTGGGGCAGGTAGAACTCGTCGAACAGGAAGAGGCTTACGGCTAGAACCGCGGCAATCGCCACGATAGGAACGATCAGGCGATACAGGCTGATGCCGGTGGCCTTCATGGCGACGATTTCGCTGTTGCGATTGAGTACGCCGAAGGTGACCAGCACGGCGATGAGCACGGCCAACGGAGCGATTGTGTAAAGCATGCTGGGGGTGAGGTTGACCAGGTAAAGCCCGACGGTGCTTAGTGCGGGGTGGTTGCGGAGGATGTCGCCAATCAGCTCAAAGAAGGTGAAGACGAGCATGAGAAGCACGAAGCCGCACAAGACCAGGAAAAACATGCCGAGAAACTGGCGCAGGACGTATTGATCGAGGATGCGGGGAAACGCGCCGCGGTAGGCGCTGCGGGCGGTGCGGGGACGCCGCTCATTGAAACGCGTGATGCGGGAGCCGTTCTCGAGCGCGGCGGCAGGCAGCCCGGAGGCGCTCAGCCTGGGAGCGCGCGTGGTGAGGCTGACGATGGCGCCGAGAATGCGCCCGCCGCTGGCCATCTGCCAGAGGAGGAAGATGCCGGCGGCGGCAAATACGATATTGGCCAGCCACACGCCGAGCGCGACCGACAGCTTGTCCTGGCGGGCCAGCGACTCGCCGGTGTAGGAGAGGACGTAATACAGGACGACCAGGAGCAACGTGAAGACAAAGCCGGAGCTCTTGCCGCCGCGGCGCGAAACCACTCCGAGCGGAACCCCGACCAGCATCAGGACGATACACGCGGCGGGATAAGAGAAGCGCTTGTTCAGTTCGATGAGGTAGTGGTTCGCGTCAGGCTGGTGGATTCGCTGGAGAAGAGAGTGCGTGGGGATGGCGTAGATGGCTGTGTCCATGCGGCCGAGACGCACATCGCTTTGCGGGCTGAGGCTGAGGGGAAGGTCGAAGGTGGTGAAGGTGGAAACGTTGTACTGATCGGGCTGCGCCGGATTGGTCTCCTGCTGCTCGCCATTACGCAGGCGCATCAGCAGCTCCTGCGAGCTGTCGTTGACCACGGTGGCGGTTGCGGCGGTGGTGATGACGGGGGCGTTTGGATCGCTCACATTGGCCATGAAGATCTGCTTCCAGTTGGCCGCGCCGGCTCCGGGTATGACCTCGTTCACGTACAAAACGGCATCGTGGAAGTCTTCATAGAAGACGCCCCGCTGGATTTCGTAAGAGGCCTGGGAGGCAGCGAGTTCCTTTTCCATATCGAGGATGGCCTGATTGGCGCGGGGGGCAACCAAGAGAGAGTTAACCAGGCCGATCAGCGCGCCGGCGATGGCGACGATCGATGCCACGCGCACGAAGTAGCCGATGCCGAAGCCGGAGGCGCGCATGGCCACGATTTCGTTGTCGGCCGCCAGCCGGCTGAGCCCCAGCAGAACGCCCACCAGCACCGACATGGGGATCGTTACCCAGAACAGATTGGGCAACGTAAACAGGAAGACTTCGAGGACGTTGGTGAGCGTGGATGTATTGCGAACCACCATCTCCAGGATTTGCGGGAGACGGGGCATGAACAGGATGAAGGTGAACAGGGCGCAACCAATCAGCGCGTGGGAGAGGATCTCGCCGAGAATGTACCGGGTGAGGATGCGCACAGGTTGGGCCTCAAACCAGTTTATCGCGCAGCGGGAATGGGGCGATACGGTGGGTTCCATCGGCGCAGGCGAAGACTGTTGGTGACCACGCTGACGGAGCTGAAGGCCATGGCAGCAGCGGCCACCCATGGACTGAGCAGAATGTGAAACGAGGGATAAAGAACGCCGGCGGCGAGCGGAATGCCGACCAGGTTGTAGCCCACCGCCCAGGCCAGGTTCTGGCGCATGTTGCGCACGGTGGCGCGGGCCAAAGCGAGCGCCGCGGGAATGGCGGAGGGCTGGGCGCGGAGAAGAAGAACGTCGCCGGCTTCCTGTGCGAGGTCGGCGCCGGTACCCATGGCGATGCCCGCGTCGGCCTGGGCCAATGCGCCGGCATCGTTGATTCCGTCCCCTACCATGCCCACGCGCAGGCCGCCGGACTGGAGCGCGCGGATGCGAGCCAGTTTGCCGGCGGGGTCGAGTCCCGCTTCCACTTCGTCGATGCCGGCTTGCTGTGCAATCGGCGCAGCGGCAGCGGCGGAGTCGCCGGTAAGCATCAGCACGCGCAGGCCCTCGGCGCGAAGCTGGCTGACTGCGGCGGCCGCCTCGGGGCGCAGCACGTCGCGCGCGTCAAAGTAGCCAACCGGCTGATGATCGATAGCCATCCAGAGCCGCGTGACGCCGGCGGCCGGAGGAGCGATGTTGGCGGGAAGGCGGATCAAGAATTCGGAGAACAGTGCTTCATTGCCGAGGATAACGTTGCGGCTCTCAACCGTTGCAGTGAGGCCACGTCCGGGCACGATCTGCACATCCAGGGCGGAGGGCCATGCCAAGCCGGCTGTGCGAGCATAATCCACGATGGCATGCGCAAGCGGGTGGTTGGAGCGTTCCTCGGCAGCCGCGGCGATGCGCAGCATTTCTTTCTGGCTGGTCTCAGAGAGAGCGTGCATCGATTCCAGCACGGGATGACCGGCGGTGAGCGTGCCGGTCTTGTCCAGCACGACGACGTCGAGATTCGACAAGCGTTCCAGCGCCTCGCCCCCTTTGAAAAGAACGCCCAACTGCGCGCCGCGGCCCACGGCCACGGTGAGCGCTGCAGGAACGGCGAGCCCCATGGCGCACGGGCAGGCGATGACCAGCACCGCGACCGTATTGGCGAGCGCAAGTTGCAGCGAGTGGGCTGCGAAAATCCAAACGACAAACGTGACCGCAGCGAGCGCCAGAACAACGGGGACGAAGATGGCGCTGGCGCGATCGGCCAGCCGCTCCATGGACGCGCGCGAGCTCTGCGCCTGCTCCACCATGCGCGTGATTTGCGCCAGCACGGTGGAATCGCCCAGCGATTCGGCGCGGCAGGTGACGGCGCCATCGTAGTTGAGCGAGCCGGCGAGGACGCGCCCGCCCGGCTCGCGCTGAAGCGGCATGGATTCGCCGGTGAGCATGGATTCGTCCACGGTGGTGCGGCCCTCCAGCACCACGGCATCTACCGGGAAACGTTCGCCGGGCAACACCAGCACGCTGTCGCCGGGGCGAATCTCATCGAGCGGCACCAAGGTTTCCACTCCGTCAATTACCCTGCGCGCGCTCACCGGCTTCATGCGGCTCAGCGAGTCCAGGGCAGCAAGAGCGCGATGCCTGGCGCGGACTTCCAACGCTTTTCCCAGTAACAGAAAGCCAAGGATAAGCAGCACGGCGTCGTAGTAAACCTGCCGTCCGGGCGCGGGAGCGAAGGTGGCGTACGCCGAGTATAGAAAAGCGATGCCGGTGCCGAGCGACACCATTGTGTTCATATTGGTTGTGCCGTGGCGCAGGCCGCGAAAGGCGTTGAGGAAGATGCCGGCTCCGGCCCAGGGCGCCAGTACGGCAGTGAGAACGAACAGCGACCAGCGCAGCAGGCTGGGGGGCGCCGCGTAGAGCCACGGAAACGCCCGCATGATCGCGTGATCGACCGCTCCCATTTGTCCGCCCAGTGGCATGGCCAGCAGCATGGCCAGCGCGCCGGCCACAATCATCACCCAGGCTTTGCGCGCGGCAGCCGTTTCGGTCTCGCGGGCGGCCGCGGCGGCGCCGGCGCGGGGAAGCACGGCATCGTAGCCGGCCTGGCGGATAGCAGCGATGAGTTTTTCCGGCGGCGCCACGGCGGGGTCAAAGACGACCCGTGCGCGGTGGGCCATCAGGTCTACACGGGCATCCGACACGCCGGCGGTGCTGCGCAGTGCTTCTTCCACGTGATGCTGGCAGGCGGCACAAGTCATCCCTACTACGGGAAGCGTGACCGATTCCGTAGCGGGTTCTGCCACGTCAGGCTCCCGGCTGGATGGGAGCGGCATGCGCCTTATAGCCGGCCGCGGCAAGCGCGGCAATGGCCTGGTCCATTGGAGGGGGCTCCTGCGCGGATGCCACGCGCGCAGCGCCCACCTGGACTTCCTTCACTTCCAGCCCCGGAGTTTGCGCCAACGCCTGGCTGACACGGCGGACGCACGCGCCGCAATGCATGCCCTCAATGTGCAGCGTAAATTCTGACATTGCGTGTCCTCTGCATTCAATGATGACATCGGGCGCGGAAAGATGCACCCATTCAGGGGACGGCCGCGCCATGGACTATCGTAGAGACATGCTGCAGCGCGAGTACCCGGCGTCGCCGCTGGTCGGTGTGGGAGCGGTGATCGTGCGCGATGGCCGCGTTCTCCTGGTGCGGCGCGGGACCGAACCCCTGCGCGGGCGGTGGTCAATCCCCGGCGGCCTGATCGAAGTGGGCGAGATGCTGCGCGAGGCCGTGGTGCGCGAGGCGCGCGAGGAAACGGGTCTGGAAGTCGAGCCCGTTGAGCTGGTTGAGCTGCTGGACCGTATTCAACATCATGGCGAGCGCGTGCGCTATCACTTCGTGATTGCCGACTACCTGTGCCGGGTCAAGGGCGGCACGCTCAAAGCCGCGTCCGATGCCGACGAAGCCCGCTGGGTGGAACGCACGGAGTGGAGCAGCCCTCCGCCGCGGCGGACCCTGGCGCTCGAGCCCATCACCGTTCGCGTAATTGAGGCGGCGTGGCAGCGAGCGAGGGCCATTGCGGGAGGGCGGCGATGAGGCCATCGCGAAGAGCTGTCTCATTCTTTGCGATTGTGCTGGCGCTTCTGGTCGCGGTGGGCATCGGCCTTTACGAGCGGCCGGTGAGCTTTTTCGAAGGGTTCCTGGACCTGCAATTGCATCTATCCGGAGCGCACAGCCGCTGGACTACGGTAAACGGGATCCATATTCATTACTGGGTGCGCGGTCCGGAAGATGGGCAACCCGTGGTGCTGGTGCATGGCCTGGGCGGCCGCAGCGAGGACTGGCACAACCTGGCGCCGTACATGGTGGCCGCGGGTTTCCGGGTGTACATGCCCGACCTGCCCGGCTACGGCCGCAGCGACAAGCCCGAGGATTTTTCCTATTCCATTCGCGACGAAGCCAGCATGGTGGTGGGCTTTATGAATGCCGTGGGGCTGGGGCAGGTGGACCTGGGCGGCCATTCCATGGGCGGATGGATCGTCCAGCGCGTCGCTTTCGAGCATCCCGACCGGGTCAAGAAGCTCATGCTCTTTGACAGCGCTGGAATCGCCGACAGGCCGTCTTGGAACACGGCGCGGTTTACTCCCAAAACCCCCGGAGAGTTGGAGGAGCTGTACGCGCTGCTCATGCCCCATCCGCCGCGGGTGCCGGCCTTCATCGCTCAGGACGTTCTGCATATATCGCGACGAAATGGGTGGGTGACCGATCGCGCGTTGGCCTCGATGCTGACCGGCAAGGACGTGACCGACGTCGAACTGCCGCAGTTCAAAATGCCGGTTCTCATCGTGTGGGGCAGCGAGGACCACATCATACCGCTGGCCGACGGCGAGAAGATGCATCAGCTCGTGCCGCAGTCGCAACTCGACGTGGTTCAAGGTTGCGGGCACCTGGCCCCGGTGCAGTGCACTGGCCGGATCGGACCAGTTGTGGATGCGTTCCTGGAGCGGTAGCCGCCAAGACAACACGCGATCCACATGCTTCCGCTGTATGCTCAAGGCATGGTTCGCTTCACCGTGCTGGCTTCGGGATCCAAGGGCAACTGTACTGTTGTTACCGGAGGCAACACGCGCATCCTGGTGGATGCAGGACTGAGCTGCCGGGAGCTGTTCCGCCGGATGGAGCAGTCCGGCGAGGATCCCCGTACCCTGGACGCAATTCTCGTCACCCACGAACACCAGGACCACGTAAACGGTCTGGCGGTGACAGCGCGTAAGTTGGGCATTCCGGTCTACTTCACTGAGGCGACCCACCGGGAGTGGATGCGCTGGATCACTCCGCGGCGGCGCATGACCTACTCGGAATGGCTGGAGCAATGCCGCAAGCAGGCAGCGGAACGCCAGGCAGAGCCGCCCGGCGAAACTTCGGACTGCGAAGACGCAGAAACCGAGGAAGTCGTCGCAATCGAAGCGGCTGAAGCACCGGCTGAACCAAAGGACGAGCCGAAAACCGAGAAGCCCGATCCGAGCTGGCTTCCCACCGTCGCATACTTTCAAGCGGGTACGCCGTTCCAGGTGGGTGATATCTCCGTGAGCCCGTTCACCATTCCCCACGATGCCGCTGATCCGGTGGGATTTGTCTTCCAGGCCGAGGGGGTGCGGCTCGCCGTTGCAACCGACCTTGGCTATATTCCGCCCAACGTAAAGGCGCAACTGAAAAGAGTGGATCTGCTCCTGCTGGAGTCGAATCATGATCTGGATATGCTGCGCGACGGTCCCTATCCCTGGCAGGTTAAGCAGCGGGTATTGTCCCGGGTGGGGCATCTCTCCAACGACGCCACTGCCGGCTATCTCGAGACCGAATATGACGGCCAGGCCACCTACATCATTCTCGGGCATCTATCTGAAAACAATAATCTTCCCGAGTTGGCGCGTTTGGCCGCGGAACGAGCTTTGAGCGGGAGGGCCAGCCTGCTGGGCAATCGGCTGCTGGTAGCTGCGCAGCAGGAACCCCTTGCGTCAATCCAGTTTTAAGGAGAAATACGTCCAATTTTTGGAACGCGGAGTTACAATAGTAAGAGCACGGGCATCACTCTAAGGTAGAGCGCGAAGGCGCCGGGCAAGAAAAGCCCGATTTTCGAAAAGACCTGCAGAGTTCGCAGATGGACGGCGGATGGAACGGGCGAGAAGAACGTAAATCCTTTGTTTGCCGCGCCAGTTGCCCCAATGAGTGCAAACCTTCAACCGATTACTTGAAACGAGTGACTTCCATGGCGAGAACCCGATGCAACGATCATGTAGTCGGCGCCATCCTGGCAAGCTGGCGCTATGACATATCCGGGATTTCTCCCCAGATGCGCCGCGATTATGAGCAGCACCTGGTGGACTGTCCCCATTGCCGCGCACGTCTCAAGTTCCACCGCAGCCTTGACGCCACGCTGGCTGTTCTCACCTCGCTCGCCGTTATTTTCTTTCTCTTTGCGCTGGCCGTCCTCCACCACATCAAGCCGCTGGAGCATGTAGCTTTCAACGTTTTCAATCTCGACCCTTTCGACATGTACCACATGCTGTTATCTGCCGGCTTCGCAGGTCTCATCTTTTCCATCATTGCCCTGGCGCTGGTTTTAACGGCAACGCCCGCGCCCACTTACCTGGGTGGAATCGCGGCGGAACGGGCCAAGTCGATTGAAGAGCATCTGCCGGCCGCAATCCGTTCACTGCGATCCAGGTAAACAGCGCCAATCAATCCAGAAATGATAACGGCTTCCCCCACGGGAGGCCGTTGTGCTTTGTCGCTCAACTTCGCGTGGCTACCTTGCAATCGGAACGCGCATGTCGCCGCCGGTCATTTCTTTGGGCAGGCCTAGCTTCAACAGATTCAGCAGCGTAGGGCTCACATCCCGCAGGCTGCCGTCATTGCGCAGGCGGAACTGCCCCGCATCCTCGGCCACATAGATAAACGGCACCGGGTTGGTCGTGTGAGCCGTATGCGGGCCGCCGGTAACCGGGTCCACCATCAGCTCGGCATTGCCGTGATCTGCGGTGATCAGCCAGCTTCCGTTCCGTTCCGTAACAGCCTTGTAGATCCGCCCAAGCTGCGCATCCACGGCTTCGCAGGCTTTGATCGTTGGCTCCAGCTTGCCGGAGTGGCCCACCATGTCGGCGTTGGCAAAATTCACCACGATCAGATCGAACGCAGTGTCATTCACGGCCTTCACCACGGTGTCGCCGATCGCTTCCGCCTTCATCTCCGGTGCCAGGTCATAGGTGGCCACCTTGAGCGACGGAATCAGGTTGCGGTCCTCGCCCGGAAACGGCGTCTCAATCCCGCCATTAAAGAAATACGTCACATGAGCGAATTTTTCCGTCTCGGCTACTCGCAAATTGCGCAAGTGGTGCGACGCCAGGATATTGGCCAGAATGTTGTCGAGCGACTCGGGCGGGATGACCACGGGCAGCTCGTAGAGCTTGTCGTACTGCGTCATGCAAACGTAGTGAAGGCCCTTGGGAATTTCGCTGCGCGGAATCATCTCGTCCAGCGCCTCCCACGCATCCAGATCGCGACCTCCGTTCTTGTTCAAGCCGCTC
The DNA here is from genome assembly GCA_963788435.1 of uncultured Acidobacteriota bacterium. Taxonomy (GTDB): domain Bacteria; phylum Acidobacteriota; class Terriglobia; order Terriglobales; family Acidobacteriaceae; genus Telmatobacter. Next base: position 5,875 of record CAWBIG010000193.1, on the reverse strand, counting down.
TCTCGCGCCAGTACCCGAGTGATCTGTCGCGCTCGGTCGGCGCGAAAATTAAAGTTGATGCAAACATCGTCGTTGCGAATTTGCCCCGTGGGCTTGCCGGCGGCGTCGGTGACCACGAACGGAATCAAGAATTCGTCGGTGACCCCGTTGTTGTAGTTCTCCTTGATGCGGGCCACGGCATCGTGGTGCGCACCGCCTTCCGCCTTGCCGCTTACCATCGCATCGAAAGCTTTGCGCTCGCGTTCCCAGCGCTTATCGCGGTCCATGGCGTAATAGCGGCCGTTGACTGAGGCCAGCTTGCCCACGCCGTACTCGCGCATCTTCTTCTCCAAAGCGGCGATATAGCCCGCGCCGGAGGTGGGCAAGGTGTCGCGGCCGTCCATGAAAGCATGCACGAAGACCCGCTCCAGTTTGAGTTCCCGCGCGGTGCGCAGCAGCGCATACAGGTGTTCCTGGTGCGAGTGGACGCCGCCGTCCGAAAGCAGCCCGAACAAATGAAGCTGGCGTCCCTCTTCGCGGGCGCGACTGCATTGCGCGGACAATCGTAGGGTTCTTCTGGAATTCGCCCGAGGCGATCTGCGCGTCGATGCGGGTGATGTCCATCTGCACAATGCGGCCTGCGCCGATATTCAGGTGCCCCACTTCGCTGTTTCCCATCTGTCCGTCGGGAAGGCCCACAAAGTGCTCTGAGGCGCGGATCAGCGTATTGGGAAACTCTCGCAACAGCTTGTCATAGGATGGCTTGCGCGCCAGGGCAATTGCATTGTTCTGGCTTTCGGCGCGATAGCCCCAGCCGTCAAGAATGGTCAGCACAAGAGGACGCTTTGGCACTTGGAATCTACCCCTGCTTTCGGTGGATGACTTCTCCCCCAGCATAAATGGCGGGGGCGCGCGCCCTATGTGCTGCACCTCACAGCGCTGCGCCGTCGCGCTGCCCACGGGAGAAGAACGTTTGCGCTGGTATCATGGGAGAGTAAGTCCCGCTGGTCTCTCGCCACGCGTGGGCGGATAGCTCAGTTGGTTAGAGCGCCTGCCTTACAAGCAGGAAGTCGGGGGTTCGAGTCCCTCTCTGCCCACCAAACTAAAAGCTCGTGGTCCTTCTCTTCACTCCGGATCAGAATTCCAACCGGCCCAATGCCGGAGCGCATCTATCTCCGTATGGCCAGATCCGCCGTTGCTCGATGGGCGTTATGCCTGCTGCTCCTCATTTGCGCTCTCCCGGCGTTTCCCTATTCCCTGCTTACGCATGAGCAACTGATCGACCTCACCTGGGACGACTCCATCGTTCCCCTGTTGCTCAGCCGTTATCCGAACCTGACTAAGGCACAGCTGGAAGAAGCCCGGGCCTACGCCTACGGCGGCTGCGTCATCCAGGACATCGGCTACTACCCCTTCGGCCAGATGTCGTTCAGCGATCTCACCCATTACGTGCGCTCCGGCGATTTTGTCGTGTATCTCTTCCGCGACGCCCGCAATGCGAATGAGCTTGCGTTTGCCGTCGGAGCTCTTTCGCATTACATCGGCGACTCCTACGGGCATGCGCTGGCCACCAACCTTGCCGTACCGGTGGAGTTTCACAAGCTCGAGCGCAAATACGGCCATCGGGTCAACTATGCCGAAGGCGAGCACCAGCACGTCCAGACAGAGTTCGCATTCGACATCGACGAAATCGCGCATCATCGTATGGCGCCCGTCCGCTACCTCCGCCACATCGGACTGAGGGTGCCCACGCAGCAACTGTCGCTGGCCTTCTACCAGACTTATGGACTATCCAACAAGTTCACCGGCCACCGGCGGCAGTGGGTGAACGTAGGCGCCTATCGGTTTGCGGTACGGTCGTTTATTCCGCGCATCGCGTATGCCCTCACTTTGATTCATCGCCATCATGAACCGCCCGATTCCAACACGCCCGAGGCGCAGGCGCTGCATGCGGAGATTGCCGCCATGGCCCGCGTGTACGACTGGGACAAGTACCGTGGCCATGCCGGCATTGGGACCTGGACGTTGGCGGGACTGATTCTGATCCTGCCCAAGGTGGGGCCGTTCAAGCTGGTAGACGTGAAGGGGCCCACGCAAAGCACTGAAGCCGACTACGTCCACAGCGTGGTTGTTTCCGTCGCGGAATTTCGCCGCGCTATGCGCCGGTTCACTCCGATTGCCGCGCGGGGAGCCGGATCGCCCCCGGGCACGCCGTCGCTCCCTGACGGCATCCTGTCCGTGATCTCGCGCGATCCCCACCATCCCCTTCCGAACCGCGATCTGGACACCGGCCGCGTGGTGCAGCCCGGAGGCTATCGCCTCACTGACTCGACATTCGCTTCTCTGCTCCACAAGCTGACTCGCCAGCCGCAGGTGCCCGTCCCTATGGGAATCAAAGAGGCGATCGAGAGTTATTATGTCGATCCGGAACTTCCCATTACGACCAAAAAAGACCCGCAGCGCTGGGCTGAAGTTCAGGCCGACCTGGTGACGCTCAAAGGCATGCCCACAAGCCCCTGGCCGGAGCCGTTCCCCACTTACGAGGAGGGCCAGTAGTTTTCCGCTTCCGGCCAGTTCCGGCACCATCGTTTTACTCATTCAGCGCGCGCTGCTATCATTCGTCCGGCAAATCCTTCATCCAGGAGACCGTCATGATTGCGCCGTCCCGCCGCGCCTTTCTCCAGTCCGCTTCTGCCGCTGCCGCATTGCTCTCGCTTGAGCGCAAGAACGCCTGGTCCCAGTCCACGCCCGGCGACGTGCAGGTGTGGAGCACCTATCGCGACCGCCGCCACGCGCCGTCTGCGCCGCTCCAATGGAAACCCGCAGGCCAGATTTCCGCGGAAGCCGTGATTCTGAATCCGCGCGCCACTCGCCAGCAGATTCTCGGCTTCGGCGCCGCCATGACGGACGCAACCTGCTACGTGCTCAGCCAGCTCACGCAAGCCGAGCGCGACCAGGTTCTCGACGACATCTTCTCGCCCGAAGAGATGGCCATGAACGTCTGCCGCACATCGATTGGCGCCAGCGATTACTCGCGCGTACTTTACAGCTACGACGAGAGCGACACGCCCGATCCCGACCTGAAGAAATTCTCCATCGATTACGACAAGCAATACATCCTCCCCGTTCTGCGCGAATGCCGCAAGCACAACCCCGAGCTGTTCCTGTTTTCCTCGCCCTGGAGCCCGCCCGGCTGGATGAAACCCGACCGCACCATGCTCGGCGGCGCCATGCGCAAGACAAGCTTCGGACCCTACGCGCAATATTTCGTGAAATTCCTTGAGGGCTACCGCGATGCGGGCGTGCCCGTGCAGGCTGTCACGGTGCAGAATGAAACCGACGCCGAGCAGGAAGGCCACATGCCCGCGTGCCTTTGGGCGCAGGAGCAAGAGATGGAGTTCGCTGCCAGCCATCTCGCGCCCGCGCTTCGCAACGCCGGCCTTGACACCAAAATCTGGATCCTCGACCACAACTACAGCCTCTGGGGCCGCGCCATCGATGAACTCAGCGATCCGGCGGTCTACGACGCCGTCGATGGGATCGCCTGGCATGGCTACGTGGGCGAGCCCACAGCGATGACCCGCGTCCACGACGCTTTTCCGCAAAAAAATGCCTACTGGACCGAGGGCGGACCGGACATTTCCCAGCCCGATTACCAGACCGACTTCACCAACTGGGCCGGCACGTTCAACGACGTGCTGAACAACTGGGCTCGGTCCATCACCGCCTGGAATCTGGCGCTCGACGAGCACGGCAAGCCTAATATTGGTCCATTTTCCTGCGGCGGCACCATCACCATTCAGAACGGCACCATGGCCAATGCGGACCACAAAATCACCAAAAGCGGCCAATACTGGGCCTTTGCGCATTTCTCCCGCCACATCAAAAGCGGTGCAAAGGTCTTCGCCACAGATGGCATCGCGCCTGATCCGCGGCGAGTGTCGGTTGCGCATTGCGGATTCGTTCATCCCGATGGCAAACATGTGCTGGTCGTCGCCAACCGCGGCCCTGAACAGCAAATGCAGATCGTCCTGGGCAGCAATGTCATCGAGCTCGAGCTGCCTGCGGACTCAGTCCACACGCTGGAGTGGGCGTAGAAAGTATCAATAAATAGGGCCGCCTGCCTGGTCGGAGTAGAGGGTACCGCCCTTGACCGAGAGTGTGTACCGCGTCTGTTCGCCCTCCCATGTGTAGAGGTCGAAGCCCTCACCGTCGGACACCTTCGCTACCCCAATGTCGCGAAGGGTTAGCGGTTTGCCGCGCGCGAGCACCTGCGCGTCCTCGGTTAAGAGCAGAAAATACGCTGCCCCCTTGCCCACCACTGTCGCATGTCCGCTGGGCTCGAGCAGAAGAGCCGTGCGTTCTTCCACGCCGATGCCGCGGACACTCCGGTCCTGTCCTGTCCAGGGGAGCGGCTTGCCTTCCGGCTCGTTCAACCGAACCAGAAATGCAATCAGCCGCCCCATGCGGTCGCGCCTGGCGAAGTGCGAATCCGTGACGACGGCATAGTGCATTGGCAAATTCAGAAAGCCATGCACCAGCGTGATCCGGGGATTGTACGGATCGGCAAGTACGGTCTTGCTGTCGAGGTCTTTGTCATCTGGCTTGTCTCCCTGCGCCGAGTAAGCCCATTCCCCCATCACCGCAAGCCCCGCGCTCGTGCCGCCAATCGGAACGCCACGTGCAATCGCATCGTTCAGCGCAACCTGCACCGGCGTTCCCATCCAGAAGTTGATGTAGTTCGCCTGGTCCCCGCCGGCGATGAACAGCCCGCTCGCCTCCGCAATTCTCCGCGCCACCTCGGGATCCTGCGCCGCCTCCCGGCTTGGAACAATCAGCGTCGCCACCGAGTTCAGTTTCGGGCACAGCTTTCGAATGTACGGGTTGTAGGCATCGGTTCCCGTGGCCCGCAAAACCAGAAAGTCGCCGCCGCCCGCTCGTCCGCACAGCCATTGGAACGCCTCATCGAGGTCGGTCCCGCCGCCCATCAGCGCGTAACCGGGACGCGCGGCAACATGCGTCGCATCCGCGGCGTTGCCCGTGCGCTCGTACTTCCATACTGGAGTTTTCTGTGCAAGGCACGGAAGAACGGCGAGCGCAGTCAACGCGATCCAATGCAGTTGTCTAAGCCACCTGTTCGCCATGCACTTCGACTTCGCTTTCAATCGTCTTCTTCAGTTCGAGGCGGGCCTTTGACAGATCGTGCATCTGCTGCAGGTTCATCCAAAACTCGGCGCTGTTGCCGAAGAATCGCGCCAGGCGCAGCGCCGTGTCGGGCGTGATGGCACGCTTGCCCTTCACGATCTCACCAATTCGAGTTGCGGGTACGCGAATCTTCATGGCAAGCGCGTTCTGCGAAAGTCCGAGTGGACGAAGGAATTCCTCACGCAGCATCTCGCCGGGATGCGAGGTCATCCGCCGATAACTCCATCCCGAAGAGGGTCTCTTGATTGCCATTTTCGTGCCTCCGTGACGCTAGTGATAATCCGTGATCTCCACGTTGTGCGCTCCGTCCGCCTTCCACTCGAAGCAGATTCGATACTGATCGTTGATCTGAATACTGTATTGCCCCGCGCGATCTCCTTTCAGCGATTCCAAGCGGTTTCCTCGCGGAATTCGAAGGTCTCCAAGCTGCGATGCCGCTTCCAACTGATCGAGTTTGCGCTTTGCCGCCGTCTGGATTGCGCCCCAATGGCGGCTCGAGCCGCCTTCAAAGAGATTCCTGACAACCTCGTCCTTGAAGCTTTGGATGACTTGACTGAATTATATAACGTGTCGCGTTGTACGTAAAGCGTTGTTTCCCCTCTCGCGTTTCAACTCTCGTGCCCTTTCGTTCGCCCCCATTAACCCCGAGGGTTCCCCCCGTCTTCGCCGCCTGAGAAATCCACCAGCCTCC
>CAWBIG010000192.1:0-38614 GCA_963788435.1 uncultured Acidobacteriota bacterium | reverse complement strand
GATGACGGCGGCCAAATCGCGCGGCGAAGCGCTGGATCATGTGCTCCTGTTCGGTCCCCCCGGCCTGGGCAAAACCACCCTGGCCACCATCATTGCCAACGAGCTCGACGTCGGCTTCCAGCAAACCTCCGGACCGGCGCTGCAAATCCAGGGCGATCTGACCGCCATCCTCACCAACCTGCGCGAGCGCCAGGTCCTGTTCCTCGACGAAATTCACCGCCTCCAGCCCGTGCTCGAAGAAAAGCTCTACACCGCGCTCGAGGACTACAAGCTCGACATCATCATCGGCCAGGGCCCGGCGGCGCGCACCCATGTGATGGAGATCCGGCCGTTCACTTTTATTGGCGCCACCACCCGGCCCGGACTGCTTTCCTCGCCCTTGCGCTCGCGCTTCGGCATCCTGCTCCGCCTTGAGTTTTATACCGAGGAGGAACTTCGCGTGATCGTGGAGCGCTCCGCGGAGGTGCTCGGCGTCCCCGTCGATGCCGATGGCGCTTCGGAGATTGCCTTGCGCTCGCGCGGAACCCCGCGCATCGCCAACCGCCTTCTCCGCCGCGTGCGCGATTACGCCCAGGTGCGGGGAACCGGAACCATCGACCGCGCCACCGCCAACGCCGCACTGACCATGCTCGAGGTGGACGCCCACGGCTTCGACGAAATCGACCGGCGGCTGCTCCTCACCATCATGCAAAAGTACGACGGTGGGCCGGTGGGGTTGGGCACGCTGGCCGCCACCCTGGCCGAGGAAGAAGATGCGCTCGAAGAAGTCTACGAGCCTTTTCTGATTCAAATTGGGTTTTTGGATCGAACTCCGCGCGGACGCGTAGCGACACGACTCGCGTACGAGCACTTCGGGTTGACCATGCCGGGACGGCAACCGGGGCTGTTTTAGAAACAGAATCGTCACCCTGAGAGGCAAATGCGTCTTTGGAGCACACACGCTTTGCGGCACGCTTCCATGGAGGCGCTATGAAGCGGATTCTTCTGGCTTGTATGCTTGCCAGCGGCACGCTGTCAGCCCAAAAAAGGTTGGCGCATTGCCACGCGCGCGACGTTACTCTTCGCGAGCTCGATGCGGGGGTTGCAAATGGGGGACAGCTGCATTATTCCTTTATTCTGACGAACCACGGAAATAGCGCCTGCAGTGTTTCGGGCTATCCGTCTGCTACCGCATTCGATGCGGGGGGAAAGCTCGTCCCCGGAGTCTCCTTCGCACAGGCGCCAGCTATTATTGCCGGCCCTCAACATCAGCGGCGGCGCGCGATTGAACTGAAGCCTGGGGGCCATGCGTGGTTTCAAATGGTGGGCAACGACGGTATGGGTGCGGAGGATCTTGCACCGTGCCGGATCGTAACCCGAATCCGTATAACGCTACCCGGCGATCGTCATCCCTATCCGAAATTCTTTGGTTTTTCCACCTGCCTCGGATTCAACATACCGAGCATCTCCTTTCTTGCGCCCGGCGTTCCAGAATAACGTCGCATTTTGCAATGAACCTCATTTGGGTGAAGGATCGAGAGTAGAAGTTTCAAGGAGACCTCAACATGGCACTTACTGAATCGACGATGGAATTGGAACTGGGAGCCGAAGCGCCCGACTTTGCGCTGCCCGACGTGGTCAGCAACAAAACCGTCCGCCGCGATGACCTGCGCGGACAACAGGCTCTGCTCGTCATGTTCATCTGCACTCATTGTCCTTACGTCAAACATGTGGAGAAAGGCCTGGCGGCGCTGGGCAACGACTACGCTTTCCAACCGGTCAGCATCGTGGCCATCAGCAGCAATGACGCGGAGAATTATCCCGACGACAATCCAGCCGGCCTCAAACGGCAGGCGCAAACCCAGGGGTTCCGCTTTCCTTACCTCTACGACGAGACCCAGAAGGTGGCGCGTGCCTATCACGCCGCCTGCACGCCGGACTTTTTCCTGTTTGACGCGAACCTGAAGCTCGTCTATCGCGGCCAGTTCGACTCCAGCCGTCCCGGCAACGGCAAGCCGGTCACTGGCGAAGATCTGCGCGCTGCCATCGACACGGTGCTTGCGGGCAAGCCCGTTTCTCGCGACCAGCGCCCCTCGATCGGCTGCAATATCAAGTGGAAGCAGGCGGCCGCCTGACCCAAAATCGGGTGCTCTCGAACGGTTACATCTGGCGCAGGAAAAGCACCACCTGCTCCCCGCCCTGGCTGGAGCTGACCACTCGCACCTGGTCGCCGTTCTGGGCCTGGAACTTCAGGCCGGGGATGGCTCCGGCATAGCCCTCGGCCACGCTCTCGGCGTCAATGCGATAGGTGTGCTCCGCGCCCGCCTGATCCTTCACCGTGATGGTGTGAGCGCGGGAATCCATTTTTCTTACCGCGCCCGTGGTGGACGAGAACGGACCCGCTCCCAGGTTCTTGACCGCAACCACCGTTCGATCGTCGCCGTCGCCGTAGTAGAAGATGATGGCGTATGCGCCTTGCTTGTCGAACGCCGTGGCCGCAGTGGTCTCCGCCGCAATCTTCTTGTCGAAGGCGATAGCGGTCTTGTGGTTCACCATCTCGTCAAAAACTGTTTGGGCCCCGGCGTCCTGAAACACCGTGATGGTCTTGTCCGAGGCGTTGATGGTGCTGATGGTCCCGGTCAGCGCATGGATGACTTGCTGCGAGGACAGCGTGACGGGGAGAAAAACAATGCATCCGGCGAGCAAATAGACAGCGAGGAATATCTTGCGCATGAACTTCCTCCAACTGGGTAGTGTGCGGGCTGGCGGTGGCGCGAAGGAACGCGTCCAGCGGGTGCAGCAAGTATAGTTCCGTGATTCCTGCCGCCGCAACATGTTTGGTTGGGCATTCATACTTGCGCCGGTTCGCGAAGGCCCGCGAATGGCCGCATCCCGGCTCCATGCGATCGAATCAGCAGCAGCGAGCCAGCAGTTCGGCAACGCATGGACCAGGCCGGCGTTTCGTCGCGCCGGGCAACCATTTGCGCCTGAAACAGAATTACATGAACAGAGCAGATTTTCCGTGGCATGACGCCGCGGCGCGGATTTGCCGTGAAACACAGTGTGCGGCTTAACACGCTTGTTATTAGTTAGCAGCCTGTTCGGATAGGAGAGCGGCATAGGGATTTGGTACCTGCATTGCAAAAGCAGGAAATGACTCTCGCGCCCGCGCGCGAAGGGGCGCGGATTAGACGGAGGATTATCTTATGCGAAGAATCAAGTTTCTGATTCCGGCCCTGGCTTTGGCCGGATTGGCCGGCGTATCGATTGCGGCACAGCAACCTGCATCCAGCCCCGCGCCCTCGACGCCGCAAAGTACGTCCGCGCAGCCAACTGCGCCGTCCGCGCAGCCGCAAAACGGTGCAACCGCGGCCGCGGTCCCGGTGCCGAGCACCGCCGGCGCCCCGGAAGCGAGCGACGAGCAGCTCCGGCCCGTCACCGGCGAACTGGAGAAGAAAATCGACACCAAGAACGCCAAAGCGGGCGATCCCGTGATCGTGAAGACAACGGAGAAAGCCACCACCGCGGATGGGATCGTCATCCCGAAAGGGTCGCGCATCGTCGGGCATGTGACCGACGCGCAGGCGCACACTAAAACCAATCCGAACGCTCGGCTGACCATCCAGTTCGATCAAGCCGAGATCAAGGGCGGCCAGACGCTGTCCATCCGGACGGTGATGGAGAACGTGGCGCCGCCGCCGACCACGGTGCACTCCACAGACACGCTGAATTCCCCGGGAATGGGTAGCGCGCCGATGGCTTCGCCCTCGGCCGCCGGGGCTCCGGGCGGCGCGACGGCATCGCCGGCAGGAGCGGCTCCCGGAAGCGGCGCTCAAACCAACCCAGCCCCGGGCGGCGGTGCGCCGGCAATGTCTGCCGAAACCGAGCAGCAGGCGGCGAGTGCGCAGCCTAAGAGCGGCACGGTGGTGTCGCGGCAGGGCAACGTAGCCATCAAGACCACCGCGTTGCCGGGCGTGTTGCTCGCAACCAACGCCAATGGACAGCCGTTTTCCAATGCTGCAGGCGCGCTTCTGGGCGCAAAACAAAATGTCCATCTGGATGGCGGCACGGAGATTGTGTTGGCGGTGATGGACACGCCGCAAAAGCCGGGAACGCGTTGAAGCGGGGCGCCAGCCGCCAAAGAAACCAGGCGCCCCGGCAAGCTTATACCGCTCGCCGGAGCTCCGCGGCAGCAACGAGACGCGATGCAGCGGCCGTCTGTGTCCTGAAATCGAACAGCTCCGTTACTTCCGGTTCCGGTTTGAGGGAGAGCCCGTAATCTTTCGCACACGCGGGCTCTTCGCTAGTATCGGCATCATTAGAGAAAAACGTGAGCGCGCTGGCAATAAGAAAAAACGCAGCTCCACAATTCAAGGCGAGGTGCGGCGAATGGCTCCGGAATCCATGCGGTGGGAAGGCATCGAGATCAGCCCGCGCTTTCGCCGGAGCATGGAGGAGCGCATCGCGCGCCTCGAGCTCGACGCTGATTCCGACGAGGTGCAGTTGCTTTACCTCAAAGACGAGGATCACATCCGGCGTCAGCGCAAGCTGGTGGCGGCCGAACGCGCCGAGGCGCTGCGCATGAGGCTCTTCCTGGACAAGACGCGGAACCGTCTGCCGGCGCCAATGATTCCGCTCTAGCGGCGGCAGTAACTCCACGCGAAGCCAGTCAGGGGATTATTTAGACGTATAGATAGATAGATCGGATTGTGGCGAATCGCCGGGGGTCGCGGGCTATTCCTTCACCGCGGCCCTTTCTCTCTTGCTCGACCGCAGTTTGCACAAGCCTTGGCCAAACCGCTCATCGAATAGATTTGGATTGATGCGCGACCAACGTGGACGCAGCTTGTGAACCGCCTTGAACGCGCAAAGCCGGAGCCGCGTTTCCTGGCGGCTCCGGCTTTGGTTCTGCTCCACTGGAGCTCCGGGCTGGATTTGAACCAGCGATACAGGTTTTGCAGACCTGCGCGTTTCCACTTCGCCACCGAAGCGTAGCCCTGTGCGCGAGGCCGGGAGAGGAGCCGGAAAATTGGTGAATTCTCGGGCCCCGCTGGTTTCGTCGCAAGTATCTTATCGGCGGACTTTTGCGCGGGCCATACAACAGTCGCGGGATGGAATTGCGGCTTTGGTGTTAGAAGTGCCGGATTGGTCCTCCGGAACCGCGGCCAAGACCGCGAGCGGCAGCGATTTCCAGATGCCCCGGCCCGTCTGGCTTCGCATAATGGGGATATGCCAACCTCCGGTCGCACCCTCAAGTACTTTGTCGCCGATGTCTTCACCCAGGCCCCCCTCGAGGGGAATCCTCTTGCGGTGGTCATGAACACCGTTCGCCTGGCAACGGAAGAGATGCAGGCGATCGCGCGCGAGTTCAACCTGTCGGAAACCGTATTCGTGGAGCGCCGAGCCGCCGAATTAGAACGCGAGCAGGGCGTTCGCGTGCGCATCTTCACCACCGAGGAGGAGCTGCCCTTCGCAGGCCATCCCACGCTGGGCACAGCCAGCGTGCTCAGGCGCTCAGCGCCGGAGACATTGCGCGATGGAGTGGTGACGCTGGCGGAGAACGTGGGCCCCATCCCAGTCCGGTTTGAAGCCCCAGACTCGTTGTTTGCAGAAATGACGCAGCGAGATCCGGAATTCCTGGCAGAATTGGATCCCGGCGAAGTGGCGCGGCTGTGCGGATTGAAGAGCAAGGACCTGGATGCGGATCATGCGCCGCAACTGGTCTCCACCGGAAATGCGTTTGCCGTTGTCCTGTTGAAAGACCTGGAGGCGCTGGGGCGGCTTAACCTGAGCCATCACGAGGCTACAGCATGGCTTCGGGCGCGCGGAGGCAGATGGTTTTATGTCCTGGCTCCCGATCGAAGCAATGGCGTCACCGCATGGCGCGCGCGCATGCAGTTTAACGGCGGCGAAGATCCGGCCACGGGCTCGGCGGCCGGATGCGCCATAGCATGGCTGGTGGCGCGTGGCCTGGCTCGCAGCGAAGAGCGCATCCGCGTTCGCCAGGGAATTGAAATTCATCGGCCCAGTGAGCTGTTTCTAACTGCGAGCACTGGGGCCGACGCGAGGGTGACGCGTGTTCGCGTCGCAGGCAGCAGCGTAATCGTTGCAGAAGGAGCCCTTTTCCTTCCGTGATGCACACCCTTTCAACAGCTTTTCATAAAGGCAACTTGTTGTATCTGCGATTTGTTGATGGTTTCCCCTCAGCCTCCACCGCGCGAAAAAGTGTGTCTTCGCCGCACATTCTCTCTAGTCGCGATGAAACCGTTCTTCGTACTCTTGCCAAGCATTGGAGAAATCTGATCGGCTTCCGAGCCGGATTTGACATCGGGCCCCGAGCGGTTCATGGCGGCGGGCAAATCGGTTTGTTCGCCGCAGATACGGTCCGTTCGAAGTGCGATGTAAACGGCGGTCCCCGCTTGGGACCGGCTGCGCCTTGAGGTGCGCACCGGCTCCAGGTGGTGGCCCATCCCCAGTGGGGCCCAAGGCCAGGAAAACAGAATTGTCGTCCAGCCCGCCACTAGAGCGGGCACGGGAATTGTATTGCCTGGTCGAAACAAATTCTAACCAATCCTCAGGAGAGTGCAGCTTCACATGCGGCCCAAGAAGATTATTCTTTGCGTTGACGCGAACGAGAACGACTTGTCGGTTCTCGCTTTCATGCTTTCCACCAACGGATACCGGGTGCTGGCGGCGCGCAATGCGCACGAGGCCATCGGGTACTATTCCGAAAACCAGGTCGACCTGGTGCTGGCCAATCATTCGTTGTCCCCCGGAAATGGAGATCAACTGGTGCGCAAGCTGAAACAGATTGCCCATCATGTCCCCATGATCCTGCTGGGAGATCCGTTGAAGATGGGAGATCAGATTCATTCCGCCGATGCCCTGCTGGCGAAGAAGAATTGCTCCCCCAACGAGCTCCTGGAGCGGATCAAGGTGATGAGCGCGCGCAAACGTGGACCGCGCAAGGGCAGCACCCGGATGCAGCCGGCAGCGCAGCTTGCGGTGGCGTCGTAGTGGCGGAGTACGTTAGCCTTCGTGTACCGCAAGACCCCGCGTACCGCCGGTCTGGTGACCGGCGGCACCTGAGTTTGGACGGCGTGGTGGTGCTACTGCAGCGCTTCCCACACCAGGCGCGCGGCCACCAGGTCCTCAATTGCCATGCCCACCGACTTGAACAGAATGGGCCGGTCGCGCGGAATGGCAAACTCGGCGGGGCGGGCGAGGATTTCGCCAATCTCGGCCTGAACCGGCGCCCCGGAAAGCACAATGTCGCCGGCCTCGCGTTCGACGCCCGCCCGCGATTCGGCCACAATCCAGCTTGAATGGACGGCTTCGTCATCCAGCTCGCGCAACTGCGCCCCCACCGCGCCCACCGTCAGGATGACCGCATCCCTGCGCAGCCAGCGGCCTTCGAGCACCGGCTCCGGCGATGCGGTCACGGTCAGCACCACCTCTGCGGAAGCGGCCTCGTCAACTGACGCCGCGCGAACCATGACACCGGTGGCAGCGCCGGCCTCCGCTGCCAGGCGCTCGGCGCTGGCCCGCGTCCGGCTCCAGATGCGGATGTCATTCAGACTCGGCCGAATGAGCCGGAACGCCTCAATATGCGAGCGTGCCTGCACCCCGGCCCCCAGAATGCCCAGGCTGGCCGCGTTGGCCGGCGCCAGCGCATCCAGAGCCACTGCGGAAACTGCGGCCGTGCGCATCTCAGTGATCAGCCGCCCATCCATCACTGCCAGCGGCTGGCCCGTGGAGCGGCTGAGCAACGTAATGACAGCCATGTGGGTGGGCAGTCCCCGTTCGGCGTTGCCGGGGAAAAACGTCACCGCCTTCACCCCCATCGCGTCTCCATAAATCACCGGCATCGCGGCGAACCAGCCATTGCCGTGGCCCACCTCGTTCCCGGCGCGGAGAATGGTGCGCGGCGGCTGCTCCGCGAGGCCCGCGGAGTAGTCGACAAGCGCCTGCCGGATGGCCGGGATGAGGGCTCCGTAATTCAGCAGAGAACGAACCTGGTCTTCGGCAATGTACATGGCGATGGGTTGGATTCCCTCCACTGGCCGCCGCGCCGGCGCATTCCGATCGGAACACGATGCAACTATGTCGTCCGGACGACGCATCGAAGCTCGGTAAGCATCGATCCGTCGGGCCCGGTTCCTTATCTATTGTCGATGGGCCCGTTTCACTTCTACAAATCGAACCTTAGAAAAGAGGCACTCCTATGCCTCGGCCTATTCCATTAAGCTCCCCGGCGCTCAGCGCGCTTAAGTTTAACCCGGAAGAAGAGAGTGGGTCGCACATTGGCCCGGACGGGTCGGCCGAAGATCGGAGCGCGCGCCGCCGGCCGATGGGACCGAGCGCGATTGTGGAGCTTGTCGATCGCTTCTACCGGAAAAGAATGGTGGCGGACGCAATCGCTGAGTATGTGCCACGAATGCGCGAGCGGGTTTGCGTTGAGGGACGCGACGAAGTGTTCGTGGTCATTTACGTGGACCGGAAGAGCAACGTCGCCGATCTTGTGAGCACAGAGCAGGTAGGCGAATTGCTGGACAATGTGGCGTTCTCGGCGATCTATCCCGAGCCGCGAAAAGCAGCGTGATAAAGGCAGGGAACAGGGAGTAGGGAATAGGGAATAGGAAGCATCGACTTACGCGCCACACAGATCACCGCAAAGGCCGGTCGTCGCCGGTCTCTTCCTCGCAATGCCTCTCAGGCCTTCTGGAATTCCACGCTCCTTACTCCCTACTCCCTATTCCCTTCTCCCTACTTTGCCGCCTCCAGCATCCGGTCCAGCGCCACGCGGCCCCACTGCTTCACATTCTCGCGCACCTGGATGCGATTCACCACGCGGCCTTCCAGCAGGTTCTCCAGCACCCAGCACAAGTGCTGCGGGCTGATGCGGTACATCGTCGTACACAGGCAGCCGGTGTCGTCCAGCGTGATCACCCGCTTGCCCTCGGCCGCCGCGCGCTTCGCCAGCCGGTTCACCAGGTGAATCTCAGTTCCCACGGCGAACATCGCGCCCTCCGGCGCCTTCTCCACCAGCGCAATCAAACCTTCCGTGGATCCCAGCGCGTCCGCCTTCTGGCACACCTCCCAGCGGCATTCCGGGTGCGCAATCACCTGGATCCCGGGATACTTTGCCCGCACCGCGTCCACGTGGCTGGGCAGGAAGCGCTGGTGCACGCTGCAGTGGCCCTTCCACAGAATCACTCGGCTGGCCGCATAAGCCGCCGCGGTCTGCCCGCCCTGTAACGCCCACGGATCCCACACAGTCATCTGATCCAGCGCATTCCCCATCGCGTAACCAGTGTTGCGCCCCAGGTGCTGGTCGGGCAGAAACAGGATTCGCTTGCCCCGCGCAAAGGCCCACTCCATGGCCGCGCGCGCGTTCGACGAGGTGCAAACCAGCCCGCCCCGCTCCCCGCAGAACGCCTTGATGGCCGCGGTCGAATTAATGTAAGTGACCGGGATGAGCCCGTCCGTCAAAAAGCCGCCCTCGCCGTCCGCCATGCGCGCCAGCGACTCCCAGCACGCCTCCACTTGCGAAATCTCCGCCATGTCGGCCATGGAGCAGCCGGCATTCAGGTCGGGCAGGATCACTTGCTGGCCGTCCTGCGCGAGCACGTCCGCGCTCTCGGCCATGAAATGCACGCCGCAGAAAACAATGTACTTCGCCTCGGTTGAAGCAGCCGCTTTTGAGAGCTTGTAGCTGTCGCCGGTGTAGTCGGCAAAGCGCACCACTTCGTCGCGCTGGTAATGGTGGCCCAGGATCACTGTGGTCGCGCCCAGCTTAGCCCGCGCCGCCCCAATCCGCCCGTCCATGCTGTGGTCGGGAAGGGCCAGGTAGTTTTCCAGGCTGCATCTCTCTGTGGCGGACTCCGCCGCCAGCGTATCGTCGAATACCAGGGTCAATTTGTTCCGCCTTCAGTCCATCGGCTCATCGTGCGAGCTTCCGGACGGAGTTGTTGAAAGCCTTTCGACTGCAGTGGAAGCGCGTGCCGGAATTCCGGCCCCTCCACGGGGATGTTGCAGCGATCCAGCTTGCGCGGCCATTACCGGACGGAAGCTCCGTCCAAATCGCCGCAAGCTGTTCCCTCAAGTTTAATCCACCCGCAGTCAGGCCACAAACCAACGGTTTTCATGCGCCGAAAAAACGCGCCGGAACATCCAACAACACGACACCGGACAAAAGAGTTGGGGGTAGGAATGAACGAGCTGCAACTGAGCCTGGTCAGCGACGCCTACGCGGCATCGCCTGCGCAAATCCTGGAAGAACTGCCCGAAGATCTGACACACCGCAAACCCGCCGCCGCGCCGCACTCCATTTACGAAGAACTGTGGCACGTCTGCTTCTGGCAGCAGATTACGCTCGACTGGATCGGCGGCATCGAAACGCCGTTTCCGGCCAGCCCTGCCGACGGTTTTCCCACTGTGGACGACATGGAGCGCGAACCGTGGGCGCGGCTCTGCCGGCGGTTCTTTGCGGGCGCGCGGCGCGGCGCAGACGCCGCAGGCGATGACTCGCGGATCAGCCAGCCCATCCGCTGCCCCTCGCGCCCCGGCCACCCGGTGCGGGTAATGACCGTGCGCGAGCAGCTTGAGAGCCTGTCGGCGCACAATGCCTATCACCTCGGCCGCATCGTGCTGCTGCGGCAACTGGTGGACGCGTGGCCGCCGCCAACGGGCGGGTTCTCCTGGTAGAGTGCGTTCCGAGCACTCATGAGCTATATTGCGTCCTGTTGCCAGTTAGAACTCTTCGCGTCTTGTCTGCAATCTCCTGAACCGGTTGGGAGGATCGATGCGCCGGATTTGCTTTGTGGAATGGTTGAGTGTACTGGGCATGGTGGCCGGAGCTTCCGCTGGGAACTCCCAGGCGCCGCCGGCTTCAGATCAAACAGTCGACATGGGCAACGGTGTCCACGAATTCATCCCCACCAGAGCCGTGGATTTTGAAGCGGTCAAAACAGACCCGGGGTTCGCGTTGCCAAATACTTCGGTCGACCAGCCGCAGTGCCTTCCCGACGGTTCGCTCGTGCTGCACGACATCGATTGGAAGACAGTGATGAGCACGCCGAAAGGACAGTTCCCCAAGTACAACCAGTTCGTCACCATTGTCCGCGGCACGAAGACGCAGACTATCTCTTCCACCAGCATCTCAGACCTGACCGATTTCAATAATGGCTTCGACGTTTTCGCCACCGACTCCGGTATTTACTTTCTGCTGCAGGCGACGAAAGATCAACCTCAGCCGGGACCACGCAGCCGCGACAAATCGCCGTCGGGAATCCCTTACTCGAGTTACCACGAGTTTCTGGCCCGGTTTGACCCCGACGGCACTTATAAGGGAGCCACCAGGCTGGGCATTGATTGCGACCTTTCGCGGCCCAACTCTTGCCACCTGACTCATCTGGCCGTATTTCCAAACGGCGACATGCTGGTGTCCGAATCGGATCCCGAAACTTCGATCCTCAAAGTCTTGTACCTGAATTCTTCCGGCAACCTGGTCAAGCAGATCGACGTGCCCGCCAGCCGCAGGTCCATGGACTGGGGTGATACGCCGAACTCCAATCCGCAACTCCGCCAGGAAGCGCAAACGTATCTTGCCTCGGTCTACTTCACCGCCGTAGGCGATAACATCCTGGTCTGGCGCGGGAACAGCGACGACGCGGTGGTGGAGATAAGGCAGGGAGGCGGCGTGCGCGAGGTTCCGCTCCAGATTCCCGCCGGCTGGCGTTTCGTCGACATGGTGCCTTCGAACGACCGCTGGGTGGTCCACTTCCGCAAAGAAGACGCGCCGCCCGAACAGCGCATGAGCACTGACATTGACGCCTACTACGAGATGCGCCCGCAGGATGGGAGCCTCTCGGCAAGGATCGTGCCCAAGGGCGAGAGCCCCTTACGGATCGAGTGTGAGAACGATGGGACCTACACGTCCTTCAAGTTCCTCGATTCCGGGAACACAGTGCTGCTGAAAGGGCAGTGAGGGCCCCCGATCGGGAGGACGCCCCTGGTGAGTGATCCACAGCACTCATCTTTCGGCCCGATTTGTTCCCTCATGTTTCGGGCCGGTATCATTGTTTCTACATGGTGAACTCGCCAATTGAACTCGGCACTCTCGGCATGTCCGACACGCTGATCCTGATGGTGCTGGCGCTGGTGGTCTTCGGGCCGCGCCGCCTGCCCCAGATCGGCCGCCAGATCGGCAAGCTGATGTACGAGTTCCGCAAGGCCTCCAACGATTTCAAATTCCAGATGGAAGAGGAGTTGCGTACGGCCGAGGAGGCCGACCGGCGCAAGCGGGAAGAAGCCGAACGGGCGCGCAACCTGGCGCTGAATCCGCCAGCGCAGACCATCGAATCGCAGACCATCGCCGCCGAGGAGTCTGTCTCCGCGCCGGCGCATCCGCTGTACGGCTCCGACTACCCCGAGGCGTATCCGCCGGAAACCGCAGCGCCCGTGGTAGAGGAGCCGCCAGCCACGATGCCGCGCATCCAGCCGCCGTCAACGGGCGCGCCGGTGCCGGCGCGACAGGGAACAGGGATCACGGAACAGGGAACAGAAGAGCAGGGAACGTGGGACCAAGCCACCCCAGCGAGCACAAATCGCTCGCAGGGGACCCCGGCAGGGACCGAGGGATCGATTGCGTTGCCGCTCGAAGATGCGATCGTTGCCGAGGCGAACATCGGCGCGGAGACAGCCGCTCCAGTCACCGAAACCGCCGCGCAGACTGAAGGCGAAACCCATTCAAACTCCAATCCAGCGGAGACCGTGACCCAGCATGGCTGACGCAGCGGATGCCATCGGCAAGGCGCGCGCCGCGGTGAGCGAGCGCGTGGAGCTCCCGGGCATGAGCCTGATGGAGCACCTGGAAGAGCTGCGCAAGCGCATCATCCAGTCTGCCATCGGCCTGGCCGCGGGAATGGCGATCGCCGGCGTCTTTTACCGGCAGCTGGTCGGCTTTCTCCAGGAGCCGTTGACGAAAATCGGTAAGAAGCTGGTGATGACGCATCCCATGGATGCGATCAATCTGGATCTGCAGGTGGCGCTGCTGGCCGGGGCAATCCTGGCTTCGCCCTTCATCCTTTATCAGGTGTGGCTCTTCATCGCCCCCGGCCTTTACCAGCGGGAAAGACGATTCGTGGTGCCCTTCATGGCCGCCACCATCGCGCTGTTCCTCACCGGCGCAGCTTTCGGCTACTTCTTTGTGCTGCCCGGCGCCATGGAAATCCTCATCGTCAAGTTCGGCCACGACTTCACCCCGATGATCACCATCGAGGAATATACCGGCTTCTTCCTCTCCATCATCCTCGGCCTCGGCATCAGTTTTGAGATGCCCATCCTCATCTTCTTCCTGGCCATGTTCGGCATCGTGAGCCCGAAGTTCCTCTTGAAGAACATTCGCTACGCCATCCTTGCCGTTTTCCTGGTGGCCGCATTCATCTGCCCCAGCCCCGATCCCTGGACCATGTGCCTGTACGCGCTTCCCTTGCTCGGCCTCTATCTCATCGGGATCTTCGTGGCGTGGTGGGTGCACCCCTCGCGCAGGAAGAAGAAGGAGCTGGCGGCCTGATGGCGAGCCCCTTTCCAGCCCGGTTGTTGAAGAAGCGGCGTCATCATGAGCGGAGCGGACCGCGTTTTTTGCGATCCGCGCAGTCGAAGGACCTGCATTTCGGCCGCCGCTCCGGCCACCTCAGTCTTCTCGTTATCCTCGTCGCGCTTTTCCCCGGCTTGAGTTTCGCCCAACATTTCGACGGCGCCCGCGCCTACGACTACGCCCGCGATTTCGTCGCCATAGGCCCGCGCTGGCCCACCGGCCCCGGCCACATCAACGCGCAAGCCTTCCTCCGCGAGCACCTCCAGCACGACAACCTGGAAGAAGATGCGTTCCTCGCCGATACGCCCATCGGCCCCGTGAACCTGCGCAACTTCATCGTCCGCTTTCCCGGCAACAAGGACGGCGTCATCGTCCTCGGCACCCATTACGAGACCAACTACCCCCTGCGCAATATCGCCTTTGTCGGCGCCAACGACGGCGGATCCACCACCGGCCTGCTGCTCGCCATCGCTGACAAGCTTCGTGCCCAGACCGCCGGCGGCCGCAAGCTCGATGGCTACTCCGTGTGGCTGGTGTTCTTCGACGGCGAAGAGGCGTTCGTCAACTGGTCGGCCTCCGACTCCACCTACGGCAGCCGCCATCTGGCCGCCAAATGGGACCGCGACGGCACCCTCAAGCGCATCAAGGCATTCATCCTTGCCGACATGATCGGCGACAAAGACCTCGACATTCAGCGCGAGTCCGCCTCTACCGGCTGGCTGGTGGACCTGGTGCGCAAGGCGGCTCACAAGTACGGCTACGATCGCTATTTCTTCCAGACCTCGGAGGCGGTGGAGGACGATCACCTGCCGTTCCTCAAGCGCGGCGTGCCCGCCATCGACATCATCGACCTAGACTACGGCCCCAACAACAGCTATCACCACACCGCCCAGGACACCATGGACAAGATCAGCGCTAAGAGCCTCACCATTGATGGCGACGCATTCATGGAAACGATCCGGCTGATCGACGAGCGATAGGGACCAAGGGACCAAGAGACCAAGGGACCAAGGGACCAAGAAGGCGCAGCCCGCAGCTGACATAGGAGTTGACTCTACGCAGTGACATCGCGCACTTTCTGCGGTCGCATTGTTGCGTGTGCTGCTGGATGACTTCGCAGAGGACGGAACAGGTATGGGTGCTTCATTTCGAGAGCTTGTGGTGTGGCAACGCGCAATGCAACTTTGTGTCGCAGTCTATAGGTTGACTGCAGCGTTTCCGGAATCCGAACGATTCGGACTCACTAATCAACTGCGCAGGGCATCCGTCTCAATAGCAAGCAATATTGCTGAGGGTTATGGCCGATCAACGAAGGGCGAATACGTTCAGTTCCTGGGTCATTCGCGTGGTTCGCTCTGCGAAGTGCAGACGCAGCTTGCTATAAGTGAGGCAGGGAAGATGGGAAATGGCGAACTTCGAGGGGCTGCGGAGGGTTTATCTGCAGACGCGAGCCGCCTGCTCATCGCACTCATGAAGAAGCTGCGCAATTAGCGGCGGCAGCCCGATGATTTCGCTCGGT
Organism: uncultured Acidobacteriota bacterium; assembly: GCA_963788435.1. Lineage (GTDB taxonomy): Bacteria > Acidobacteriota > Terriglobia > Terriglobales > Acidobacteriaceae > Telmatobacter. The sequence goes on along the minus strand of CAWBIG010000192.1, from coordinate 23,516 downwards.
TTCTGTCTTGGTCCCTAGGTCCCTTTCCCTGCCGCTCTTGTACCATCGTCCCTATGATCGGCGGCGCAACCTGGACGTGGTGGATCGGCTTTCATCTGGCCGTGGCGCTGCTGCTCTTCATCGATTCGCGCCTTCCCGGCCATCGCGGCGAGGCCAGGCTCTCGCAACGCGCCGCGTGGCTCTGGACTGTGTGCCTGGCGCTTGCCGCCGCCCTCTTTGCCGCCTGGATCGATCTTCGCCAGGGCCACGTTTCCGCCCTCCAGTGGGTCGCCGGCTACACCATTGAAACTTCGCTCTCCATCGACAATCTCTTCGTCTTCCTCATCCTTTTCCAGGGCTTTGAAATCCGCGCCCAGCGCCAGCACCAGGCGCTCACGTGGGGCGTGGCCGGAGCCATCGTCCTGCGCGCGGCCTTCATCGCCATCGGCGTCACCCTCATCCGCCACTACGCATGGATCACCTACTTGCTCGGCGCGTTCCTGCTGTACGCCGCCTGGCGCCTCATCCGCGAGCGCTCCGCCTGCGAGATTATTCCCGCGTGGATTCGCCGCCTGCAACCCGCCCAGGGCTCGCTCCTTCCCGTCATCCTCGCCGTTGAAGTCACCGACCTCATCTTCGCTTTCGACTCCATTCCCGCCGTGCTCGCCATCTCCCCCGATCCGTTCATCGTGTACACATCGAACATCGCTGCGGTGCTCGGCCTGCGCGCTCTCTACTTCGGCCTTGCCGGCCTGCTCCATCGCCTGCGCTTCCTCCATTACGGCCTGGGCATCCTGCTCGCCTTCATCGCCCTCAAAATGCTGGCCAGCCCCTGGATTGACGTCCCCATCCTCATCTCCCTGGCCATCATCGGCGCCATCCTTGCGGTCTGCACCGTGGTTTCCGCCATCGCCGGCCCCGCGAAAGCTGGTTCGGTCGATCCGCACTGATGCCGCTGCCCTCTTACCTCTGTTCCCCCTGTAGCCCTAGGCGGTCGGGGTTCAGCCCTTAGCTCGTAGCTTCTTGCTGCGGGCTTACAAGCTGCAGCTACTGGCAATCGTTCCCTCGGTCCCTGTTTCCGTTATCCTAAGAGCAGAATGGCGATGAAGACATTCACCTTAGATGAGGCGCAATCGCTGCTTCCGGTGCTGGAGGCGCTGCTCAAACGTGCCCGCGAAAGCAAGGAAGCAGCCGAATCGGTCGAGTCCGGCCTCACTGATCTGAGCCGCCGTATCTATCTCTCCGGGGGCATGAAGGTCGACATCTCCAGCGTCACCCGCCAGCGCACAGTAATGGAATCGCACCTGGAACGCCTCCGCGAAAGCATCGCCGAAATCGACTCCATCGGCGTGCAGGTGAAGGACCTCGACTCCGGCCTCCTCGACTTCCCGTTCAAGCTCGATGAGGAAGTGGTCCTGCTGTGCTGGAAGCTGGGCGAGCCGGCCATTGAGCACTGGCACACCGTGGAATCCGGCTTCCGCGGCCGTCAGCCCGTCGACGAGCGCTTCCGCCGCCGTACCGGAGCCAACGGCCGGCCCAATTGAGGCGGGAGTATCCACGGAGATTCCCGTCGTCCGCGGCTGACGCATGCATGGTGGCGTCCGCTTTCCGCGTGGATGCTATGCTCAAAGTGTCGCTGACGACGTTGCTCATGTTTCTCCCCCAATCCGCTGATTGTCTGCGCCATTCTTCAAGAAAAGCTGTCTTGTGCGGCGTCGCCCTGCTGGCCCTTGCCGCTGTCGGATGCGACCGCCTTCACCGGCTGCATCCGGAGATGGTCTATGTTTCCGCGCAGAAGATGTTCCTTCGCGATCGCGTGGCGCCGGTCTCCGACCACACCGGCGAAGTCACCAACGGCGAACCGCTGCAGGTGCTCGAGCGCGGCCGCCGTTTCCTGAAAGTAAAAACCCCCAAGAACGAGATCGGCTGGATCGAGGAACACGCCGTCATCGACAGCAAGACCTACGAGGGGTTTGTAAAGCTGGCCGCGGACCACAGGGATAGTCCGGTTGTCGCCACCGCGGTCATCCGCGACGATGCCTATCTGCATGAAAAGCCGGGACGGGATTCGCAGCGCTTTTATCTGCTGCCGGCCAACTCCAGGGTGGAAATGCTGGAGCGCGCTTCGATTGCGAAACAGTCTCAGGCAGCGATTGCCGATCCCAAGTTGGCCGAGGAAAAGGCGCAGATCGCGCGCAAGGAAGCCAGGCAGCCCGTTAATACCCAGCCTGCTCCAGCGCCACCTCCGGCGATCGAGGACTGGTGGCTGGTGCGCGATGCCAAAGGCGAGGCGGGCTGGCTGCTGGCCGGGCGCATGGATGTTGATGTTCCCGACCAGGTGGCGCAATACGCCGAGGGCCAGCGAATTGTGGGCGCGTACGTGCTCACCAAGGTCACTGACCCGGACGCGGACACGCCCAACCACCAGGTGCCCGAATACGTGATGCTGCTGGAGCCCAACAAGAACGGCCTGCCCTATGACTTTGACCAGGTGCGCGTATTCACCTGGAGCCTCCGCCACCATCGCTATGAGACAGCCTTCCGCCTCCATCCCATCCAGGGTTTTCTGCCGGTGAAGGTGGCGCAGTTGTCCGCGCCTGGCGGCAGCGTGCCCTCCTTCAGTTTCCTGTTGGCCAATGGTGGCAGTGTGAGCGTGGACGCCGACACCGGCGTCACCAGGCCGGTGGCCCCGCGCACCCTGAACTACGAGATGCTCGACACCGTGGTGAAGCGGATCGGGCCGGACTTGGCCCCCATTCCCGCCATGCACATGCCGGGCGAAAAGAAGGAAGAGAAGAAGGCGCGAAAGAGAAGATAAGTAGCCGGCTTTCCGGCACCCGCCAGACCGGGTGAATCAAATGCTTTTGATTATGGTTCCAGGTCTTCCAACGCTGCTTCCAGATTGCGTCCGCCGTAGTAGACGCCAAGAATAGCCACCTGGTCGGAAGCGACTTCGAACGCAATGGAAACTCTGCGCCGGAATCCAAATACCCGGAGCCCCGGACGAACATCGTCCCTCGCTGCTCCTCGCATTGGGAATGTCCTGAGACTCTCGCATTGGCGCACAATCGCCTCCGCATAATTCGCGGCGATTACTGGAGAAGTCGCAGCGGAAATATAGAAGTACAAATCGAGGAGTTGCGCCTCGGCTTCAGGAGAAAACACGACCTGATGCATCAGCCGGCTTTCTGATCCGACTTACGCGCGGCAGAGAGTCGAGCCCGCACATTCTCAACCGAGATTGCGCGCGACGGATCGGCCTTCATGGCGTCATAAGCAGATGCGACCTCTTCATGCAGCCATTTTTCAAGTGCACGCTCGTGCCGCTGCAGCGCGCGGAGTCCTTCGCGAATGACTTCACTCTCTGAAGCGTATTCGCCGGATTCAACCTTGGCACGGACCAAATCTGCAAGTTCATGCGACAGGGTTACGCTGAATTGCTGAGTGGTGCGCATGGGACGACCCCTCCTGAATAGGATTCTATCCTACTCCACGCGCATTCTGTGCGCCTATTCCCGCCATGCACATGCCAGGCGAGAAAAAGGAAGAGAAGAAAGCGCGCAAGAAAAGATAACGGGCGATAGTGGAACCTTCAACCTTCCCGTCTTTTTTTCTGGAGCCACGACCTGAGCACTTGATCGGCGCGGCTCTGCCATCCATTCCCCGTCGCGCGCAGGCCCTCTGCCACATCGGGAGATAACCGGATTGAGATGGGGATCTTCTTGGGGGCCTTCTGCGGGCCGCGTCCGCGGAGCTTCCGCAGCATCGTTTGTTCGCTCTTCGGCAAAGCGGAGAACGGCTTCAATTGCGCCACCTCTTCGACAGTCAGCTCTCTAACTTCTCCGTCTTCATCGACCAATGGTCTGCGGTTTGCCATAACGCTTTGCCTCCCTCTTGTTGGTTCTGCGAAAACTGATGACGCGAAGTCCGTCAGGCAGGGGAATATAACAGAGCAGATGCAGCCGCCCGTCCAGATATCCAATCGCGATACGCCGCATCTCGCCCTTGCGGGGGTTGTCCACGAATACTGCAGCCTCGAAATCGAAATCCGAAGCCCGCTCAAAGGAAAGTCCACGTTCCCTGATGTTGCGCTCATTTTTGGCGGGATCGTACGAGATTCCCATTAGTTAATTGTATATACCATTTGCCTGAAGTCAAACCGTAAATCGATTTCGGGTGAGCCCGATGAGAAGCGCTGATGAATCTCCCCATACAGCAGTCAGCCCCTCTTCACCCGCCTGCGCAGTTCCCGCTCCACAACCCTCCGCATCTCCGCCTCCGGTGCGGTCTCGCCCATCCATATTTCAAACTGTCGCGCGCCCTGCTGCACAAACATCTCCGCGCCGGTAATCACGGCAATTCCGCGCAGCCGCGCCAGCTTCACCAGCGCCGTCTCCATGGGGTTGTAGACCATGTCGAAGACCAGGTCCGCGTTCAGCTCTTCGGCCCCCAGCGGCAACGGCTCTTTTGATCCCGCCATGCCGCAAGGAGTCGAGTTGACCAGCACGTCGAAGCGCATTCCCCGCAGCTTCTCCTGCCGCAACGCCGTGGCCCCGGCGGCCCGCGCCAGCTTCACCGCATTCTCGTGCGTGCGGTTGACGATGAACACTTCCGCTCCTTGCTCAGCCAGCCCGAATGCCGCGGCGCGTGCTGCTCCTCCGGCCCCCAGCAGCGCCACGCGCGCGCCCTTCAGACGCATTCTCCGCTCCAGCGGCCGCACCACGCCGGCCACATCGGTGTTGTAGCCCGAGAGCTTGCCATCCGCGCCGATGCGTACCGTGTTGCACGCGCCCATGCGCTTCACCAGCGGGTCCATCTGCTCCAGGCGCGGCAGAATCTCCTGCTTCAGCGGCATGGTCACCGCCAGTCCACTTAGCGGCAGTTCAAGCGCGAAAGTAAGCAGGTCGGCCAGCGCGCGCACTTTGAGCGGTATCAGCAAGGCGTCCAAGCCGGCGCGGCGGAACGCGGTGTTCTGCATCAGCGGCGAAAGCGAATGCGCAATGGGATTTCCGGCCACGCCAAAGATGCGCGTGCTGCTCGTGATCTTGCCCGCGCGATACAAGATGCGCAGCGTCCTCGCCGTCACCTGGCCCGGCGCGGTCTCCTCACCCTCCGCCAGCGATGCAAAGGTGAACTCGCCGCCCTCGCGGGGCGCGAGAATGCGGCTGGGCAGGCCCTCTTCGCCCATCGCCATGCTCACGATGCGCGCGTTCGCGGCACGGTTCTCAATCAGCCGCAGCACCGCCAGATTATCCGCAAGCGTCTGCGCCGTCGAAACCACCTTCACAATGTCGGGTTCGAACGCCGCAATGCGATCGGCCGCGCGATCCAACTGCCGCGTGCGCGAGAAATCGTGAAAGCTCACGATAAGTTCGGCGTCGGCTCTGCGCAGCACCGCGCGGAACTTGTCCAACTGCGCCGGTGCGGCCTCTTCCGCCGATTCAATCTCAAGATCCGCGATGAGGCAGCCGGCGCCGACGGCTTTGCGCAGAATCTCCAGCTCTTCCTCAAGCGTCCCGCTGAAGTTGCCGCCGTTCGGTTTGCGCCGGCATGTGGCAATCGCGGTCACGTTTTTGTTTCCCGCCAGAAAGCGGCGCAGCGCGGTCAGCACCGCTTCCGGCCGAGCCAGCGAGTCCAGCCGGAACTCGAGGAACTTCGATTCCCGCGATGCGGCTTCGGCGCGGGAAATCATCTCCGCGGGCGTGGCAGCCTGAATGGCCACGCAGATTTTTCCCGGGCGCAACCGTCGCCGCTTAGATTCCTTCGATTGCCGCATGCAATGAGTCTAGAACGAGCTTGGCAGTTGCGCGATGGGACTCCCTGGCTGAATCCTTGAAGAATGGCTATCCAGGAACCAGAATCATTCGGTCCAAACCTCTGGGTATTTCAAGGACCGCCGGTGCGCGACATGGGAGTCATGTTTACCACGCGCATGGCGCTCGTCAAGCTCTCGGACGGTGCATTATGGGTGAGTTCGCCGGTTGCGGTTTCGCCAGATACGCTGAGGTTCATCGACAGCGTCGGGCCGGTGAAGTACCTTATCGCGGGCACGCCCCGGCACGTCTGGCGCCTGGCTGCGTGGCACGCCCTATACCCGAACGCGGAGCTGTGGGCAGCGCGAACGACCCCATTCACTCTCAAGAAAGGTCCCCTGCCACTTGCGGGGATTCTTGGCGATACGCCGCCGGCCGCGTGGGAGAACGATCTCGGCCAGGTTGCGTTCAAGGGTAATCCGCTCATCGAGGAGGTGTGCTTCTTTCACGGCAGGTCGCGCACTCTCTTGCTGGACGATCTGATCCAAAACCACCCCTTCAAGAAGGGCGCGCCATTGCGCAACCTTCTGTTTACGTTGGCTGGCGTCGCCTCACAGGGCGGTGCCGTTCCTCTCGATATCAGGCTCTCCTTTATTCATCGTGAGCGGGCGAGGAGATCGCTTGAGAAAATGCTCTCCTGGGATTTTGACAAACTGATCGTCGCCCATGGCGCATGTGTCGAACGGGATGCCAAGGCGCTCGTGGAAAGGGCATTCCGCTGGCTCAAGTAGGGGAAAGTGGACGGCGGCCATACCCTCAAGCACGCCGCCCGCAATGGATCGAATCATTCGTCGCGTAGCGTTTTAGCCGGATCGATGCGCGCGATGCGCAACGCCGGAACCGCGGACGCCGCCAGTGCGACCACCGCCATGCCCAGCACCACTGCCGTCAGCGATACCGCATCGTACACGGCCACTCCGTAAAGCACGCTGCGCAACACCCGCAGGATGCCTGCGCACAGCAGCAATCCCAGCGCCAGGCCAATCGCCGAGGCTCGCAATCCCGGCGCTCCCACGTGGGCCATCGCGCGCCGCACGCTGGAGCCGAGCGCGATGCGGATGCCGATCTCCCGCGTGCGCTGCGCCACCATGCTGGCCACCAGCGCAAAAATGCCCACCGCGCTCAGCAGCAGCGCCAGCCCGGCCATCGCCCCCAGCAGCGCCACTTCCACGCGCTGCATGGCCAGCGTCTCGTCCATCAGGTCGCTCATGCTGTAGAACCCGGAGAAGGGAAGCGCCGGCGCCGCGCTGGAAAGCGCACGCTGCATCTGCTCCGTCAGTCCGGATACCGGCCCCGCGGTTCGCACCACCCAGCTGGGCTGGAACCACGTGTGCAACATTGCCAGCATCGGAGCCACGTTCATCTGCGCCGCGGGAACGTAAACCGTCTCCTCGCTCATCAGCGGCGCAACCGGATTGAGGCCGGAAGAGATCGGCGTGTCCGCCACCACGCCCACAATGCGCATGGTCCCCAATCTGCCGCCAATCGTGTGCCCTATCGGGCTCAACCCTGGATAGAACTTTCGCGCGAACGTGCGATTCACCATCACCACCGGCTGCGTATTGGGCCCATCCGCCGCGGTGAAGTGCCGGCCGGCAACAAGCGGCGCTTCGATGGTTTCAAAGTAGCCGGGCGTCACGTAGTCCAGGTCGGTTCCGATGTTCTGTCCTGCATTGGGCCCATCCGCAACCGTGACCATGCCATTGAGGATGCGCTCATACGGCAGAGACAGCGCCACGCCCGCGTTCTCCACGCCGTGAATCTGCCGCATGGCCGCCAGGCTCTCATCCAGCAGGCGGCGGAACGCAGCCGGATCGTGGTAGCGCGCATCGTCCAGCGATGCTTTCGCCGTCATCAGCCCTTCGGGATTGAAGCCGGGCGGCAGCGTCTCCAGGTGAACCAGGGTGCGGATCAGCAGCCCCGAGCCGGCCAGCAGAACCACAGTGAGCGCAACTTCGCCGGCAATGAGCGCCTGGCGCTGGCGCAGCCGGTCGCCGCCGGCAAGGTTGCGGCTGGCGATGGAAGTGCGCAGGTCCACGCGGCGCACCGCCAGCGCCGGCAGCATGCCGAACAGGATGCTGGTCATCCCCGCAACCGCAAGTGTGAACGCGAGCACGCGCAGGTCCAGCGGCACGGACGCGACCGGCAGGAAACCGATGGGAAGCAGCGCCAGCAAGCCGCGCAGCGCGGCGTAGCCCACGCCAATGCCGGCCAGCCCGCCGATGGCCGCAAGGACGAGGTTCTCAAGCCAAAGCTGTTTCTGGAGCTGCCATGCGGAGGCGCCCAGCGCCAGCCGCGTGGCCATCTCCGGCGTGCGCCGCGAGACGCGCACCAGCGTAAGGCCGGCAAGGTTGGCGCAGGCAATCAGCAGGATGAAACCCGCGGCCGCCATCAGCGCCAGCAGCTGCGGGCGCAACTCGGCGGTCTGGCCCTGCTGCAGCGGCACGGCGTAGAAGCTGACCGTGCTGCCGTGCGGGAATTCGGCCGCGAAGCGCTGTGCGGGCTCGGCCCAGGCGCGGTTTATCTCCGCGTCCGCCTGCTGCCATGTGGCGCCGTCGCGCAGGCGGACGATCACGTCGTAGTTGGTGCCGCCGCCCTCGCCGGTCCGCGAAGGCTGGATGGGCGTGTAGAGGTCCGCGTTCAGCGGCGTGTGCGCGCCTGCGGGCAGGATTCCCACCACCGTGTAGGGTTCGCCCTTTAGTTGGATGGTCTGGCCCAGCAGACCGCGGTTGTTGCCGAAGAGACTATGCCACAGGCCGTAGCTCAGGATGACCGCAGGCGGCCCGTGCGGACGGTCTTCGTCCTTTGAGAAAACCCGGCCCAGCGCGGGGCGGATGCCGAGGACGTCGAAATACTGTGCGGAAACGCGGCCATCGTGCACATACTGCGCCTGCGCTCCAGCCTGCAGGTTCACGCCGGAGGCCAGGCCGGAGGAGACGGCGGAGACCAGCGAGGGCACGTTGTCGCGCAGCAGCTCCCATTGCGTGCCGTCGATCCAGTGGGGCGACTCAGAAGATCTCGCGCCCGCAACACGCATGAAGATGGTCCCCATCCGTTCCGGCTGCGGGTAAGGCAGGCGCCTGAGCATCAGCGCATTCACCACGGAAAAAATGGCCGTATTGGCGCCAATGGAGAGAGCCAGCGTAACCAGGACCGTCGCCGTGAATCCCGGGTGGCGCCTCAGTTGCCGCAGCGCGAAGCGAAGATTCTGCCCCACCGCTCCCATTTCGCCTCCTCTGAACAGAGTTTACCCGATGGCTGGTTTACGACGGGGCAGGACGGTTTGTTCCCAAAAGCACATCTAAAGTGCACTCGAACCGGCAGGAAAATCTGCCCGGAATCGCGGATTGTGGCAACCTAGAAGTGTGGGGGTACGCCACTTGTCTGCCGATCCGTTGGCCGCGGTATCCGTTTGTGACCGGTTGCACGCATGGGAGGCGGGCGGCGCCGATTCTCCTGAGGCGTTGCATGGATGGGTGAGCGCGCGGCTGGCGGCGCATGAGGCCGCGCTGGCGGCGCTGCTCGCGGTCAACCATCCCCGCACTCCGGAAAATACTCTTCGGCTTTACGACGCCGCGCTGGAACAACTGGGTCTGGCCGGATCGCAGGCCGGCGTGCTGAATTCAGTGGCTGCCGACAAGAAAGTCCGAGACCAGGCGCAGGTGGAGGCGCAGCGGGTGGCGCAGGCAGCCAGCGCGCTCAGCCTCAACCGCGCGGTCTATGAGGCGCTCGCGGCCATGCGCCTGGAGCACTGCAACCAGGCCACAACGCATTACGTTCAGCGGACCCTGCTCTGCTACCGGCTGGCCGGCGTGGACAAGGACGAGCCGACGCGTGCCCGCCTGCAAGGGCTCAACGAAGAGGCCACGCGCCTCTCGCTCGAATTCAGCCGCAACATTCAGGAGGGCGCCAAGACCATTGAAGCTGTTGCGGAGGAGATGGAGGGGCTGCCGCAGGATTACGTGGCGCGCCATCGGCCGGATCAGAACCAAAGGATCGCGTTGACCACGGACCAGCCCGATATGCAGCCGGTGATGACCTTTGCTTCCAGTCCCGAGCTGCGCCGGCGCATGTACCTGGCCTATAACACGCGTGCCTTTCCGCAGAACAAGACCATCCTGGAGCAGTTGTTGGCGGTGCGGCAGGAGATCGCCGATGTGCTCGGATTCCGCAGCTGGGCTGACCTGGCCACTGCCGACCAGATGATGGGCGCGGCGGCCAACGTGCGCGAGTTTCTGCGCAAGCTGGATGAGGCCAGCCGCGATGGCGCGCGCCGCGAACATGAAATGGTCCTCGAATTCGCCCGCAGCCGGCACCCCGGGCTCAAGGAAATCGACATCACCAGCCGCGGCTACTGGTACGAGCAGTACCGGCGCGAGGCTTTCGACTTCGATTCCCAGTCGGTGCGCCCCTATTTCCCTTACGCGCAGGTGGAAGCGGGCATCCTGGAGACGGCGGCGCGGCTGTTCAAGGTGGAGTATCGTCCCGCCGATGTGCCGGGGTGGGACAAGGCTGTCTCCGTCTTCGACGTATTTGAAGGCGAGAAACGCGTGGGCCGGTTCTATCTCGACATGCATCCGCGCGAGGGCAAGGACAAGTGGTTTTCCGCGGCCCCGGTGGTGACGGGCGTGCGTGGCCGCTATCTTCCCGAGGCCGCGCTCATCTGCAATTTTCCCGGAGGATCAGCCCCGTCCGATGACGGCGATTCCGCCGATCCCGGCCTGCTCCAGTACAACGACGTGGTCACGTTCTTCCACGAGTTCGGACACCTGATGCACGCCATCCTCGGCGGCCACACGGAGTGGGCAGGCATCTCCGGCTTCGCCACTGAAGGCGACTTCATCGAAGTCCCATCGCAGATGCTCGAGGAATTCTTCCGCGACGAGAAGCTGCTGCAATCGTTCGCCAAGCATTACCAGACCGGGGAAACGCTATCCGCCGACATCATCCGCAAGATGAAAGGCGCCAGCTCCTTTGGCCGCGCCGACGGCATGCGCCAGCAGATTTACTACACCACGCTCTCGCTCGATCTGCATGACCGCGATCCCAAATCCATCGACCTCGATCACGAGATCCGCTCGCTCTACGAGGGGCTGCTGCCCTGGAGCTGGCTGGATGGCAACCGCATGTACGCGAGCTTCGGACATCTCACCGGCTACTCGTCCAACTACTACACCTACGCCTTTGACAAAGTCATCGCGCTCGATTTCTTCGGCCAGTTCGATGCCAACGACCTGCTGGGGTGCGATGCCGGCGAGCGCTACCGCAAGGCGGTGCTGGAGCAGGGCGGCTCCAAGCCGGGCCGCGAAATGGTCCGCGACTTCCTGGGCCGCGACGAGGAGTTTGCCGCGTTCACGCGCTGGCTCGATGAAGAATTCGAACAACAGCCAGTAGCCGCCAGTGGTCAGTGATCCGTGGTCAGTGGTCAGCGATCAGGGGTCAGATGAGCTGGCCTTGGGAATCCCGATTAAGCGTGCTCGATGCTCGACTGCTGGTTACTGATATGACGCCTGACGACTTTCGCCGTCTCGCACTCTCGCTGGAAGGCGCCGAAGAAGGATCGCACATGGGCGCCGTGGATTTTCGCGTCGGCGGGCGCATCTTCGCCACCCTGGCCTCGGTCAGCCAGGGGTACGGCAACCTGATGCTCACGCCGGAAATGCAGGCGCAGTTTGTGGCAGAGGCTCCCGATATCTTTTTGCCGATTCCCGGCGGCTGGGGCCGCAACGGCGCCACCCACGTGCGGCTTGCCGCCGCCAGCCCAGACCTGCTGTTGGGCGCGCTGCGCACGGCGTGGAAGGTGCGCGTGGAGAAGAATCGGAAAGTGGGCAAGCGGCCCGCAGCGAAATCTCGGCGTCCTCGTTCCTTATGACGAACGGCCACTGTCGCTGAACCCTGACCACTGTTCGCTATCATTCCTCCATGTCCTCCTCCGACAGCTTTCATAACAAATGGGCACTGGTCACCGGCGCCAGCGCGGGAATTGGCGTTGCGCTGGCACGCGAGATTGCATCGCGGGGCGCGAAACTGATTCTGACTGCGCGGCGGCTGGACCGGCTGGAGGCGCTGGCCGCGGAGCTGGCCGCGAAGGGCGCGGAAGTCCGCGCCGTTGCCGCCGATCTTAGCGATCCGGCGGCGCCGCAACAGATCTTCGATGCCACAGAGAGCGCGGGAATTCCCGTGGACATCCTTATCGAAAATGCCGGCCTGGGCCAGTTCGGCGCCTTCCGCTTGAGCCCGGTCGAGCAGGAACTGGGGCAGGTCCGCGTGAATTGCGAAGCGGTGGTCCGCCTGGCGCGGCTGTTTGTTCCGCGCATGGTGGAGCGAGGCCGCGGCTGGGTGCTGATTACCGCGTCGACCGCGAGCTTCCAGCCCATCCCTTATCTCTCAACGTACGCGGCCACGAAGGCCTTCGACCGCTTTTTCGCTCTCGGGCTGGCGGCGGAGGTGGCACGGTTCGGCGTAAAAGTAACTGCGCTCTGCCCCGGACCGACGGAGAGCGAGTTTTTCGAGGTGGCGCGGGCGGGCGCGTTCAAGCGCCGCGTCCAGTCCGCCGAAGACGTTGCCCGCATCGGTCTGGATGCGCTGGCCCGCGGCCGCGGCACGGTTGTGACCCACGCCAGCGGCCGGTTGACCGCGTTCCTGGTGCGGTTTCTGCCTGTCGGCTTTATTACGCATTTTATCGAGAGAGCTGCGCGGCGTTCGCTGCCGGGCGGGGGAGCGTAGCTGTCGAGTGGTCGGTGGTCAGTGATCAGTGGTCAACTTGTGGCCTGTAGGCCGCGATTATTAATGTAAGCTATTTATTTTTACGTAGATAAGCGGATATTCTTTTGGGCGGGGATGTTGTTTGGGTGGTTTTGGGGGTGGTTCGCTGTTGGCCGGATTGGGAAGTTTCAGGGGCGAATCCGCCTTATTTTTGGCCTAAAAACCTGCTCAGGCGGCCTGCTTCGCGGCCGTTGACTGTTCCGGCGCGGGATCGGGGCCTGGCTGGGGACTGGGCGGAATGCTGGCCAGGACATCCTGGCGGAGCAGTTCCTCGTTCATGCGGCAGAAATGAAGGGCGGCGAGAGGGTTATCGCGCAACTCGCGATCGCAGGGGAGGATCATGCCCATGCTCCTAAGTGCCTGGAAGTGCTGCTTGTGCACCTCAAACATTGGCAGATGGGCGAGGGCGTATTGGAGCGCGTCGCCGACCTGGCTGCTGGTTGGGACCTGGGACTGGTTACCTTTGAGGGGGGTGGCCTGTTTTTGGGCCTTTTCCTGCGCTGCGCGCTCCGCCGCCTGGAAGGCCGAGATGGTGAGGTTGGCGATTTTCCATACGGCCATGGCGGTTTGGGCGATGTGACAGAAGCGGCCGATGTCGACAATGTCGATGGCTGCGCCCTTGCCGATGCAGGCGACGTAGAGCTGGAAGGAGTCGGGATCGCGGAGGATGGGCAGCTCGGCGGCGAAGGCTAGAAAGGCCTTATGGCTGTTTTCCTGGTCCTCGAAGTAGGTGGCGCCCTGGGGCAGCTCGGCGCGGACGCGGTGATAGGCTGCGGCGCAGCGCTCGATGGTTTGGGTGTAGACGTCGGGGGTGATTTCTTCGGATTGCGACATTGGTTTTCTCCTTGGTGCAAAAATGCGCGAAATAAAAAACGGCGATGTGAAGCAGATTGAGAGATTTACGCCCTCAAAGTGCACAGATTTGCGCGGGGTTTTCGGCTGGAGAATGCGAAGGGCACGGCTTTTGGCCGTGCCCTTCAAAAAGATTGTGCGGATGGCAGTTTGTCCGCCAATTTGAATGATACTCCCTGAAATACTTAAGACTGATGTTTTAGACAAAAACTTCTTCTCTATTTTTTTCTGTTAACTATAGCGATTTCCACAGACAGTGTGTATTGACTTTGTGGGGGCGGGTTGGGGATCTGCACTCATATTGGTGCAGAAAAGATGCTCGAAAAGCAGATTCCCCGCGGGAATGACAGAAAGAAAGGCAAGGGCAAAAGCAGAGGCACGAGCAAAAGCAGATTCCCGGCGGGAATGACAGAAAGAAAGGCAAGGGCAAAAGCAAAGGCAAGAGCAAAAGCAGATTCCCGGCGGGAATGACAGAAAGAAAGGCAAGGGCAAAAGCAAAGGCAAGAGCAAAAGCAGATTTCCTGCGGGAATGACAGAAAGAAAGGCAAGAGCAAAGGCTACGCCCGCTCATCGTTCGTTGCGGCGAACGATGAACGGGGCACAGCCTTGTTGATTACGACGAACGGGGCAGGGCGCTAGCTGCTGGATTTTGCGGCCATGCTGGGCTGCGCCGCTGGCGTAAAGGACTGGTAGAAGCGGTCGACGTCGCCCTGACGCCGCGCGGCTAAGTCAGGGAACGTAATGATGAGCGAGTAGAGGCAGCCGTTTGCGTAAATGAGGCGGGCGTCGAGAATGCCGCCGCCCTGGTTCCTTGCCGACAGGTCCAGAGCCGGGAATCCCGCCACTTTCAAGTCCGACTGCTGGATCAGGATGGTCTGGGTTCGCGCCAGCATTCCATCCCGCGCGGCCTGAAGGGTGCGCTCCGGATCGTGCCGATTGGCCTGCGCGACTGGAGGGTCGTTTTCCCAGCCGATGGCGAAGGTGGTGTCGGCATTGGCATTCGACAACACCATGTTCACCTGTTCGGCGACGCCGTTGGCTTTGAAAGCCGGCGCCTCAGAATCCTTGGCGCCTGCCGGCATCTGGAGCTTGATCGCGTCCTGCGGGCGCTCCACCGTCTCCCAGTTGATGGGCTGGGGCGGAGCCGGATTCTGATTGGAAGCGGCGGTCTGGCTAGTATCCGCCGATTGCGAGGTGCTGCTCATCAGACTCACCTGGTGGCGATAGAAATACCAACCGACGGCGACCACGGCGAGGATGAGCAGGATCCAAAACAGCAATCGTCTCATGCAATAATCTTGAGTCAAGGCTTGCGTTTTGTGCAACTTGATTCGTTCAAGATGTGCACAGAATCGCAACCGGCGAGAAGGGGAGAAAATCCTACAGAGAAAAAAGCAACCAATCGACCTGGGCTCGCGTCCAAGCTAGTAACAAGCAGAGGCTTCCCCGAATTAAGGCCCTCCAAAGAAGGTGTACCTTTCCTTTTGAAGGTTTCGTCTTGACGGAACCCCTTCTCCGAACTCCCTCCAGGATCCCCTTCCAAACCAATGCCTCTCGAGCGGGCCCGCCGGAAGGCGGGCCCAACTGCTCTTCCGGGGAAGAGCGCTCATTCCCGATTCATTTCTCCCGCTAGAATCAGACAGATGTCTATAGACTCGAAGCGTTCCGCAGGGCAAACACGCCGCGCATCCTCGTCTACCCGCAAAGCCGGAGGGGACGCGGGGGCGACGCTGCGCGGGAAAAAAACGGCCGACGTGAACGAAGCGGAGCTGAGCGAAATTGATGCGCTCTTATGGCACGCTGGATTGGAGCGGCACCGGCGGGGTAAGCGAGCCGGGGTTGCCAGCCGCGCGCGGTTGCAGGAGAAAACTCCGGAGGAGATTCGCCCTTCCCTTGTGGAGCCGCGGCGCGCTGCGAATGGTGTGGAGCGGGTTGCGGTTCCCGGGTGGGACAAATTTGGTTGGCTCTGGCACGGTTTCAGCACCCGGCGCGGCGGCCATAGCCATTGCTACGATGCGGAAGGCGATGCCGGAGAACTCAATCTTGGTTTCACTGCCGACGACGATCGCGAAAACGTGATGGGGAATCGCCGGCTGTTGGCTGAAGCCATCACCGGCAGCGCGGCTACGCCGATTGTCACTTTGAAGCAGATTCACTCGAACGTGGTGCGGCTGGCGGGCGCGGATGTTGCCGCGTCCCCGCGGCGGGGCGACGGATTGATGACGGCAGAGCGCGGAATCCTGATTGGGGTGCAGACCGCCGACTGTACGCCGGTGCTGGTGGCGGACCGGCGGCGCAAGGTGGTGGCTGCGTTCCACGCGGGCTGGCGAGGCACGGTGAAGCGCATCGTGGAAGAAGGGATCGGGCGGATGCGGCTGGAGTTCGGATCGCGGCCTGAGGACCTGGTGGCAGCGGTGGGTCCGGGAATCGGCGCGTGCTGCTATCCGGTGGGCGAAGAGGTGCTGTCGGAGTTCGAGTCGCAGTTCCCTTACGCGCGCGAGTTGTTCCACGAGGTTTATGACGCAGACCCGGTGCGCGCCAAATATCCGATGTTGTTTCTGACGCAGAGAGCGCCGGGACACTCGGACATTGGGCCGGCGCTTCACCTGGATGTGGCCGAAGCGAATCGGAGGCAGTTGCTGGCCGCGGGACTGCGCCCGAAGGCGATTGCAATGGTGGGCGGGTGCACGGTGTGCCAGCGGGAGCTGTTCTTTTCCCATCGGGGATCGAAGGGACGGTGCGGGCGGATGCTGAGTGCGATCGGGATTGCGGGTGAATTCGCGAATTCTAAGGGAACGTCCCTCAGGGGCTAAAGCCCGCCGTTTTATTGGTCTTTTGCGGCACGACTAATGTCGTGCCCTTTCGAAGCCGATTTATTCAGCCAGATTGTGATGATTTGCGGCACGCGGCCCACCCACTGGGTGGGTTCCCCGATCGTGCCTTTCAAAAGCCCATTTATGCAGCCAGATCCAGGGCGGCGGGTGGGAATGCCCGCCGCTGAAGCGAGCTTTGCGCTTATTGCGGCGGCGCGGCGGGCGCTGCCTGGGAGGGGTTGACGAGGTCGCGCAACTCCTTTGAAGGCTTGAAGTAGGGCACGCGCTTGGCCGGCACGTCGACCTTGTCGCCGGTTTTGGGATTGCGGCCGATGCGGGGATTGCGCTGGCGGATGCGGAACGAGCCGAAGCCGCGGATTTCGATTTTGTCCCCGCCTTGCAGGGCACGAATCACCGAGTCGAAGATGGTTTCGACGATGACCTCACCATCCCGGCGGGTCAGGTCGCCGAGGCTTGTTACTTTCTCCACCAGGTCAGCCTTGGTCATGTCTGTCACGGACCTCCGTGTTCCAAGGATAACTAAATTCGGGGGATTTGGGAGGGAAAAAGAAGGGCTGCTGTGGATTTGGCCTTTCTGGATCAGTGAGTTGGGGGAGGATGGGGCTTTTTGTTCCCAACCGGCAGCAATTCAGCCGCCGCCGGGTTATTCTATCCACAGTTCAAGCAGCAAGCGGCAGCGTCTAATGGGCAAGGGGGCAGGCGCCGTGGGACTGTACCCTAAATACGCCATAATAATCCCGGCCTACAACGAGCGTGCGCGGATAGTACCGACGCTGGAGGCCGTGGTGGCGTGCGTGCGCCATCATGGCTGGGATGCCGAAGTAATCGTGGTAAACGACGGGTCCACGGACGATACCGCTGACCTGGTGCGCCGCTTTGCATTGACAGCGCCCGAAGTGCGGCTGATGGAAAATCCCTGTAACCGAGGCAAGGGGTACAGCGTGCGTTCCGGCTTGCTGCACGCGCAGGGCGAAGTGGTGATGTTTACCGACGCGGACCTGTCCTCGCCGATGGAAGAGGCGGAACGGCTTTTCACCGCGATTGACGAGGGCGCAGACATTGCCATCGGGTCGCGCTGGCTGGAAAGCAGCCGGCAGACGCATCGCCAGCCGCTGTACCGACAGATTTTCGGGCGTTGCTTCAACCTGCTGACGCGGATGGTGATGCGCCTGCCCTATGCGGACACGCAATGCGGCTTCAAGGCGTTTACGCGCGAGGCGGCGCAGACCGTGTTCCAGCTGATGACGATCGAGCGCTGGGGATTTGATCCGGAAATCCTGTTCATCGCGCGCAAGCGGCATTTCAAAGTGAAGGAAGTTCCGGTGAGCTGGGGGCACGACGCGCGCACCCGGATCAGCTATCTGCGCGACGGCCTGCAGATGCTGGAGGAGCTGGCGATCGTGCGCTGGAATGCGCTTCTGGGGCGCTATGGGCGCGAAGTGAA
The DNA here is from genome assembly GCA_963788435.1 of uncultured Acidobacteriota bacterium. Classification (GTDB taxonomy): domain Bacteria; phylum Acidobacteriota; class Terriglobia; order Terriglobales; family Acidobacteriaceae; genus Telmatobacter. The sequence goes on along the minus strand of CAWBIG010000192.1, from coordinate 5,829 downwards.
GCAGGTGCAACGGGAAAGCCTAGACCCGCGCCGCGCGAAGACGCGGCTGTAGGCGCCACGCCTCGCCGCCCAGCCCATGTACAAAATGGAACACCTCAGCCTGGCGCCGTTTGCGAGTGACCTGAAGCCGCACGGTATCATCGAAGTGGAAGGTTGTTTGTTTATTTCCCCTCGGAGATTGCATGCTCAACGTGCCTTGGCGGGTCCAGATTCCCATCCATCTGCGACGGGAAGTGGTGACCTTGGCCATGCTGACGGGTCTGGCGGCGGTTTTGCTTATCGGGGTCACTGCGCTGTCTGATCTGTACCACGGGCAACAGAACGCGCTGGCAATTCGCCTGACCAGCCGCGGCGATGCTGAGCTGGCCGCGGGAAATGAGTGCGCCGCGCAGGGGGCGAGCGATGCGGCGGCGAGCAAAGCGGCGATAAAGGACTACAACCTCGCCGAGGCCGATTACCACACGGCACTTCGTTATACGCGCGATGGATTTCCGCAGCAGCTTGGCCTGGCCGAAGCGCTGATTGGGTTGCGCCACACGGACGAAGCCAGGGTATATCTGGAAAACCTGTGGGAGCAGCAGCCGGAAAACGGGATTGTGAACCGGGAACTGGCGCGCATTGCGGCGGGCAAGGGCGACACCCGCACCGCGTTGCGCTACTACCATAACGCAATCTACGCCGCGTGGCCGGGCAACGCGGAAGCGGAGCGGGAAGCCACGCGCTGGGAACTGGTGAAGTACCTGCTCAACATCAAGGCGCTGACGGAGGCGCAGTCAGAACTGATTGGGCTGGGCGCGGAGGTGGGGGACAATCCGGCGCAGCAATTGAGGCTGGGCGAGTACTTACTAAAGGTTCAGGATGGCGAACATGCGCTGTCTTCGTTCCGCTTAAGCCTTCGCGCCAATCCACGCAACCAGGTTGCGCTGGCGGGCGCGGGAGAAGCGGAATTCGATTTGGGCGACTACCCGCGGGCGCAGCGTTATCTTTCCCAGGCGCTGAATGAGAACCCCGGCGACCGCAACAGCGCCTCGTTGCTGGAAGTGACGGAACAGGTGGTGCGGCTGGATCCCTTTCGCCCGGAGATCACGGACGCGGAGCGCGACCAGGCCGTGTTGAGCGCATTTGAGACGGCGGGAGACCGGTTGAAAGGCTGCCCCGCGCCGGCCAGTGCGCCGGCCACGGGGGAGAATCCGACTGCGGCGCCAGCGAGCACGCCGGCCGCAGCGGGAAAGCGGCAGGGGGTTCTGGGGTCGATTGCGGCGGCGCTGGGCAAGCTGCCCAGAGTGGGAAAAAGACTGCAGGGCCCGGCGCCGGCGCCGCAGACGGCGCAGAAGCAGCCCGTGCCAAGCGCAGCACAGGAGCAGGCATTGGGCGCGGCCTGGGCGCAGCTTGAACCTAAGGTGACGGTTCCCAAGCTCAGGCACAACCAGGACGTGATCAACCAAGCCATGAACCTGGCTTTTGCCATCGAGCAGCAGGCAGCGCTGAATTGCGGATCGGGCACGCCAGCGGATACGGCGCTGCTGTTGATTTCCAAGCTTCACGAGGGGAGTTAAGGTGGGCTCGGGTCCCGATTCTCAACCAGACATAATCGTCGAGGATGGCCAGTCGGCTCCGGCGCAGCCGGCACAGGCGAGTCATATCACGGCTCTGCGCTCGATCTTCCGCGAAGAACGCTTTTTCATTATCCTCTCCGTTTTTATCGGCGTGTTTTCCGGGCTGGCGGTGGTGTGTTTCCGGTTCACCATCGACTGGTTCCGCATCTACCTGCTGGGATCGGGGGCGCAGCCGTCGGGGCTGCGGCTGATCCTGGTTCCCACGGTATCCGGGCTCATCATCGCGGCGTTTGTCATTCACGTCTTTCCGCTGTCGCGGGGCAGCGGAGTGAACCAGACCAAGGCCGCGCTCTACATTTTCAATGGCTATATTCCCTTTCGCACGGCGGTGGGAAAATTTCTGATGTCGGGGCTGGCCATCGGCTCCGGCTTCTCGCTCGGGCCCGAGGATCCATCGCTTCAGATTGGCGCGTGCATCGCCTCGGCGATCGGGGCGCGGATGAAGCTTTCGCGCGATCGCATGCGCCTGATTGCGCCGGTGGGCGCGGCGGCAGGACTGGCGGCGGCATTCAACGCGCCCATCTCCGCGGTGCTGTTCGTTATTGAAGAAGTGATTGGACGCTGGACGGCGGGCATCTTGGGGTCGGTGGTGCTGTCGGCCATCTCCAGCGTGGTGGTGATGCGGTGGTTTCTGGGCTCGGAATCGCTTTTCCGCATTCCGCCGGTCGAGATCAAGCGGCCTTCCGAGCTGATCGCCTACGCCATCCTCGGCATACTGGGCGGATTTGCTTCGGTGGCCTTCGCCAGCGGGATCGGATACTTCCGTCCCAAGTTCAAGGCGATGGCGCGGTGGACGCAGTACCTTCAGCCGGCCGTGGCCGGCCTGCTGATCGGCGGTATCGGCTGGCTGGGCGCGCCGCAGGTGATGGGCGCAGGCTACGAGTACATGGACGAGGCGATCCACGGGCAGTTCACGTGGCAATTTCTCGCCATCCTGGCGGGGCTCAAGATTGTGGCCACGCTGCTTTCGTTTGTGAGCGGCACGCCGGGCGGCATGTTTGCGCCGGCGCTGTTCATCGGCTGCATGCTGGGCGCGGGTGTGGGCGGAGCGGCGCACGCCATTCTGCCGGAACTGGCGTTCTCCACCGGGACCTACGCGCTGGTGGGCATGGGCGTGCTGTTTGCCGGGTTTCTGCGCGCGCCCATGACTTCTGTGTTCATGGTTCTCGAGCTCAGCCAGAACTACACCATCATTGTTCCGGTGATCGTGGCCAATACGTTTGCTTACTGGATTTCTCGCGCGCTGCAGCCGGTGGCGATCTTCGATGTGCTAACCCGCCAGGATGGGCTGGAACTGCCTTCGATGGAAGAGCAGCGCGAGGAGAATATTTTGCGTGTGGAGGACGCGATGGAGCCGCCTCCGGAGACGCTGCTGGAGGCCGACGATACTTTCGATCGCGCGCTGCGCGTGTTTGAGCGAAGCGGCAAAGACGTTCTGCTGGTGCGATTGAAACCGCTGGGATGGAGCAACCTGACGCGCGAGGAAGCAAAGGCGATGATCGCCGAGGGCAAAGGCGCGCAGACATTGGCGGCGCTGGTGGATTCGCAGCCGCTTCCCGGCCTTCATCCCGACCATCCTCTGGACATGGCGCTGCGCTACGTGGATCGCTGGCAGCTTGTGCCGGTGATCAATCGCGCCAAGCTGACCCAGCTCGAGGGCGTGATCACGCAGCGCGATGTGCTGGAGCGGTATCGCGACTTTGGCGGGGAATAGCTGCCGGTTTCAACTCGAAGGAAGCGGCGCTTGCATTCGGGGGCGCCGCAAACCTTATGGCTGAACGATGAGGCCGCAGGCGATTCGGCCGCCGGCGTTGCCGGTGGGATCGGTCATCATGTCGTCGCCTTTGGCGTGGATGATGATGGCCGTGCCGCCGTTGGCGAAGACGGAGTTGGGCGCAGACGGGTCCAGAGTGATGTCCTTATTCCAGAAAGTGGCGGACACCTTGCCGTTGGCGCCGTCGGTAAGGTTCTGGGGCATGTCGCCGTTGTGGTGGCCCTCGGGACTCTGATAGCCGTGCTTTTTTCCAGCGGGATTGAAGTGGCCGCCGGCCGACTTGAAATCGGGCGGATCGCACTTGGCATTCTGGTGAATGTGGATGGCGTGGTCACCGGGGGGAAGATTCTTGAGGTTGACCTTTACCTCGACTCCGGCTTTGCCCTGCTTGAGCACGACGTTGCCGGCATCTTTGCCGTCGGCGGTCTTGATGGCGACTTTGACGGATTTGGGAGCGGCGGAGGCGGCGGTGAGCGGCAGTGCGGCTATCCCGCAGCAGGCCATAACGACCAGCAAGGAGCTTGTTTTCATTGGTTCCCTCGCAGGCACAGGATACTCGACGACGACGGCGCGCAAGATGAATTTGTGTTCCCGGACGGAGTGGTGGGCGAACTCCACTATTTCGGTTCCGAGGCCGCCATCAGTTCCGCCAAATAGTCTTTCCACTCCACGGCATCGGTATGGGTGCCGTGGCCGTGCGTCTGCGGGCTCTCGGGGATGAGGATGAAGCGCGCGTGCGGAATACGTTTGACCTGTTGCTCCGCGATGCCGAGGTCGGGCGGGTTGATGAAGTCGTCGGCGGAGTTGATCCAGAGGACCGGCGCCTGGATGGTTTCGAGTTTAGGCTGCGGATCATAGTTCCGGCTGGCGTCGAGGTAGTAGATCATGTTGTTGGCGTCAGTGTTGGCGATGGTGCGAGCGAGATAGCGGTCCACGAACTGCTCGGCGGCCGCGCGCGTGGGTGCCGCTTTTTGCGCGGTGAGCGGGCTGAGGCCCATTACCAGCAACATTTCATTGGCGCCGCGCAGGCCATCCTGCGGCTCGGATTTGTACTCGCCGCCGTCGAACGCGGGATCGAGCTTGAGGTCCTGAATCGCCATGTAGCGCATCATGCGGTTGCGGCCGGCGATCTGGACGGGGAGGCATGCGAAGGGCGCGAGCGCGTCCATGAAGTCCGGATAAGTTTCGCCCCAGACGAACGATTGCATGCAGCCCATCGACGTGCCAAGGATGAGGCGGAGATGGTCGATGTGCATGGCGTCGAGCATTATCTTCTGGCTGCGCACCATGTCGTCGTAATCGTATGCGGGGAAGCGCATGTGCAGGCCGTCGGAGGGCTTGGAACTTTCGCCGTGGCCGATGTCGTCGGGGAGGATGAGGAAGTATTTCCGGATGTCGAGGACGCCGCCAGGAACGAAGAGCACGTCGGAAAAGATGGGATTGAGGAGCGTGTGCGCGTTGCCGCCGGTGCCGTGGAGGAGGAGGACGGCGTTGTCGACGCGGCCCTGGGCGTTGCGGTGCGGCGTGCCCAGGGTGAGGTAGTGGAGCTTGAGTTCGGGGAGGGTTTGGCCGGTGCCGAATTTGAAGTTGGGGAGGGTGACGATGCCGTCCTGCGCGGGCCAGTGAATCTGGGCGGGCTGGTTGGGCCCGGAATTCGACTGAACCGGCGGCGTGGACATCGTCTGGCCGATCGCCGTGATGCCGGTGAACACAATCGCCGCGACGAATATTTGCAATGCGCGCATGAACATGGGGAAGCTCCAGAGAATCCATTCTAATCAGGGCGGCGAATCCGAGGCGAAGAACCTGTCAACAACGTCGAGCTCAGCTCGCATGGCCATCCCCGGCTCGACGACCGATACACTGATGACAATGTCACGGCACTTGAGAATCTGCGCCGGGTTGATCGTGCTCTTCGGCCTGCTGGCATCCGGACAGGAAACGCACGCGCCGGCAGGGATTTCGAAAGCCGCCCAGCAGTATTTGGACCATGTTCTGGACCTGATGCAGGCTCACGCATTGCACACCCGTGAGATCGATTGGGCGGCCGTGCGCAGTGAGACATTGAAGCGCGCGGCGGGGGCGGAAACTACCTCCGATACCTATCCGGCGATTTATTACGCGCTGACCCGACTCAAGGAGCGGCACAGTTTTCTCCGCCTTCCCGACGCTCTCTCTGAAGCGGAGAGGAAACGCGCATTCGCGAGCATGAGGGCCATTCTCGCTCCGTACAAGGATCAGTCCCTACGGCACGCGAGTCCAGTATTTCGCGGCCGGACCGCACCGTCGGGGCACATGATTCACGTCGGAAACGCGAGTTTTGCCTATGTCGTGATTCCGGCGTGCGTAGGGAAACACTCCGACATGCAGGGAAACCTGGCGGATTTCCATGCTTATGCCGAATCGCTGCACTCGATTGCCGCGGATCTCGAGGCAAAT
>CAWBIG010000191.1:0-7007 GCA_963788435.1 uncultured Acidobacteriota bacterium | reverse complement strand
AGGTATTCGCGGCTGTTCACCTGGCCGATCAACATGGGCGGCGGGAATCTGACTGGAATGGCCTGCCTTGGTTCGGTGTGCGTGGTGCTGATTCTCCGCTTTGCCCGCAGCCGCCGCGATGAAGAGCGTCTGACGGCCGAGCTTGAGGCGGCGCGCGCCGTGCAGCACGTGCTGATTCCGGACGAACTTCCCAGCGTTCCCGGGGTGGAGATTGAGAGCGTCTACAAGCCGGCGGGCCAGGTGGGCGGCGATTTCTTCCAGATCATTCCCCGGAGCAAAGGCGGTGCGCTGATCGCGATTGGAGACGTGAGCGGGAAGGGCATGCCGGCGGCGATGACGGTTTCGCTGCTGGTGGGGACCTTCCGGACCCTGGTGCACTACACGGAGAGCCCGGCCGAGATCCTGAAGGCGATGAACCTGCGGATGCTGTCGCGCAGCCAGGGGGGATTCACGACATGCCTGGTGCTGAAGCTGGACCTCGACGGCGCCTTGACCATAGCGAACGCGGGGCACATTGCACCGTACGTGGGCGGCTGCGAGGTGGAAACTGCGAACGGGCTGCCACTGGGGCTCTCTGTCGATGCCGAATACGGCGAAACCACGATCCGTTTGAGCCTGGACGACCACCTGACGCTGCTCACGGACGGGGTGGTGGAAGCCCGCGATCCAAGAGGCGAGCTTTTTGGCTTCGAGCGCGCCAGGCACCTGTCAACCAAGGCGGCGGCGATCGTTGCCAGCACGGCGCAGTCGTTTGGCCAGGAAGATGACATCACTGTGCTGACACTGCACCTTTCCCCGATGGAGAACGTGGCGGGTTGAATTGAAGCGAACCTCAGGGGGCGCACACTGTCCGAAAACGGACAGTGTGCTTCGCGAGCGGTCAATTGACAAGACCGAGAGTCCTGTTGGTTCGCAGGATAAGTCCTTTCACGTCAGGCATTGAGGCCAGGGGTGATTTTGGCAAGGGACGTGCACTTGCTCAGGTGTTATGGATATCGCACGTCCTGATATAAAGCGGAAAAAGCGGCGCCAGACGATCGTCTGGGTTGGCGTCGGCGTGGTGGTCCTGGCGGCGGCTGCGTTTGGGGTGTCGCGGCTTAAGCCGGCGGCGCCGGTGGTGGATGCTTCAGCGGTTTGGCCGGACACGGTGAAGCGGGGGGATCTGGTCCGGCAAGTGCGAGGGTCAACGGGCACGCTGGTGCCGCGGGAAGACTCGATCCAGATGATTCCGGCGCAGACGGATGCCACGGTGGTGCGGATTCGGGTGCTGCCGGGGGCCAAGGTGAATCCGGACACGATCCTGCTGGATATGTCCGATCCGCCGCTGGAGCAGCAACTGCTGAATGCGAAGCTGCAGGAGAAGCAGGCCGAGGCCGATTTCAAGGCAGCGCAGGGGACGCTCCAAAGTACGCTGATGGACAAGAAGATTGCCGCGGCGCAAGTGAACGCCGACTACGCGCAGGACCAGTTGCAGGCGCAGACCGACAAGCAGCTGTACGAGTTGGGCGTGATCGCGGGGATTTCCTATAACAAGTCGCAAGGCACGGCCGATCAGCTGAAAGAGCAGCACAAGCTGAGCCTGGAACAGCTCCAGGTGAATGAAGACAATATCAAGGTGCAGCTGGCCTCGGCGCAGTCGAAGATTGACCAGGCGAAGACGCTGGTGGACCTGTACGAGAAGCAGACGGCGGCGCTGGAAGTGCGGGCAGGAATTGCCGGCGAGGACGCGGCGCTGGCGACGCCGATGTCGGTGGGGATGCACGTGACTGCGGGAACGCCAGTGGCAGAGGTGATCCAACTGGATAAACTGAAGGCGGCGCTGCTGATTGCGGAGACGCAGGCGCACGATATTCAGCTGGGGCAGCCGGCGACGATCGACACCCACAATGGAATTGTGGAGGGACACGTTTCGCGTATCGATCCGACGGTTTTGAACGGAACGCGCACGATTGACGTACAACTGGATGGGCCGCTTCCGCCTGGGGCGGTGCCGAACCTGAGCGTGGAAGGTGTGGTCAATCTGGAAACGCTGCGCAATGTGCTGTATGTGGGCCGGCCGGCGCTGGGGAACGAGAACTCGACGCTGAGCCTGTTCAAGGAAAGCCCGGACCACAAGACGGCGGAGCGCGTGCAGGTGAAGGTGGGCAAAGCCTCCGTGCAGTACATTCAGGTGTTGAGCGGGCTGCAAGAAGGCGACACCGTGATCCTGTCTGACATGTCACGGTATGACAACGTGGACCGGATTCGGCTGGAGTAGGGCGGGGAAGCAAGGGAAGAAGTGAGGGAGTGAAGAAGTGAAACAATGAATGAGTGAGCTGGGAGCTCGGCGAAAGAGAGTTTCCAATTGGCTTTGCGTATTTCACTCCTTCACTTGTTCACTGCTTCACTTTGAAAACTACCGAAGAAATCTGACTTCGACGAGAGGAACCGAATGGCAAACGACACGCTGATTGACATTGAGGACTTGACCAAAGTCTTCTACACGGATGAAGTGGAGACGCATGCGCTCTCCGGGATTCACCTGACGATTTCGCGGGGCGAATATGTGGCGATGTCGGGCCCTTCGGGCTGCGGCAAATCGACGCTGCTTTCGATCCTGGGGCTGCTGGACACGCCGACGGGGGGGCGTTACCTGCTGAACTCGAAGCCGGTAGAGAATTTGAGCTTCAGCGAACGGTCGCGGATCCGCAACCAGGAGATCGGCTTCATCTTCCAGAGTTTTAACCTGATTGGCGACCTGACGGTGGAAGAAAATGTGGAGCTTCCGCTGACGTATCGCGCAGGGATGCCCTCGGCGGAACGGAAGAAGCGGGTGAAGGAAGCACTGGAGCGCGTGAACATGGCGCACCGGATGCGTCACTATCCGGCACAACTCTCCGGCGGCCAACAGCAGCGCGTGGCCGTGGCGCGCGCGCTGGCGGGATCGCCCTCGATCCTGCTGGCCGATGAGCCTACCGGCAACCTGGACTCGAAGAACGGCGAGGCGGTGATGCACCTGCTGGCCGATCTTCACCGGGAAGGCTCGACCATCTGCATGGTGACGCACGATCCGCGTTTTGCCAAACACGCGGAGCGCGAGGTGCACCTGTTCGACGGCAAGGTGGTTTCAGAGGACGAATTGCGGAAGCTGACGGCCGAAGTGGAAGCCTAGAGACAGGGACCGAAGGACCAAGGGTTCAGGGTGGGCGGACCGGGGTGTTCGCCTGCTACAGGAAATCCTTGCGCAAGGAGGGGCCATGATTCTCCAGGATATTCGCTATGCGATGCGGCAGATGCGGCGGGCGCCGGGTTTTGCGCTGACAGTGGTGCTTACGCTGGCGTTGGGCGTGGGCGTGGCGACGGCGGTGTTCTGCGTGATCGACGCGGTGATTCTGCGGCCGCTGCCTTTCGCGCATCAAGATCGGATTGTCGCGATCGACACGCACAGCCGGAGCGGATACCAGCAACCGGCATCGTGGCCCGGGTACCAGGACGAACGCGCGCAGTCGCATACGTTTGCGGCGCTGGCCGGCTTTATCAACTACTTTCAATTCACGGTGGAAACTCCGTCAGATGGGCCGGTGCTGCTGGACGGCGTGAACGGGACCGACAACTTCTTCCAGGTATTTGGCGTTAAGCCACTGATGGGGCGCACTTATCTTCCCGGCGAGCAGGAAGAAGGCAAGAACGATATTGCAGTTCTGAGCTTCGATGCGTGGCAAAGGTACTTCGGCGGCGACAAGGGCATCGTGGGGCGCACGATCAAGCTGAATGAGCGCGCGTACACGGTGATTGGGGTCATGCCGGCGGGTTTCCGTTTTCCGCTGAACGCGCGGGATGCGATCTATACGCCAATGCACCTGGACCAGCAGTGGATGCACGGGCGCGGCAATCACTGGCTGCAGACGTTGGGGCTGCTGAAGGATGGGGTGACGATCCAGCAGGCGCAGGCGGACATCCAGCAGGTGTTCAGCAACATGGGCAAGGCTTATGCGGATACGGACGCGGGGCGGACGGTAAAGCTGCGGCCGCTGGCCGAGGAGATCAACCAGCAGACGAAAGGGCCGCTGTGGACGCTGCTGGCCGCGGTGCTGGCGGTGCTTGCGATCGGCTGCGTGAACGTGGCGGGATTGCTGCTGGCGCGAGGGGTGAAGCGCGAGCGCGAGATGGCGATGCGCACGGCGATTGGAGCTGGCCGGGCGCGGCTGGTGCGGCAGGTGCTGACGGAAGGACTGATGCTGGCGCTGGCCGGCGCGGCGCTGGCGGTAGTGCTGGCGTGGACGCTGCTGGATGCGATGCGCACGTTCCTGACCCATGCGTTGCAGCGCGGAGCGGAGATTCACCTGAACTGGACGGTGCTGCTGGCGGCGCTGGGCGCGGCGGTAGTGGTGAGCCTGGCGGCTTCGCTTTATCCCGCACTGCGGATGGCAGGCGCGGATCCCAGCCGGGCGCTCAAAGCCGGCGGAAACGCGGCGGGCACGGAACGGAGCCAGCATCGACTGCGGGCGGGATTCGTGATTACGCAGGTGGCGCTGACGATGGTGCTGCTGGTGGTTTCGGGGATGCTGATCCGCATGGTGACGCGCTATCAGCACGCGGACCTCGGGTTCGATGCTGCGCACATTCTGGCGACTCCTATCAATCTGTCGCCGGACCGGTACAAGGGGCGCGATCCGGTCGCGGACTTCTACCAGCCGCTGTTCGACCGGGTGTCGCGGATTCCGGGAGTTAAGGCTGTGGGCGTCATTAGTACCCTTCCGATCGAGAACTGGGGATCGAACTCGGACATTCACATCGCGGGGCAGCCGCCGTATCCGCCGAACCAGGAAATGTTGGCGGAAGGGCGGTTTGTGAGTAAGGGCTATTTCGACGTGTTCGGGATCAAGCTGCGCAGCGGAAGGATGCTGTCGGCGGGACTGGACCAGCCGGATAATCCGTCGTCGCCGGTGGTGGTGAATGAGCGGTTTGTGACCAAGTTCAAACTTACCGATGCGAATACGCCGGGACAGCGCATCGACGATGCCGATCAGGAATCGCACTGGACGCGGATTGTGGGCGTAACGGGAAACGTGCGGCAGGATATTTACGAGCCGCCGCTGGCGGAGCGGGACTGGCTGATCGATACGATTCCGGTGAAGGAGCGGCCGGAGTTTCTGAGCGGGATGTCGCTGGTGGTGCGCGTGGACGGCGATCCGATGACGATTGTGCAGGCGGTGCGCGAAGCGATTCACGGCGTGGATCCGACGGTGCCGTTCAAAGAAGCCGAAACGATGACGGACGTGGTGACGCGGACGCTCGTGTTCGAGCGCATGGAGAGCTGGCTGTTCGGAGTGTTTGCAGGGCTTGCGCTGTTGCTGGCGCTGATCGGGCAATACGGCTTGCTGAGCCACGAGGTGGAGCAGGGCACGCGCGATATCGGAGTACGCATGGCGCTGGGGGCCTCGCGGACGCGGATTTTGAGCATGGTGCTAAAGCGCGTTGCGTGGATGCTGGGCGCGGGAGCGGTGGTGGGATTGGTGCTGACGCTGCTGGCGCAGAAAACCATCGACATGGTGATTTACATGGATGCCGGAAAAGAGTCGGGGACGCTGCTGCTTACCGCGCTGCTGCTGATTGCGGCGGGATTGGTGGCGGCGATAATTCCGGCGGGGAAAGCAGCTTCAATTGAGCCGATGCAGGCGCTGAGGATGGAGTAGACGAGGGACAGAGGGCAAAGGGAAGAGAGCATCGCAAGCGGAAAGCTGGCGGTCGGGATCAAGAGGAGCGATTTAAGATGCTTCGAGACATTCGATTTGCGATTCGGCAACTGACAAAGTCGCCGGGATTCGCGCTGACGACGGTGGCGACGCTGGCGCTGGGCATTGGCGCACTGACCACGGTGATGACGTGGACGAACGCTGTTTTATTCAATCCCTGGCCGCAGGTGAGGGACGCGCGATCGCTGCGGTTCCTCTCCGCCACGGTGCTGGGTAACGGCGGGTACTCGGTGCACCACGAGCAAGTGCAGTTTGTGAAGCGACAGGCGCGCTCCTTCAGTGATGCGGCCGGGTTCGACTCGACGGTGGTGAATCTCGATCTCCCGCGCACACAGCCGGAGGCGATCGAAGCAGGGCTAGTCAACTCGAATTACTTTCAACTGCTGGGAGTGATGCCTCAGGTGGGGCGATTGTTCCAGGCGGACGCGAACGACCAGGTTTACGGCGCGCATGACGAGGCGGTGTTGTCAGACAGGTTGTGGCGCGAGCAGTTTGGCGCCGACCGCAACGTGGTTGGGCGCCTGGTCTCAATCAACCGGCATCCGTTCACGGTAATCGGAGTGGCGCCATCGGGATTCTGGGGAATCTACGGAGGGATGGCGGAATCTGCGTGGCTACCGCTATCCGCGTTGCGCGATCTTTCTCCGGATGCGCCGGCTGACCCGCTGGAGCACGAAGGATTGATGGCAGTGGTTCGTCTGCGGCCTGGTGTGAGCGACAGAACCGCAACGGCGGAACTGCATACGCTGGCACGGCAGTTTGTCGCGGCACAGCATCGCGACCAGAACGGGTGGGACCTGAATCTGGACGATTCGGCCCATTTCGAGCGCGGAGTCTTCTACGGCATCGGGATGATGCTGCCGATCCTGATGGGCGCGTCGGGGCTGTTGATGGTGCTGGTGTGCATTAACATTGCGTCCTTGCTGGGGCAGAGGGCGGCGAAGCGGCGGCGGGAGGTGGCTATCCGCACGGCGCTGGGCGCGGCGCCAGGGCGCATTGCGCGCCAGGTGCTGGTGGAGACCGGCCTGTTGGCACTCGTGGGCGGTCTGGCCGGATGGGCGGTGAGCACAGTGCTTTCGAGGGCGCTGCTCGCAGTGCTGCCGAATTTCGGCGTCCCGCTTGAATTCAACCTGCACAGCGACGCGCGCATTCTGTTGTTTGTGGCGGCGATTGCGGTGGTGGCCACACTGGCGTGCGGACTCTATCCGGTACGGCAGGCGCTCAAAGTGTCGCAGCGGGAGGCGTTGCACGAGGGCGCGGCAGCGGTGGCGG
>CAWBIG010000190.1:0-3870 GCA_963788435.1 uncultured Acidobacteriota bacterium | reverse complement strand
GATTTGACCGACAACGTCAATTCCATGGCCTCGAACCTCACGGCGCAGGTGCGCAATATCGCCGAAGTCTCCACCGCCATCGCCAACGGCAATCTGGCGAAGAAGATCACGGTGACGGTGTCCGGCGAAATCCTGCAGCTCAAGGACGTCAACACGATGGTGGATCAGCTGAACGCCTTCGCCTCGGAAGTGACCCGCGTGGCGCGCGAGGTGGGCGCCGAAGGGCGTCTGGGCGGCCAGGCCAATGTGCGCGGCGTGGCGGGCACGTGGAAGAGGTTTGGGCACGTGCCTGATCCAGGTTTCCCCCATTGCGCAAAATTCCCCACTGCTGCCTCCCGTAGGAGTCTGGACCGTGTTTCAGTTCCAGTGTGTCCGTGCGCCCTCTCAGGCCGGATACCGATCATCGTCTTGGTGGGCCGTTACCCCGCCAACTAACTAATCGGCCGCGACCCCCTCCTGAAGCGAATTGCTCCTTTGACCCGTAGGTGTTATGCGGCATTAGCTAAGGTTTCCCTCAGTTATTCCCCACTCCAGGGTAGGTTAGTCACGTGTTACTCACCCGTGCGCCACTTTACTCAGGGTATTGCTACCCCTTTCTCGTTCGACTTGCATGTGTTAGGCACGCCGCCAGCGTTGATTCTGAGCCAGGATCAAACTCTCGTTTGAAACCTGATGTCTCGGCCATCCGACGGAGGTCGGTGGGCCCGAGACCGTGCCCGCGCACTTTCTCTCGAAAGGGCGCTGGCACCTTACCTTGTGAGAATGATCGAGCCAAACCCGATCCGTTCTCACGACTGGCACGTTCAACCAATTTGTCAAAGATCCTTGAGAGCGGTCCGCCTAAGCGGCGCCCTTTTGGATCGAGGCCCGGGCTGTGACGCCAGGGTGTCCTCGAACTTGCTGCGCTGGTTGTGTTTGCGATTTAACGCACCGCTCAACCGTTTTGGCGCGAACTTTCTAACCTTATAGGACTTCTGCCTTCGTGTCAACCGCCCATTTTTGCTTCTTGTTGAGGCCGTCCGGACTCGTTGCCGGCGGTTGTTCCCCGCATAAGAGAAGCACGTTGGGCGGTCACGGGAGAATTCTGGCCGGAACCTTTCGCGCAGCGCAAGATATCAATGAGCGACCAGCAAAACTCGAGTTCGCCACGGCGAACTCGCGGGAAAATCCCCCGGGTCTTGCAATGGGATTGTTCTCTGAAGGAGTTCCAACAGGGGTTCAGGCCGCCAAAATCAACCTCGCCTAACCCAACGAACCAGCTTCCCTTCATCCCAAACGGGCAGGCCCAAACGGCCACGGGAAACGCCACTGCTAAATTTCGATCTTCACCAGAGTAGCACAGGCGACCCCGGTTGGCAACCCGCAGCTAACATCCTGGTAAACAGCCGGTTGCACTTGGATGAGCATAGCAATCGGCTATGTGCGGCGCAACCCCATTTCAGCTGTGGGAAACGACTTAATCCTGTGGGAAACTGCCGTAACTTGCGCTCGGCTTGGACTTACTCCTTCCGCCCTCGTCTTCGTTTGGGATGCCAAATTGAGCTTCAGAAGTGACGATTCATATTCCAACGCTGAATAATCCCCAGATCCGTAAGCCCGTTCACAAAGAACTGCATGGCCAGCGCCACCAGAAGTAAACCCATGATTCTAACCAGGATACGGATTCCGGTCTCGCCCATCACCGCGCGCACGCGCCCCGCCGCAGCCAGCACCAGGTAGCTCGCCAGGCTGGTAATGGCGATCGATGCCAGGATCGCTCCCATCTCCCAGCGCCAGAAGTGCGGAACCTGCCCGACCAGCACCATGACCGAGGAGATCGCGCCGGGCCCGGCCAGCATGGGAATTCCCGAGCGGCACAATGCCGGCATCTTCTTTGCTTGCAGCCTCTTCCGTGTCTCCTGAAGCTTCTTGCGTGGGCGAGCGCTTAGCCTCAAGCATGTCCAGCCCGATGAGCAGCAGGATCAACCCGCCCGCCACCTCGAAAGCAGGTAGCGTTATGCCGAACATGTGGAAGATCACCTGGCCGCCCAGGGCAAAACTGGTGAGCACGATGAAGCAGGTGAGCGCGGCCTTGCGCGCCATGCGCTTGCGCCGCGCCGCGTCATCGTGTTCCGTGATGGCGAGGAATGACCCGATCGCCGCGAATGGGTCGACCAGGAAAAAGATCGAGCTCAGCGCCAGCACCCAGAAGTGCACCCACGGCGCGGTGCGCAGCTCGTTGAACGCGGTCTGGGCTGGGTTGGCGAGAAGCACCAGACAAGACTACCGCAGCGCGGACAGCGGCTTATTGCGCAACGGTGAAGATGTCGGCTCCGTACGCCAGCCCCGGCGCACCGCGATCATGTAAGGGGCAGCGCCGGTGGTGGATGTCGCTGCCGTTGGCGCCGTAAATGTGGCCGCAGAGCGAGCAGCCAATTTGATACGCGGTCTGGCCGCGATCGGTTCCGGGAAGGCCGGTATTGCGAATCACCACCTGCCCGCGCGAATTCACGAAACCCGGCCGGGTGCTGTAGCCGGCCGTCCTGTTCGCCAGCGAGATCATCTTACGTCGCCTCGTCGAATGACCGAATCATGTCATGACCGCGAGCCCCGTCAACCGGTGAATTCCCCGGCCGGATGACCAGCCGCGTCCAGCAGCGTGCATCGCGCGCCGCATCCAGTTCCCTCACCGAGTCGGAGAAAAACAACACCTTGCTCGTCTCGATGCCGAACTCTCGCGCAATCGCCGAATAGCTCGCCTCTGCCAGCTTGGGCCCGGTCCGTGTATCAAAATAGCCCCTGATCAGGGGTGTCAAATTGCCGTGATTCGAGTAGCGGAAGAACAGCTTCTGCGCCTCCACAGACCCCGATGAATAGATAGCAACGCTACCCTGTTCGGACCATCGCGCCAGCGCCGCCGGCACATCGTCGAAAACTGTGCCCTTCAGCTCCCCGCTCTCGAATCCGGCCTTCCAGATCTTGCCCTGTAGAGATTTCAGTGCCGTCGATTTGCGGTCGCGATCCATCAGCCACGGCACGTATGCCAGGCTTCCCGCCACAAACTCCGGGCTTCCATCCGCGGCGCGATGGCAGCTCGATGCGATTCGCGGCACGCCCTCGTCGGTCTCCGCGCGGTTCTCCTCAGCCAGCAGCGCCAAGTCCGCGCGCACCCCTTCATCCTCAAAGTTGTTGAATATGAATGCCTCGAAATGCGCCCGCGCATATGGGAATAGCACCTCGCCGGTCAGCGACAGCGGCGCAACCGTTCCTTCCACGTCCAGCAGGTACAGTCTTGGCCGGCTCATGCGCCCAGCGTCTTAGCCACCGGGCTCTCCACACGCACGCCCAGGTACGCCGGCCCAAAACACAGCGGCTGGTAGCCCTTGTCCACGCCGGACTCCGTGTAGTGCGGCGTCCAGCCCGCGGTGTCCTGGAACCACCGGATCGCCCGGATCCGCTGGTCTTCGCACAGCGTGAACCAATGCGTAGTCCCGCGCGGCACCCTCAGCATGTCGCCCGGACCGACCTCGACCGACGCCACCCGTCTGCCAATATTAAGGAAGAAAATCCCGCGTCCAGCCAGGATGAACCGCACCTCATCCTCTGAGTGCGTATGCTCCTTGTCGAACTTCGCCAGCATCGCATGCAGATTCGGCGTCTGCGGGTTCACGTCGATCACGTCCGCCGTCACGTAGCCGCCGCGCTGCTTCATTTCGTCGATTTCAGCGGCGTACGCCTCCAGCACCGCGTCCGCCGAGGCATCGGCGCCCACGCGATCGAGGCTCCAGCGCTCGTAATCGATGCCCAGCGCGGCCAGCTCCGCGCGAATCTCCGGTTCCGAATCGAATTTGGTTTTGCTGTCGGGGAAGCTAAGAACAGCCATAATTCCTA
>CAWBIG010000189.1:0-9504 GCA_963788435.1 uncultured Acidobacteriota bacterium | reverse complement strand
GGCTTTGCCGGCGGTATCGCGCTTGACCAGTGCTAGAGCACGAATGA
Source organism: uncultured Acidobacteriota bacterium (assembly GCA_963788435.1). Classification (GTDB taxonomy): domain Bacteria; phylum Acidobacteriota; class Terriglobia; order Terriglobales; family Acidobacteriaceae; genus Telmatobacter. Next base: position 9,457 of record CAWBIG010000189.1, on the reverse strand, counting down.
AATGAAAGCTTCCGTCCGGCCACACGATGCGAAATTCGATATCGAAATCCCTGTCTCCACGAATAGCCGCGTTGATCTCCTCGTCGCAGCGCTGGAGGTCCTCCGGATGCCAACTTTTCTGCCATGCCTCGTAGGTTCCGGAAAACTGACCCCTCGTAATGCCGTAGAGCCGGAACATCTGGTCGTCCCATATCAGGACCTTGCGAACAATGTCATAGTCCCAGATGCCCACCGCTCCCGCACGTGTCGCCAGAGCCAGCCGCTCGTTCGCCTCTCGAAGATCATCCTCTGCCTGCTTTTGCGCATGAATGTCTTCTACGATGGTGATGTAGTAGTAAAATCGCCCTTGTTCGTCATGTCGTGCAGACGATGTCAGTCGAACCCATATCGAGCGTCCATCTTTCCGAATATAGCGCTTTTCAATGCGCGCGGTCTCTCCGGCTTTCAGTTGTGGAAAAGATTCGTCGCTCAAGGCGACGTCTTCCGGATGTGTGATATTTCGGAAAGTCATTTGTGGAATCTCTTCAGGTGAATATCCGATGATCTGGGCAAAGCGCGCATTTCCGCACAGAAATTTACCATCAATCGATGTATGAACGATGCCCACAGCCGCTTGCTCAAAGGTGGCTCGATAGCGTCTTTCGCTATCGACCAGTTTCTCCGCGGCCCGCTTGCGCTCGGTAATATCGGTCAGGCTTGCCGAAGAACCCACAACCTCTCCAGCTGCATTCCGGATTGCTGCGACGCGCGCAGACACATTGGTCACAGCTCCGTTTCTACTTTCAATCGCTGCTTCAAAAGGATTGATTGTGCCGCCCCACCGGACTGTTTCAAGGATTTCTTTGATCTTGTCCTGCTGGACAGTGGGCAGAAGGGCCGAGATGTTTTTCCCGATCACTTCCTGCCGTGAGTAGCCGTGCATCAACTCGCATGCGCGGTTCCAACTTAGGATCGTCCCATCCAGATCCGTGGAGGAAATGGCGTCGGCAGAGGATTCCACGATCGTGGCCAGCAGGGCCCGGGTGTCCTCAACCTTCTGGCGCATCGATTCGTCCCGAAGGATGTCGGAGATGGCAATAACCTCGCCCAATGAATCCCGAATCGAAGTCGACGTGATCGATACTGGAATTCTCCTTCCCTCCTTGTGCAAAGCCACACACCTGCGCAGGGGAACAGTTTCGCCTCTCAGGAGTCTTTCCACAGTGGTATCAAAGAGAGGGAGTTTCTCCGGGGCCACAAGAAGGGAGACATGTTTGCCGATCGCCTCCAATGATGAATAGCCAAAGATTGCCTCCGCCCCGCGATTCCAGGTAAGGATTGCGCCAGAGAGGCTGTAGGAGAAAATGGCGTCCTCTGAGCCCTCCACGATCGTGGCCAGAAAGCGTTGCGCTTCAACCGCCGCCCTCCGCTCGGTAACATCCCGCTTGATTGCCACATAACCTTTGATCTGTCCTTGTGGCCCCTTTAGAGGAGCAATGCGCATCTCCTCCAAATACGTCGTTCCATCCTTGCGGCGGTTGGTGACCTCACCCCACCAGACCTTCCCTGAGCGAATCGTACCCCAGAGGTTCTCGTAAAATGCTTTTGGATGTTGCCCGGACTTGAGAACGCGGGGGTTCTGCCCCAGGGCCTCCTTGCTGGAGTACCCGGTTATTTCTGAAAATGCGGGGTTTACAAACTGGATCACGCCGGTCGGGTCGGTAATGACGATCGCATCCGCAGCCTGCTCCACCGCCTCTGCAAGACCGGCGCGTTCGATAGCTTCAAGTTTTTTGCCCAATTTCCACTCCGCGGAAGATGCTATAGAGGCCCTATCGGCAGAATCCTGCGCCTTGGTAAATATTCTCCGGCAGTGTCCATGAAGCGAAAAAGCCCAATAGCTGCCCCTTCTCTAGTTCCGACTAAGCCGGGTTAGGAGCACGAATTGTCCGAACTACCGGGGCAACCTCGCCACCTGCCTCTCTTCTCTTAGCACGGCGACAGAAAAGGCGCCCTCAACGCATTCAAAGACGAGGCGCTCCCTGACCCCTGCCCTGCAGACACGCAGGTTGTGGTCGGTGCCGTCCACCACAGAGGGCATGGACAGCTTGAGCCCGCCCGCCAGGACGCACTTTAGATTTCCCCCGATCATGTTGGCCAGTTCGCCGAGCACATCGCGCACCACGTCATCCACGATCTCGGGCTTCTCCATCGAAAGGAAGCGGGCTGCGAATGCACATGCCTGCTGGTGGCCGCACTCGAGCGCCAACGCTCCTTTCCAATCGCCCGCCAAATGGATGGTCGCTGTCAACCGGTCCCCGTCAGGGAGCCACGGCTGGCCCGATTCGCTCACTTCCAGGCACACCATGGTCCTGAACACGTATCCCACAATGTCCGCCAGTTCGCCCAGATGAATTTCAATTGTCGATTCCCTCCCCATGAGTGTCCTCTCAGCGTGCCGCGTACACCGTTGCATTTCCAACGGTGAGTTTTTCAAAATACTCCCCGACGCCCAGTGCTGTTTCAGCACCGCCCAGAAGCAGCCAACCGCCTCTATTCAGAGTGCCGTGGAGTTCTTTCAAGATGCTCATCTTTGTCATTGCGTCGAAATAGATCATGACGTTGCGGCAGAAAACCAGATCGAAAGGCCCGAAGGCGCGCATACTTTTGCGCAGGTCGATGATCTCAAAAGTGACCATACGGCGCACCTGATCGCTCAGATTCCAGTCGGTGCCCGAACGACGAAAATGCTTAATCAGGAGGATTGCCGGCAGGCCTCTGTTCACTTCGATCTGCTGGTACTTGGCGGATCGGGCGCGTTCGACGACCTGCGAGGAAAAGTCGGTACCAAGAATCTGAATATTCCAGTCACTCAGCCCCGCCTCTATGAGAAGCATGGCCAGACTGTAGGCTTCCTGCCCAGTGGAGGCCGCAGCCGACCAGAAGCGCAACCGCTTTGTATCTCCACGTTCTTTGATCAACCGAGGCAATAGAACGGTCCGAATGGCGTCGTAGTGAGAGGGATCGCGGAAGAAGTAGGTCTCGTTCGTCGTCATGGCTTCCACTACCCGGTGGTTCACCTCCGGCTGACGAGAGGACTGGATGAGAACGCACAAGTCGTCAATTGTCTCCAGGCCGAGTTGCCTGACAATGGGCGTGAGGCGGCTTTCGAAGAGGTAGTGCTTATCCCCTTCGAGAACGATGCCCGCATGAGAATAGACATGCTCCTGGAGAAACTTGTAATTCTTCGGATCGATCGCCGCGACTGAGGCTTGGCTAGACATCCATTTGCTCCCTTAGGTTCGGCCCACTCTGCGCAATATTTCTGGCACTACTTGGTCGAGAGGCAGGACGCAGTCGGCAAGGCCGGCATTGACAACCGCGCCGGGCATTCCCCATACCACGCTGGAAGCCTCGTCCTGCGCGAGGATGCCCGCGCCTTGGGCCTTGAGGATCTCCGCGCCGCGCAGCCCATCCTGACCCATTCCGGTGAGTATGACGGCAAGGACCGCTCCGCCATATGCCTCGCCGATCGAGGAAAAGAGCGCGTCGACTGAGGGCCGGCATGAGTTCTGCGGCGGCGACTGATCCAGGTGCACATGCGCTCCACTGCCATTGCCGGCCACTTTCAGATGGAAGTCCCCTGGCGCAATCAATATCTTGCCCGCAGCCACCGGATCGCCCTGGCTCGCCTCTTTGACAGGCAGCTGGCATGAGGAGCAGAGACGATCGGCAAGAAACCGCGTGAACATCGGCGGCATGTGTTGCACAATCATGATCGGCAGGGGAAAACCGGCCGGTAGTTGCGGCAAGATCGCGCCCAGAGCGGTCGGGCCCCCGGTAGAAACTCCAATGGCCAGGACTTTGGGCTGTACTTTCGTACTCTGCGGGTCCGGCTTGAAACGCCAGGGCAGCGGCGCCACTTGAACCTGCGCCGGTTTTGGCGCTGACGCGGGGCGGCCTCGTCCCGGCAGAACGAAGAACTGCTTGATTTTTGGAATAAGTTCTTCCCGCAGGCGCGCCATGGAGTGATCGAGCGACCCTTCGTTAGAAGCCTTGGTCACATAGTCGCTGGCGCCGAGAGTCAACGCTTCCAGGGTAGTGGCCGCGCCGCGCTCGGTGAGCGTGCTGAACATGATGACGCGCAGATGAGGATAGTCACGCCGAAGGTGCCGCAAGGTTTCCAAACCATCCATCTCGGGCATCTCGATGTCCAGGGTGAGAACGTCTGGATGGTACTGCGGTATCCTCTGCAACGCGATGGAGCCATTGGCTGCCACTCCTACTACCTCGAGCTCGGGATCGTGCTCAAGAGCAACAGTGACCAGGCGGCGGATGACGACCGAATCGTCTACCACCAGTACCCGAATTCGCTCTCCAGGCTGGAGAATTCGCTTGTTGACCGCGGGCATATCGAACTCCTCAAGGATGGATTCCCGCGAGCTGAAGCTTTTCGACGAGTATGTCCTGAGTGAACGGCTTCATCACATACTCGTTGGCCCCAGCCTCCATGGCTTCCGCGATTTGATCGATTTCGGTCTCGGTGGTCACCATGACCACCGCCAGCGAAGAGAGCGCGGGATTGCTGCGCAACCTCTTGAGCAATTCCAGGCCGTCGATCTCCGGCATGTTCCAATCCGCCAGAACCAGCTCTACCCCGCTGTCTCCGGCTTCGATCACTTCCAAAGCTTCTCTGCCGTTCGCAGCCTCCTGGACCTCATACCCTATCTGCTTCAGGGTCCTGACGAGGAGCATTCGAACGGCTCTTGAATCGTCCACAACCAGAGCTTTTGCCATCTTTTCCTCGGCAATTCCTTGTTGAGCGATTGGACGCAGCCTGGCAGATGGTATGCACCTGACAGGCCGCGCCGATTACAGCCGAATCGCTTAGAACGTGAACTTCGATACGACCTTCTGCAGTTGGGCCGCCATACGGCTCAACTCCTGCGACGCCTTCTGTGTATCGTTGGCGCCCTGGGTGGTGTTCTTCGCCGCCAGGGCCACGCCGCCAATGTTCTTGGCAATGTCGCCTACCCCGGTGGCTGCTTCGGTTACGCTCTTGCCGATCTCATTGGTGGTCGCCGTCTGTTCTTCCACCGCCGAGGCGATGCTGTTGGAGATGTCGTTGATCTGGTTGATGATCGTGCTTATCTCCTCGATCGCCGTGACTGCCCCTTTGGTGTCGCCCTGGATGGCCTCGATCTTGCGGCCGATATCCTCGGTCGCCTTGGCGGTCTGCTTGGCAAGTTCCTTCACCTCGTTGGCCACGACCGCGAAGCCTTTGCCCGCCTCGCCGGCACGCGCCGCCTCGATGGTGGCATTGAGAGCCAGCAGATTGGTTTGCTGCGCGATCGAAGTAATCACCTTGATCACGTTGCCGATTTCCTGGCTGGATTCGCCCAGTTTCTTCACCGTCTCGTTGGTGGAATGCGCCACGCTGACCGCATTCTTGGCTACCCGAGCCGATTCATTGGCATTCTTGGCGATCTCGCGGATCGAGGCCTGCATTTCCTCGGAGGCAGAGGCCACTGAAGCGACGTTTTTCGACACCTCTTCGCTGGCCGCCGACACCACGTCGGCCTGGGTCGCGGTCTCTTCCGCGTTGCCGGCCATCTGCTGGCTTACAGCCGTGAGTTCCTCAGACGAGGACGCCAGTGCCGAAGCGTTCTGCGCGGTAACTTTCAGCGGCTCGACAACCATCTCCAGAGTCTTGTTGATCCCCTCGACGATCTTGCGGTAGTCGCCCTGGTGCCTGCTGGCGTCGGCGCGGGTCCCGAGCTTGCCCTCGGCTGCTGCTTTCACCAGCTCCTCGGTATCGGCAATCAGCTCGACAATATTGGACTTGAGCAGGACAAGCCACTCGTGAATCTGGTCCATATCCGAGGCCTTGGCCATGATCGCCGTCATATCGCCATTGGCCACCTTGGTGACGTACGCAATCAGACCGGTCAACCAGCCATGCACGCCGTTAATGGCATCCTTCATCTTGGCGTGGTCGCCCTTGCAGGCGATCTCCACCTTCTCGCGCAGACTGCCGCCGCGTATCAATGAGAGCACGCGGTTGCCTTCGCCGATGGGCAGCAGGATGGCGTCCAGCATATCGTTGACGCCCTTCACGATGCCCGCATAGGCACCCTGGAACTGCTCCGGCTTGCCGCGTTCCGACAGCTGCCCTTCGCGCGATGCATCCGTCAGCCGCCCCAGCTCCTTCTGCAACCCCTGCAGTACCCCGGCCACGTTGTTCACTGCCTGCTTCATCTTCTCGTGATCGCCCTTGTAGTTCTGCGCGATCAACTCGTCGATCTTGCCGTTGGAAACCTGGGCCAGGATGCGGTTGCCTTCGCCGATGGGAAGCAGAATGGCGTCCAGCATGTCATTGACGCCCTTCACGATGCCCGCGTAGGCGCCGTGGAACTGCTCCGGTTTGCCGCGTTCCGAGAGTTGCCCCTCGCGCGATGCATCCGTCAGCCTTCCCAACTCCTTCTGCAGTCCCTGCAGCACAACGGCCACGTTGTTCACTGCCTGCTTCATCTTCTCGTGATCGCCCTTGTAGGTCTGCGCGATCAGCTCGTCGATTTTGCCGTTGGAAACCTGGGCCAGAATGCGGTTGCCTTCGCCGATGGGCAGCAGGATGGCGTCCAGCATCTCGTTGACGCCCTCGAGGATCCTGCGGTAGTCGCCCTGGTGCTTGGCGACGTCGGCGCGCGTGGCCAGTTGACCGTTTGCCGAAGCCTTGATCAAGACCTCGGTCTCTGCCACCAGCGCCTTGATGTTGTCGATGCAGCTGTTAAGGTTGTTCTTGATCTCGTTGAAGTCGCCGTTGTAGGTGTCGGTGATTCTAGGAGGGATGTCGCCCTTGGAGATCCGGTCCACGTACTCGGCCGACACGTTCAACGGGCCGATGACCGCGTCCAGCGTGGAATTGACGCCCTCGACGACCTTGCGGTAGTCGCCCTGGTGCTTCGACGCATCGGCGCGGGTGGCCAGTTTGCCTTCTACGGCGGCCTTGGTCAGCACACCAGCGTCGGCGACCAGCGCGTTCACGGCGTCGATGCAGGTGTTGAGGTTGTTCTTGATCTCGTTGAAGTCGCCGTTGTAGGTGTCGGTGATTCTAGGAGGGATGTCGCCCTTGGAGATCCGGTCCACGTACTCGGCCGACACGTTCAACGGGCCGATGACCGCGTCCAGCGTGGAATTGACGCCCTCGACGACCTTGCGGTAGTCGCCCTGATGCTTCGAGGCGTCGGCGCGGGTGGCCAGTTTGCCTTCTACGGCGGCCTTGGTCAGCACACCAGCGTCGGCGACCAGCGCGTTCACGGCGTCGATGCAGGTGTTGAGGTTGTTCTTGATCTCGTTGAAGTCGCCGTTGTAGGTGTCGGTGATTCTAGGAGGGATGTCGCCCTTGGAGATCCGGTCCACGTACTCGGCCGACACATTCAACGGACCGATGACCGCATCGAGTGTGGCATTGACGCCCTCGACGACCTTGCGGAAGTCGCCCTGATGCTTCGAGGCGTCGGCGCGCGTAGCCAGTTTGCCTTCCACCGCCGCCTTGGTCAGCACACCGGCGTCGGCGACCAGCGCGTTCACGGCGTCGATGCAGGTGTTGAGGTTGTTCTTGATCTCGTTGAAGTCGCCGTTGTAGGTGTCGGTGATTCTAGGAGGGATGTCGCCCTTGGAGATCCGGTCCACGTACTCGGCCGACACATTCAACGGACCGATGACCGCATCGAGTGTGGCATTGACGCCCTCGACGACCTTGCGGAAGTCGCCCTGATGCTTCGAGGCGTCGGCGCGCGTAGCCAGTTTGCCTTCCACCGCCGCCTTGGTCAGAAGGGCGGCGTCGGCCATCATGGCGTTCAGCGCCAGTTTCTGCGCCGTGACGTCGATGGCATATTTGACCACCTTGAACGGCTTGCCGTTAAGGTCCATGATCGGGTTGTACGAGGCCTGAATCCAAACCTCTTTGCCGCCCTTGCCGATGCGCTTGTACTCCTCCGCCTGGTACTCGCCGCGTCTCAGCTTCGCCCAGAACTCCTTGTACTCCGGGCTCTGCCGGTAGGCTTCGTCCACAAACATGCTGTGATGCCGGCCCTTGATCTCCTCCAACGTGTAGCCGAGGGCGTTAAGAAAGTGGTGGTTCGCGTCCAGGACAATCCCTTCCATGTCGAAGGTGATGACCGCCTGCGACTTGCGGATAGCGGCGATCTGGCCGGTGTAATCTGCATTGCGCAGCTTCTGCTCAGTCGTGTCAGTGGCGTACTTGACCACTTTGAAGGCTTTGCCGTTGAGATCCAGGATCGGGTTATACGAGGCCTGAATCCAAACCTCCTTGCCGCCCTTGCCGATGCGCTTGTACTCTGCAGCCTGATACTCGCCGCGGTTCAGCTTGGCCCAGAATTCCTTGTACTCCGCGCTCTGCCGGTAGGCTTCGTCCACAAACATGCTGTGGTGGCGGCCTTGGATCTCCTCCAGCCTGTAGCCCAGGGCATTGAGGAAGTTGTCGTTGGCGTCGAGGACGGTGCCGTCCATCTTGAACTCGATCACCGCCTGCGACTTGCGGATAGCGGCGACCTGCCCGGCGTAATCGGCGAAGAGCTCCTGGTCAACGGCGGCACGGCCGCCATCGCCCCGGAGACCGTTTCCGGTCCTGGTTGTGGGTTGCTCATGCTCCGGGCTCTCTAACACCGCGGTGCCGGCGGACGAACTGCGGTCGGTTCGAATTCCCCGGCCGTAGTCTGCTTGTCTTGCCATGATCCTTGCTCCTTTGCATTCCTGTTTCGTTCGCCGCCACCGGCGCTTAATTCTTCACTCGTTGCTGCAATCCGCCGGCCTACGCGGCTGAGCCAGCCAGTCTTTGCGACTCGCGCAGCCTGTGGTTGCATTGCTCTGTCAGCGGAGGCCCGTGCCCAAAGTAGATTCGCCTTATATCGCGTGCGCACAGTTTCTCCAGCGCCGCCCGGAACCCGGCCTCGTAACTGCCCCCCGGCGAGGTAATCACCAGCGGCGAGTCGCCGGCGAAAAGTACGCCTTCCGACTGGTTGTACAGGCAGATCGAGTCGCTGCTGTGGCCGGGGGTGTGGATCACTTCGAACGCCGCGTCGCCCATGTAGATGGTGTCCCCGTCGAGCAGCTGGCCGTCGGCGCCAGGGACGTTCGGAGAAAAGGCCCACACCCTGGGTCGGAACGCCGCCCGCACCTCGGGCAGCAGCGCACAGTGATCGGAATGGCTGTGCGTCAGCACCACCTGTTCCACGGGCCATTTCCCCACCCCGGTGGGCGCCCTCTCGATACTGGCCAGGATGGCCGGATCCTGGCCCACATCCACGAGGGTGTTGACGTCCTCCAGCCGGTTGGCGTCGCCGAGCACCAGGTAAACCTGGGAGGTGTACATCCGGCCGCTGCTCGCTAACATCACGACCCGCATGTGCTGGCCTCCAATTTGCGAAACAGTTGCCCGTCGGGAATCACCCGCTCA
>CAWBIG010000188.1:0-15927 GCA_963788435.1 uncultured Acidobacteriota bacterium | reverse complement strand
GGTCGTATCGCTACCTCTCCGGCTGAATCTCAAAACCTGCTGCCCCAGGTTTCGTCTGGACAGCACGCCGCTATGGCGGTTTTTTTGCGGCGTCACAGGTCCGAGAGGTTCATCACTATTGCAGAGATCGCCGCGGATTTCTGCACCGTAGTGCTCACCGTGCAAAGTTGTTGGATAACTTATCAGCTCCTCCAGGTGGGGAAGCGCCTCCACTACGATTTCCAGAGTGTACTCCTCGCCTCCATCAGCTTGGCGCTGATATTCGTCATTCTCATGGAACGCGACGGAGCCTACGAGTCCGCGAACAGCCTTCTAAGAATTCGCGAAACCGAACGCACTCTCCGTGTCGCGGTTATCGCATTTGGACTCTTCTTCTTCTCAACCATCTTGATGGCTCAATTGATCTCCCGCGTTATTATTTGCTTTGCATTTTTCACGGTTCCTGTCGCAATCGCCGCTCAAAAGCAGCTCTTCTACCGTGTGGTTCGGAATCTGCACGCGCGCGGTCACGGCATTCAGAACGTCCTCATTTATGGTGCGGGCGAAACCGGCAAAAGACTCTTTTCAGCGCTCACACGTTCTCCTAAGCTTGGCCTCCGTCCGATCGCGATCGTCGACGACAACCCTGGCCTGGCCGGCCAGCTTGTTCATGAATCTGGATATCGTCGCAAACATTCCCTTCCCATACTTTGCGGCCCGGTGACCGCGGAATTGATTCATCGGCTAAAGGCGCGTCTTGTGCTGGTCGGCATCCCGACTTTATCTACGGAGCGGCTCAGCGCTGTAGCGCAAGAAGCATTCTCCGCCGGTTCCGCGGTTTCGTTCGTCCCCAGTACAGGAAACATCCCGGAGAATCTCTCCCTGGAGTACGCGGATCTAGATGGAGTGCTCGTAGCGTCCCTGACGCCACCTGACGAGAAGCCATTGTATGACTTCTGCAAACGCTTCTTCGACGTCGCCGCGACCCTTACGCTCATCCTCTTGACTGCACCTGCTTGGCTTCTCATCGCGGTGCTGATTAAGCTGGACTCCCCGGGACCTGTGCTGTTTCGGCAATTCCGCATTGGCCGCAACGGAGTCCCTTTCGAAATACTCAAATTTCGTTCGATGCACGTCGGATGCCCGAAATATGGCTATCACCCCAAAGATTCGCGCGACCCCAGAATCACCCACACCGGGCGGTGGCTTCGCCGCACCAGCCTCGATGAACTACCACAACTTTTGAACGTGCTCCGCGGTCACATGTCGCTCGTCGGCCCAAGGCCGGAGATGCCTTTCATTGTCGACAAGTACGACGCGCGCCAGCGCCAGCGGTTGCAGGTCATGCCGGGAATCACGGGCCTTTGGCAATTGAGCGCCGACCGCGATTTTCTCATTCACGAGAACCTGCAATACGATCTGTACTACATGCAACATCGCAGTTTCTTCCTCGACCTCGCCCTGCTCCTGCACACCGCCATGTTCGCGGCGCGAGGCACATAGCCGGCCGTAATTCCGATAATAGGCTTCATTTCTCGTGGGTATGCGCGGTTCCGGCTGCGTTTTCCGATCCGCCATTTTCAGATTGCCCGTCTGAACGATTCTCTTGAGGTGCTTATATGCGCATCACCGTTGTTGGGTCCGGATATGTCGGACTCGTTGCCGGCGCTTGTTTGGCTGAAATCGGCCATGACGTGATCCTCGTCGATAACGATCTCGCCAAGTATGCAACGTTGATGCGCGGAGAATGCCCTATTCACGAGCGGTACTTGCCGGAGCTCCTCGATCGGCACCGCGGACACCGCCTCACGTTCTCCCAGAATCTGACCGAGGCCGCGGTCGCATCCGAGGCGATCATGATCGCCGTAGGAACTCCTTCGACAGCGCAAGGAGAAACCGACCTCTCCCACGTCGAGTCCGTAGCGCGCGAGATTGCGCCCTCCTTCACCAGTTACAAAGTCGTGATCGGGAAAAGCACAGTTCCTGTCAGTACCAGCGACTGGGTTCGCCGTGTTCTCCTTTTGAACGGAGCAAGCGAGGAGTTCGTCGATGTTGCCTCCAATCCCGAATTCTTGCGCGAAGGCGTCGCAGTTACCGACTTCCTTTATCCTGACCGCATCGTCATTGGCGCCAACTCGCCCCGCGCCATCGCCGTGCTCACGGAAATCTACAGGCCGCTCGTTGACGGATCCTATTACCTGCGCGATGACCGCTTTCCCTTGCCGACTTCGAAATTCTTTCAGGCAAAACTGATTACAACAACCACCAAATCCGCCGAATTGATCAAATATGCATCCAATGCCTTCCTGGCAATGAAGATCAGCTTCATCAACGCCGTAGCCACCATTTGCGACAACGTCGGTGCCAATGTTGACGACGTGCGCGAGGGGGTCGGCTCCGATGAGCGCATCGGGAATAAGTTCCTGAACCCCGGAATTGGCTACGGGGGCTCCTGCCTTCCCAAGGATCTCTCGGCGTGTCGAGCGGTGGCACGGGAGTGCGGATACGATTTCCGCCTTCTCGAGGACGTCATGGAGATCAACAACAAGCAGCGCGAGAGGTTCTTGCGCAAGGTCCAGAACGCGTTGTGGACAATAAAGGGCAAGCGTCTGGGGGTCCTCGGACTCGCCTTCAAGGGGGAGACGGATGACGTCAGAGAGTCTCCTGCCGTCGCCATTATCGCTTCGCTGGTTCAAAAGGGCGCTTCGGTTTGTGTCTATGACCCCGCCGCCGGCCCGAAAACTCGCGAGGTGCTCTCCGCCAACCGTATCTGTTACGCAGGTTCCATTTACGAGGCCGCCGAAGGGGCCGACGCGCTCCTCATTCTTACAGACTGGGACGAATTCACACGCGCCAATTACTCCCTGGTGCGCGATTTGCTCCGCTATCCCATCGTGATCGACGGGCGCAATCTTCTCTCTCCCGAGGAAATGAGATCGCTTGGGTTCATGTACTTCAGCATGGGGCGCCCCGATGTGCGCCCCCTTCGAGTAGCCGCCTCCGCGGATCGTTACGAAGAGGCTGAACCGGCTCCAGGCCCTGTTCTGCTTCGCCGGGTCACCGAGACCGATAGCGTCCTCCTCGGTTGATCTCGATGCGACCTGGCCTGCGGTTCATCCATGCTGCGATTATGGTCGCATGATCCCACTCCGCCCTTTCGATCTGCCGTCGGATGCCAGGAAGCAAAGCCCGTGTTTACTATTGAGAACAGAACTCTTCCGCAAATGTCGCCCATCGTGAAAGAAAGAACCCTGTCAAACAGTCCAGTTGAAGTGCTCTTGGTTTTCCCAAAAGCTCTCACTGGCCGGCTCATCGTTGAGGCCCTCAACCATGAGCGCGATATCCGTGTGTCCGCTCACGTCTCGTCACCCGAAGCTGTCAGCGCCTTCACCCGCCATGCTGACATCCATGTTGCATTGATCTCGCTGAACCTGGCCGCTAACAGGGACGGACTTGACGTACTCCGAACCCTTCGCCAGGAACATTGCCAGATCCGCTCCGTAATGTTGATGGAGACCTCGGACGCGTTTAATGTGGTCGAATCCTTCCGCCTTGGCGCGAAGGCAGTCTTCTCAATGGCTGGCAGCGGCTACGAGCTGCTTTCCAGATGCATCCACGCTGTCCATCAGGGGCAAATCTGGGCCAATGTGCAGGAAATCCACTGGGTAATGGATGCGCTTCAAAATGTGGACTTCGCATCTGGCCCGTCTTCTTTGGCGAGGGGCCGAAAAATCCTCCAATTCGAAAAACTCAGCAAGCGCGAGGTTGATGTAGTCAACCTGCTGGCCGAGGGTCTGTCGAACCGCGATATCGCGCGCTCGCTGAGCCTGAGCGAGAATACGATCAAGAATTATCTCTTCCGTATCTTTGAGAAAGTCGGCGTCTCCAGCCGCACCGAACTACTTCTGCATGCCTACCGGCTTTCTCCGCGAGACAAAGTGCAAGCGCGCAACGAGCACTCTGGCCGAAGTGCGGAGGAAATGTCAGATTGAACGCTCGAAACACAGCGGTACGTCCTTCTCTTGAGTAAGTTCACCACGAGGCATTGGATGAGTGATCTCTTGCCAGGTGCTCGTGCACCCATGACTCGGAAACCCGCCCGGAATCGTGTGCGGCGTCTTACTCAGGTTCAAGCATGTCTGCGGCCGATCATCTTTCCCTTCGAACTCAGTTGCGCCACCTGCTAAAGTCGCGCTTGCTCCGTAGCGCAGCTTGGCTGTTCCAGGGGCAGGGCATCCAGCTCCTGTCACAGTTCGCATATTTTGTCATCGTTGCGCACGCACTGGGTCCGAGGGGTTACGGAACCTTTGTGGCCTGCACCGCGATTGTACTCACTCTGTCCCCCTTTGGCCCCTGGGGTGCCGGCCAGGTGCTGGTGAAATACACGGCCCGCAATCGGGAGGAGCTGCCTGTTTACTTTGGCAATGCGATCCTCATTACCGTCGTATCGGGGCTCCTGCTTTCTGCCATTTTGATCCTGTTGCGCCGTTTCTTGTTGCCACCGTCTGTGCCCATTTTCATGCTGGCCGCCGTTGCTCTGGCCGATCTCATTTGCACCCAGATTACCGCCATCTGCAGCTTGGCCTTTTTGGCCATCGATCTGCCTAAAATGGCATCCCAGGTGCTGGTCTTCTCGTCCCTGCTTCGCTTCATCGCATCCTTAATCCTGTTGTTCACGTCCACTTCCCCTGCCGTTTGGGCCTACTTGTACACCACCGCTGCCCTAATCGCCGCTGTGTTCCAGATCGTGCAGGTTGCGCGGGCATCTTCGGCTCCGAAACTGGAGATCGGTCGCATCTGGAGCTCTTTGCACGAAGGCTTCCATTTTGCCACCAGCCTCTCCGCTCAGACGATCTACAACAACATTGACAAGACAATGTTGGCCCGCCTCAGTTCCGTCGAGGCCGCGGCAATCTACGCTGTAGCCTATAGGTTCGTTGATGCCGCCACCGTACCGATTCGCTCCCTGGCAGGAGCAACCTATCCAGAGTTTTTTCGCCAGGGAAAAAATGGCGTTGCCGGAGCCTACCAATTTGCCCGGCGAATTCTCCGGCGATCTATCATCTACGGGCTGTTAGCCAGCCTCGCGCTCTTCGCCGGGTCCGCTCTTGTGCCCCTTGTGATGGGCCGCGAATACGCCGAAAGTGCCATCGCCCTGCAATGGCTGTGTCCCTTACCGCTCATCAGGAGCATCCACGCGTTCCTCACCGACGTGCTCACCGGAGGCGATCACCAGCCGGCGCGTTCCGCCACGCAACTTGGAGTAGCCGGTTTCAATATCCTGATTAATCTTTGGCTGATCCGGGTATATTCTTGGCGCGGCGCCAGCTGGTCCAGCCTCGCTTCTGACGGAGCACTGGCCATTTCCCTCTACTTCGTGATTCACTGGTTCATTCGCAGGGAGAACGCCACTAAAGGGCTCTCCGCTCACCCTACGGTCAAATCCGCAACCGGATAGGTCGCCCGTTGCCGGCGCAAAGGGAATTAGATGCGGGTTTCAAGACGTCGAATCTTAACCATGATACGTCCGATCCTATTCAGCATTTTGGCCTTGTTCGCGCTGCTGCCCGTTTCCGGCCACCAGCGGCCCGCTCTTGCGCCACCCCTGGAAAGCCTTTCCGGAACGGTTCCTCCTGTCTACTTCGGGATGCACGTCCACGGTCTGCTCGAATTCACATCCTGGCCTACCGTGCCCTTTGGCGCCATCAGGTTTTGGGATACCGGAGTCACCTGGAGAGATCTTGAACCTAATAAGAACGATTGGCACTTCGGCCGCCTTGACCGCCTCGTGAATTTGGCCGCCGACCATCACGTTGAAATGGTCCTCTGCTTCGGCAAAACGCCGGCGTGGGCTGCAAACGTCACTGGTGACGCCCAACAAAGGGAACACATCGATACCGCTCCCCCCAATCTCGACGATTGGAGAGACCTCGTCGAGAAAGTCGCCTCGCGCTACAAGGGCAAAATCCAGGCCTATGAAGTCTGGAACGAGCCAAACTGGCACGGCTTCTATAAGGGGGACGTTCGCACCATGGTTGATATGACGCGCATTGCCGCTCAAACCATACACGCCATCGATCCTGCGGCCCTCGTCGTCTCCCCGAGCGTAACCTCATTTGATGGCCTGGACTGGTTTGAGAGCTTTCTCGAGCAGGGTGGGGCGCGATTCGTAAACGTGATTGCGTACCATCTTTACGTTACGCCGGATGCTCCTGAACAGATTCCTGCATTGGCGGCCGAAGTCCGCTCGCGCATGAAACGGAATCACATTCATCTGCCTCTGTGGGACACCGAAACCGGCTGGGCCAATCCCAAACACTTCACGTCCTCTGATGAGGCTTCCGGTTACGTCGCTCGCTCGATATTGCTCGCCTGGGCAGCCGGAGTCAGCCGCTTCTATTGGTATGCATGGGACGAGCACGATTGGTGCACGCTCTTGCTAACTAAGGGTCAGGATTCCCGTCCTACGCCGGCGGCAAAAGCGTTTCAGATCATGCAAAGTTGGATGACGGGGGCGCAGATCGACAGCTGCGCCGAGGATGAAAGGCATCTGTGGACTTGCCGCTTGACTAGAGATGGCCAAACTACTTGGATCGTCTGGAATCCCTCCGGGAAAACTCATTTCCAGCTGCCCCCCAATCCGGGGGGCAACGGCGAGTGGTCTTTTGCCGATTTGAGCGGCAACACCTGGAAGCCAAAGCCTGCTGACGCCGACATTACACTTCAACCTCGTCTCCTGCGTTGGACTTCTCGCTGATGCGGGGTTCAGACATGCAACCGGGGACCGGTCCTCGTTGTAGCAAGACCCGACCGGCGAGCGTACCTTAACCTACGAACTATACGATGAGAATTCTCAGCATACATAATCGCTATTTGCATCGCGGCGGCGAGGATGAGTCCAATATCCTGGAGAATTCGCTTCTGCGAGATAGAGGCCATGAGGTCTTCGAGCGTCTCGTCGATAACCATGATTTCGCCGGCCAATCCCTGGTTGGGATCGGCCTGCGCTCAATCTGGAACCCAACCACCTTTTCGGTTACCCGAGCGTTGATCCGGGAGCACCATGTCGATCTTGTCAAGGTCGATAACTTCTTTCCCCAGGTTTCCCCGGCAGTCTTTTATGCCGCGAATGCCGAAGGCGTCCCCACGGTCCAGAACTTGCGGAACTTCCGATTGCTTTGCCCCGGCGCTACTTTCTTTCGAGAAGGCAGGATCTGCGAAGACTGCATCTCGAAAACTGTCCCCTGGCCCTCGCTCCTTCATGGCTGCTACCGGGAATCGCGCGCCCAGACTTTGGCTCCTGCAGCCATGGCCTCAATCCATCGGCTCGCCGGCACTTGGAGCAACCGCGTCACCGCCTTTGTGGCCCTTAGCGACTTTGCCCGCCGTAAGTTTATCGAAGGGGGACTGCCCGCCGACCGGTTGTACGTCAAGCCCAACTTTGTCTCCGATCGCGGTGTGGGCGACGGCAGAGACGCCTATGCGCTCTTCGTCGGACGTCTGTCGCCGGAGAAGGGCGTCGAGACGCTTCTGTCCGCATGGCGACGAATCGGCAATCGTCTCCAGCTCAAGATCGTCGGCGGAGGCCCACTCGAAACATCTGTCCGCGAACACGCCGCTGCCATTCCTTCCCTTGACTATCTCGGCCCCATGCCGCTCGAGGAAACTTACGAGATCATGGGCAAGGCTGCGGCCCTGGTCTTTCCATCGACCTGTTATGAGACCTTCGGCCGCACCGTCGCCGAAGCCTTTGCTAAGGGAACTCCTGTAATCGCCTCCAATATCGGCAACATCACCACCATGGTGACGCACCGCGGCAATGGTCTCCACTTCAATTCCGGAAACGCTGAGTCCCTGGTCGAACAGATCGAGTGGATGCTCCAGCATCCTGCTGAGTGGCACGCAATGCGGACAGCCGCCCGCAAAACATATGAAGAGCTGTACACGCCCGAGCGCAATTACCAGATGATGATCGATATTTTCGACCGGGTCGCTGCCGCCGGGCAGTTCCCCTCAGTCCGTGAAAACGCAGTTGCCCAATTCTAGCCGGTTGATTCTTGCAGAGTTGGTGCGACTGTAAGGCTGTTTTCCCAGATCGGTATCGCCCATGCCCGCCAAGCCTCTTTACATCACGACCAGTTGGGACGACGGCCATCCCCTGGATTGCAAGCTCGCCGAACTGCTGGTCCAATACGGCCTGAAGGCAACGTTCTACATCCCCATTCGAAACGGCAGCAGAGAACTCCTCGATGCCGACCAGATCCGGAGGCTCAGCACATGCTTCGAGATTGGTGGCCACACCCTCAGCCATTGCGATCTTCGTGCCACGCCCGACCACGTCAGCCGTAACGAAATTGCGCAGTGCAAAAATGCGCTGGAACAGATTACCTCCGTACCCTGTCGCTCGTTTTGCTTTCCCAAGGGAAAGTTTCGTCGCAGCCATATCGCCCAGGTCAGAGCCGCGGGCTTCACTCTCGCCCGAACTGTGGAGCTTATGTCGCTTGCCTCTCCGCGTTTGCTCGCAGGCATCGGGTTGATGCCGACCACGATACAGGCTGTTCCGGCGGCCATGTCCACCCATTTGAAAAACGCTACTAAGCGCCTTCGACCAGGCAATTTCGTGCGCTGGGCCACCTTTCGCGGGGAAAACTGGGTAGCGACACTGGAGTCCGTGCTGGCCTGGGCCGCTGACCGCGGTGGTGTCGTTCACTTGTGGGGTCACTCCTGGGAGATCGAACAGAATGACGATTGGTCCAACCTTGATCGAGCCTTTTCGTTGCTTGCGCAATACAAGGACCGTGCGTGTTTCGCTTCCAACGGGGACGTTTGGAACCTGCTCGGTCGATCTTCGGCTGTGCCCGGCGCCTCAGGAGACCCTCAGGCCATCGCCTCCCCCTCAGCTCTTCCCATTGCTGGGGCAGAACATGAAACTTCTGTTCGCGCATGATTCGTACCAGCTGCCGGCGGCGAGGATGCAGCCATCCTCAAAGAAAGAGCCCTCCTCCTGCGCAATGGACGCGAAACACGAACGCTCGCAGAGGCTTCTGATAATCCGCACTATTTCCCAATAAGGAGACAGATATGAAGAAGGTATTAGTCGCAGGCGCAGGCGGATTCATCGGCAGTCATCTCACGCGACGCCTGAAGCATGAAGGTTTTTGGGTCCGCGGCGTCGATGTGAAGTATCCCGAGTTTAGACCAACGGCCGCCGACGAGTTTATCGTCGGCGATCTGCGCAAAGTCGACGTCGTGACCTGCGCCGTTGAAGGTATTGAAGAGGTTTATCAGTTGGCCGCGGACATGGGCGGCGCGGGTTACATCTTCACGGGCGAACACGATGCCGACGTAATGCACAACTCCGGCACTATCAACCTCAATATGCTCCATGAAGGCGTGCGCGCCGGAGTCCGGAAGTTCTTCTATTCTTCTTCGGCCTGCATGTATCCGGAACATAATCAGATGGACCCTGATAATCCGGTTTGCTCAGAGGATTCAGCGTATCCCGCCAACCCCGACAGCGAATACGGATGGGAGAAGTTGTTCAGCGAGCGCCTCTATTTCGCATTCTCCCGGAATTACAAGGTCCAGGTCCGCGTCGCCCGGTTTCACAATATCTTTGGTCCGGAGGGCACTTGGTTCGGAGGTCGCGAAAAAGCCCCTGCCGCGCTCTGCCGCAAGGTGGCCGAAGCCAGTAACGGCGGCGAGATTGAGATTTGGGGTGACGGCAAGCAGACCCGCTCATTTCTTTATATTGACGAGTGCCTCGAGGGCGTGCGCCGCCTCATGGAATCCGATTTTACGGGTCCGGTCAACATCGGCTCCGAGGAGATGGTCACCATCAATCGAATGGCCGAGCTGATCATGGATATCGCCGGCAAGAATCTGTCCATTCGTCATGTCCAGGGCCCTCTGGGTGTCCGCGGTCGGAATTCCGACAACCGTCTCATCCGGCAAAAGCTTGGCTGGGAACCCTCGCTGTCCCTCCGCGACGGTTTAGCCAAAACCTATCTTTGGATCGAAAACCAGGTGGAAGCCAATAAGCCTATTCCCGCCCTTTCCACGACTTAGATTTCAGGAAAAGTGAAGGCGCAACAGAATCCACGCGGCTCAAGGTGCCATGTCCAAGCTGAAAACCAATTCGAGCATCTCACATTCTCGCTGCAATGTCCTGGGCGTCAAGGTCAGTGCGATCGACATGGGTCAGGCCATTCGTCTCGCTGACGCACATATCCAGGCTGGTAGTAAAGGTTACATATGTGTCACCGGCGTCCATGGGATTATGGAGGCTCAAAAGAATTCCAGACTATTGGAGATATTCAACCGCTCTTTGATGACCACCCCGGACGGCATGCCCACAGTTTGGGTTGGCCGTCTCCAGGGACATCGCAACATGAGGCGCGTATACGGCCCCGACTTCATGTTCGACTTCTGTTCGATGTCGGTCTCGCGCGGCTATCGCCATTTCCTATATGGTGGTAATCCCGGTATCGCAGAACTGCTCGCTGGAGTTCTTACCAAACGATTCCCCGGAATTCAGATCGTCGGCACCTACACACCGCCTTACCGGCCCCTCAATTTGACCGAAGAGCAAGAGCTGCGCGAACTCGTGAGCGCAACAAAGCCGGATGTCATTTGGGTGGGACTCAGTTCGCCCAAACAGGATCAATTCATGGCCGAGTATCTCGAACGTCTCGATACTCGCCTCATGGTCGGCGTCGGCGCAGCCTTTGACATCCACACCGGCAAAATCGCGGACGCTCCGTCGTGGGTCAAACTCTCAGGAATGCAATGGTTTCACCGGCTATGCCAGGAACCCCGCCGCCTTTGGAAGCGCTACCTAATCAACATCCCGAAGTTCCTTTGGAGAATAGCGCTCCAGCTTCTCGGCCTTAAAACCTTCAGCGCCGATGTCTGATTGCTTTGTTCGCGGCAGCTTTATCCCGCTCATAGTTATGCGGCTCGTTCGTCCGGGTGAACCACAATTGCTCGAAAGCCGGCGTTCCATTGAGCACCCTCATTTTAGTGTTACGCTCGTTGACTCGCAGGTAACCTTGACCACCCCCGGCATGGTGGACTCTAATTACGCAAACCCCAAAACTATGACATTACAGACTCAAGTTCAAGACAAGCAGTCTCGCGGGTCGGCCGCTTACTTCCCTGTACACGGCGCACATCTCTACACGTTTTGTCATGAACTGAAAAACCCAGTCGCCCGCGTCCTGATGGTGGGACCATTCGCTTCCGAACGTCACAACTCTTATCTGCCCTGGGTGCGCTGGGCGCGATTCCTCGCAGAAAGACGCATTGAGGTTCTACGCTTCGACCATCGCGGCGTTGGCGAAAGCACCGGCGAGTTTGAAGAATTGAGCTTTGAGAATTGGAGCGAAGATGTGCAGCTTCTAGCGGGCTGGCTGGCGAATCGTCATCCACGGGTCCCGCTCCTGCTCCATGGGCTCGGCGGGGGCGGGATTCTTGCCGGT
This sequence comes from uncultured Acidobacteriota bacterium, assembly GCA_963788435.1. Taxonomy (GTDB): domain Bacteria; phylum Acidobacteriota; class Terriglobia; order Terriglobales; family Acidobacteriaceae; genus Telmatobacter. The sequence continues at coordinate 4,468 of CAWBIG010000188.1, read as the reverse complement.
AAGGCATTTGACGCGGGCATTGGCGATGGGATTCTGTTATGGTCCACACCAGCAAGCGCGAACGAGGCGCTCCGTTCCACTCTGTTGCGGTGGGTGTTTCTTGATCAAGTGTTCAAGTTTGGCTCCGAACAGCGGTCCGCTGCGGACTACATCGGCGAGCTGGAAATGGGCAACGCAATCGAAGTGGACGGCTATAAATGGACCGCCAAATTATGGAGGGATTCGCTTCAGTTCACTCTTCCTGAGGCGTTATCGAACCAGCTGGCTGCAGATAGGGCATACGACCGGCCCGTCAGAATCGTTAAGCTCGCGCGAAACGCGGCGCCGCTGACGAAATACGGAGAGTGGGGATTGGATGACGTGAAGGACTTCACTTGGTTGTTCGCTCCTAATTGCGAATGGATCGAAGTCGCTTCGTCCAATTCACCAATGAGGTCCCGAATATGATAGAGGCGATAGAAGGCCGCGAGTTAATCGATCTGGACTGCAACGGACTTCGTATTCGGTGCACTCATCATTGCCCCGCCGAAATGCGGTCATCCGAATCTCTCCTCCAGTCGACCAAGGAACGCATAGGCGTCCTGTTTCTCAACTCGCTCACAATGTCAAGGGCCGCCACTGGTGACACCTTCGTGCAATGGGCACACTCGATTGCTCGGTGTGGCTTCCATGCTTTTCGAATCGACCTGCCCGGCCTTGGCGATTCAGAAGGCGTTGCAGGCCCCGGTGTGCACGAAGCGATCAATGCTGGGTGCTTTGCCTCCGATGTCAAGCTCCTGGCAAGCGAACTGGAGAGGCGTTTCCGGTTGTCGGGCATTGTGGTGCTGGGTCACTGTGCTGGTGCGGTGTCCGCTGTCTATGCCGCCCCCGGCGCAAGTTTTAGGGGATTGATCCTCTTGGATCCCTATTTCAACTTGGCCCGGGCTGAGAAACCTATGGTGCGGCACAAGCTGAGCCGCTGGGCTCTCCTCACATCCTTCGGTCGCTCTGCCCACAATCTCCGTGACCACATTCGCAATGTTCGCTACAGCCTGAAAGACGTATCGCTTCCCTCAGATGCAAATACTCAGCTGTTGGCTCGCTGGAAACAAGTCGCAACCTCGGGCTTGCCGATACTAGTGCTCAAAGCGCCGGGTTTCAAGGCAAGGGGCAGTGCGCCTCGCCTGGGCGAGTTCGACTATATCGACTACGCGCTAAAGATCGCCGGGAATAACCACAGAATCTGCGTGGAGTTTATAGAAGGCGCAAATCATACTTTTTCAAATAGCAAGGGACGCGTCACTGTGGAAAAACACATGGTGGATTGGCTATCCACAGGTTTCCCCGTCCTCGGTCTCTCGGGCCGGCCCCCCTTGAAGATTTGCGAATCGGGCCGCCTCGCAAAGCAGACGTGATCTGACGGCGTCGAGATAGAGCCCTGGACCCACAGTGTCACGGCGGAGGATAGACCTGAAATGGCAGACGTAAAATCCGAGATTTCATTGCAATTTGAAAAGGTGGCGCGCGAGCACGGCAAGCGGCTCGCGTCACTCACGCCCGAGCTCATTTTGGTCGACTCAGGGCTGGATTCGCTGTGCTTCGCGGTACTTATCACTCGGCTTGAAACCTCCCTGGGAACCGACCCTTTCGACGAAAATGAGGATTTGCGATTTCCGATAACATTCGGCGACTTTGTTCGGCTCTATGAGAACGCGTTGAAGTAGTCCATTACATCGCACTCCTTGAGGATAGATAACTACCTTAGGAAGAGCATGCTGTTTTCATTCATATGAACTTGACTGAAGGTCAAAACGCGGTCGTGAATTCGCCCCTTTGCCTATGGGACGCATTTCGCTTGTCCGGATCTGAGGCGTCGTCGTTTATCTGCGACGCGGAACAGTCGATATCCCGCGCTCATGTGGCGAGGGGTTCCATCCTCAATGGGCGTGGGGACGAACTTCGCGGACATTGTGTGATTGTCATAACAGCCGATCAGTTAACGGCGGGGATGGCATTGATCGAATTGGATGGGATCGCCCGTCGGATCGTGGTCTATCCCAACGAATTGTCACTGGACCATCTTCCCTATGTCATTGAGGCTACAAACGCGGATGCGATCGTCTCAGATGCATCGGGTCTCCCGGGAATGGCTTCCAGCATCCGTCATTTCGCGCCGACTCCTTACACCATCGGGTCAAAGAGTTGCGACCGCAATACTCAGCAGCAAACGGAATGGGTCACCTTCACCTCCGGTACAACGGGACGACCGAAGCTTGCAAGCCACACGCTGTCCACTCTGGTCGGGGCAATTCCTTCCAGCGTAGTTCCGGCAACGAGGACGATCTGGAGCACGTTGTACGACATTCGCCGTTTTGGAGGTCTTCAAGTCTTTCTTCGTGCCTTGATGTCCGGAGCTTCTTTGGTTCTATCAAGCGCATCGGAAACTCCTGCTCAATTCCTGACCAGAGCTGGTTCGCTTGGAGTCACGCATATTTCCGGCACGCCCTCACAATGGCGGCGCGCCCTGATGAGCGGATCAGCTGAATCAATTGCGCCAACATACATACGGTTATCGGGCGAGATAGTAGATCAAGGCATACTTGATCATCTTCGGTCAGTGTACCCGATGGCAAAAATCGTACACGCCTTTGGATCCAATGAAGCCGGCACTGTGTTTGAGGTGCGAGATGGCCTCGCCGGATTCCCCGTAGGCTTGCTCCAGGACGCGCCAAATGTCGAGATGAAAGTGGAGGAGGAAACGCTGAGGGTGCGATCCGGAATGGCAGCAAATAGATACTTGGGAATCGATGCGCCTTCTCTGAAAGACGCTGACGGATTTGTTGATACCGGCGATCTGGTTGAATTGCGAGACGGCCGATATTACTTCGTAGGCAGGCAGGATGGACGAATTAATGTGGGCGGGCTCAAAGTGTACGCCGAGGAAGTGGAGGCGATCCTCAATCGCCATCCAGCCGTCCACATGTCACACGTTCGGGCGAAGAAAAACCCGGTGACCGGAGCGGTTGTGGCTGCCACTGTGGTGTTGCGATCTCCATTGTCCGCGGGAAACGCCGATGAACCTGTGCTCCAGGAAAGCATTCTTCGGTTTTGCCGCGAATTCCTTCCGCCCCACAAGATACCTGCTCTAATCCAGTTTGTTCCGGCATTGGCGATTGCTGCGTCCGGGAAAATAGTTCGCCGCATTTCCTGAAGTAATCAACGCGCCCCTGTTCACTGCTAAGGACACTAAAGATATCGGGCTCGAATAGGAAGTTGTAAGTCGAATCCCCATAGTAGTTCCATCGCACGATCACGAGAGGAGATAAACAACATGGCATTTCCAGCGCAGCGACTCAGAAGGTTGAGAAAGAGCGAAACGATGCGGGCTCTCGTTCGCGAGAACCGTCTCTCCGCCAGCGACTTCGTTCTTCCTCTTTTTGTAGTGCCCGGCAGCAACATCAAGCGGGAAATCGAATCCTTGCCGGGAAACTACCATCTGTCGATTGACTGCCTGGTGGAAGAGGCTGCGGCAGTCTACTCCCTCGGTATACCCGCGGTGCTGCTGTTCGGCGTACCTGCCACCAAGGATGATATTGGCTCAGGCGGATATGCAGCGGATGGGCTCGTGCAGGAGGCCATTCGCGCCTTGAAGGCAGCGGTTCCCAGGCTGCTGGTAATTACGGATGTCTGCGCCTGTGAATATGTCACCACGGGGCATTGCGGCATCATCAAGGACCGTTACCTGGACAACGACCTGTCGCTCGAGCTGATTTGCAAGATCGCCCTTTCCCACGCCCAGGCAGGCAGCGACATGGTTGCCCCGGCTGCGATGCTGGATGGAGAGATAGAGGCCATGCGCAAGACACTCGATGCCAATGGCTTCTCCAATCTGCCCATTATGGGTTACTCGGCGAAGTATGCATCAAAGCTATACGACCCGTTCTTCAAGCAGGGAACCCACTCGGTCGTGGCCTTCGGCGACAAGCGAACTCATCAGATGGATTTCTTCAACTCCGACGAAGCCATGCGCGAGATCGCACTGGATATCGAAGAGGGAGCCGACATCGTGATGGTAAAGCCGGCGCTCTTCTACCTGGATATCGTCTACCGCGCGAAACACGAATTCAACATGCCGCTCGCAGTCTATGACGTTAGTGGCGAGTACGCCATGATTGACGCAGCCGCGCGGATGGGACGCCTTGACAGAGATGCCGTCATGTTCGAAGCTCTGGCTGCCATGAAACGCGCCGGCGCAGATATCATCATCACCTATTTCGCAAAGCGCGCCGCCGAACTGTTGCAGCAGAACGAGAGGCGAGCTGAAGATCATAAAGAGAATCATTCGGCTCCCGAGTTAGCCGTAGCGGCGGCAAGATAAAACAACAGGCCGTGTGCGATCACTCAAGTGCGATCCCGCAGGATCGTTCCGCATGCGGCTGACGCCCGTCCTATTGTTGAGCACGGCGACTGTCTCATTTACTACGTCATA
>CAWBIG010000187.1:0-4053 GCA_963788435.1 uncultured Acidobacteriota bacterium | reverse complement strand
CGGAAGGCTCGACGCTGCCGCATTTGTATCCGTTGGCGGTGGCAGCTGGGGTTTGCAGATCGGCGTCGAAGGCGTGGACCTCGTCATGCTGGTCATGAACGACCGTGGTCTGCAGCATTTACTGTCCACCAAGTTTGAACTCACTGGAGAAGGATCGGTCGCGGCTCGCCCAGTCGGCCGTCATACCTCCGCCGGAACCGACATATTGCTGAACACTGAAGTGCTGACCTATTCACGTTCGAAAGGCGTCTTTCGCCGGCATAACTTTGGAAGGCGCAGTCATCGAGCAGGACAACGATTCGACCCGCGCCATCTACGGTCATCACATGATGTTCCGCAAAATTCTATCGGGCAGGGCTTCGACTCCCGCGGCGGCATCGTAAACACCGCCTTCACCTGCTCATCCCGCAACTGCCGTCCCGTGTAGTGCACAAAAACATCGTCCAGCGATGTGTTCTGCACGCTCAACGATGTCAACTGCTCGCCCATCCGCGACGCCATCTCCACAATCTGCGTGGTGGTCTGTGAACCGTTCGAGGTCAGCACGCGGTACATTCCCGTCGACTGCGACTGCACCTCCGTCACCTCTGGCAGCGCCTCCAGCCGCTTCTGCCACTCTTCATCCTCGCGGTTGAACTGCACCTCCACCACGTTCGATCCTGGCACGCTCTGCTTCAATCCCACCGGCGTGTCCAGGGCCACCAGCGTCCCGTGATCCACAATCGCAATGCGGTCGCACAGACGGTCCGCCTCTTCCATGTAGTGCGTGGTCAGCAGCATGGTCAGGCTGAGCGTCTTCTTCAGGTTGTTCAGCATCTCCCACACCGCAATCCGGCTCACCGGGTCCAGTCCCGTTGTCGGCTCGTCCAGAAAGAAAATCTTCGGGTTGTGCACCAGTCCCCGCGCTATCTCCAGCCGCCGCCGCATGCCGCCGGATAGCGTCTTGGTCTGCGCGTCTTTCCATTTGGTCAGGTCCACCGCCTCCAGCACCTCGGCGATATTCTTCTCCCGCTGCTGCCTCGGTACCGAATACAACTTCGCGTAAATGCTCAGGTTCTCGTAGAGCGTCAGGTCCGGGTCGCTGGTCAGCGCCTGCGGAATCACTCCGATCATGTGCCGCACCGCGTTCGCTTCCTTCTCCACGTCGTGCCCACCCACCACCGCATGGCCTGATGTTACCGGCATCAGCGTCGTCATCATGCGGATCAGCGTGCTCTTCCCCGCCCCGTTCGGCCCCAGCAGTCCAAAGATCTCGCCGTCCTTCACTTCAAACGAGATCCCCTTCACCGCTTCGAATGTGCCGAACCGCTTGACGATGTTGTCCACCTTAATCGCCGCGGGATGCTCCATCGGCGCGCCCTCAGCCGCCTTGCCGTGTCTCCTCACCGCAGCGCTCATTGCTTCGCCATCTCCGCCCGTTGCAGCTTCGCCTTGGGGATGTACACGTTCGCCGTCATCCCCGGCACGAATTCCTCGCCCGGGTTGGGGATCAACAGCTTGATCTGCACCGTCTTGATGTCGCGCTTGCGCCCGCCATTGATGTCGCGCTGCGTAGCAAAATCCGCTTCGGCGGCCTTCGCTATCACCTTGCCCTCAACCGTGTCGCCGCTCGGCATCGCTACCCGCAATGCGTCGCCAAGCTTCACCGCGTCTGCCTGCGTCTCCGGCAGCGGCGCATACACCCATGTCTGGCTCAGGTCCATGATGGTCACAATCGGCTGTCCCGCGCCAACCACCTCGCCCTGCCGCGCCGCCCACACTTCCACCTTGCCCGTCACCGGCGCATACACCTTCGCGTAGCCCACTTCCACAGCCGCCTGCTGCGCCAGAAAGTGCGCATTCGTCACCGCATCGCGCGTGGAGGCCACCGTCTTTGCCGCAGCCGCTGCCTGCAACTCGTGCGCCCGCGCCTGCTGAAAAGCCGCCTGTGCCGCCGCCACATTATGCCGGGCCGACTCCACCGCTGCCTGGTCCGCCTGCAGGCTCGCCACCGCCTCGTCGCGCGACTGGTCGCTCATGATTCCCTGCTTGGCCAGCGCTACCGTGCGCGTCGTATCGGCCTTCTGCTTCTCCAGGTTCGCCTGCGCCTGGTCCAGCGCCGCCTGCGCTGCGTATACCTGCGCTTCTGAGCTCAGTGCCGCGCTCGATACCTCGCCTTTCGTCTGCTGTTCAGTCTCTTCGGTCTCATTCAGCTTCTGTCGCTGGCTGGCGACGTTGGCCTGGGCCGCGGCCTCCGCGGCCGCCAGGTCCTGGCTCTCGATCACCGCGATCAACTGCCCCGCCTGCACCTGGTCGCCCTCTTGCACAAGCAGTTGCTGCACCCGTCCCGGTATCTTCGAACTCACTTCCACTTCGTTCGCGTCCACCGTCCCGATCAGGTGCAGATCGGGCGCGGGCCGCGCCGTCACAAAATACCAGATCAACGACCCTATCAACAGAAGCCCCAAAATCATAAAAACGCGATTTCTTGCGCTCACATTTTCCTCCCACTAACGAGCTTTCCTGTTCCTTTTATCTCGTCCCCAAAGATCGGAACTAACATGTTGCCGTCATCCTGAGCGAAGTTTGCCGCGCATTTTGCGGCAAACGGAGTCGAAGGACCTGCATTTCGAGGCCGCTCGCCTCTGCGACGAACTTCTGGGGCGCGACACTAGTCCCTACTTCCCGACTCCCCACTCCCTGCTCCGTTCACAGCTTTCCCGCCCAGACAAACCCCTCCTTCAGGAACCTCCGGCATAGGCGTATCGGCGAAAATCTTCGATGCCAGCTCCAGCCCGTGCTCCCGGTCCTGGAAGATCGCGTGCCCCAGAAACTCCAGCAAGCTCCATCGCCGCGCCACCAGTTCCTTCCGCTCCAGCGGATCGCGGTCCAGGATGATCCGCCACACCGGTGCGCTCAGAAAATAGAAGACGTTGGCTCCCAGGCTCGCCAGGTGCATCTGCAGCCAGTCCACCGGAATCAACTCGCGGGAGGCCACACCCTCCCGAACCAGCGCCTGGTAAATCGTGATCACCGGCACAAACACCTTCTTCACGATCGTCTCCGCGGTATTCGACTCTCCCTTGTGCAGCCGCATCATTTCCTGCTGCATCAGGCTCTGAAACTCCTGTTGTGCCAGGATCCGGTCAAAATGGTTCAGCGCGGTCCGAAGCAGCTTCTCGCCCGGCGTTGCCGACTCATTGAAAAGAACCGCCAGCGAGCTGTCACGGATCTGCGCCGCGCTCATCTCCACCGCCGCCTCGTACAGCTTTTCCTTGCTCTCGAAGTGGTAGTAAAGCATCGCCTTGTTCACGCCGGCCGCATCGGCAATCCGATCCGTCCTGGCTCCCGCCAGACCCTCCGCGGCAAACTCCTTCAGCGCCACCTCGAGAATCCGCTTGCGCGTCTCTGATCTCTTGTCCGAACCCGGCGTCTCCGTGGTGCCGGCAATCGTCGCATTCACCGTGTTTTTGTCGTCTACGCTCATTGTTCCTACTAACCAGTTAGTTAAACTAACCGGTTGGTTAAGAACGTACCCCAACTTTCCGCCTATTGCAAGATATTTCATTAGGAATGGTGGAATCTGGCGGTAATTTAGGAAGAAGACGACGATTCAGCCGTGAGTTAGACCGGACGCGCGTCCAAGCACAGATGTCTGTTGAAAAAGGCGCAATAAATTGAAATAAATAAAGAACAAGTTTCTCACTTAATTATGATTATTAGATATTTATTGGAGTGAATGGTTTTAGTTCCAGAAGGTTACGCTCGACTGAGAATCTTCATTGGCCGGCCCTTCATTTCCTCGGATGGGCCCGGAGCAGAATTCAGTGCACTTTTATGGCGTAAGCCGATGAATCCATTCAACATCTCCGTTTCATCGTTATTTGTTGCACGCCGAGATTGATGCTCGTTCTGTCCTCGCGCATCAACTCCAGAGACAGCAAAGCCGGAACCTTGGGGTTCCGGCTTTTGACATCACGAATTAGGACTTACACCCATCAGACACGCAACATCGTCTCCTTTGCCGGTTGGGCCGGAGCAGGACTGGGCACCGCCTCCGGACCTGCGGAAACG
>CAWBIG010000186.1:0-10035 GCA_963788435.1 uncultured Acidobacteriota bacterium | reverse complement strand
ATACTCCACATCGTATCGGCGGTCACCGTATAGAGCCCTTGTGCCTGTTAACGTGAGCGTTGTAATTTACTGCCTGGAGGACAAGATGAAGATAACAGCGATATTGATTGCGGTTCTGTTTATGTTGAGTTTCCCGGCGGGACTTGTGGCGCAAGATGCGGAAGGGTGCAAGGATTCCGCTCTGCTTACGCGCATGTCGGGGTGCGTGATTGCGGATTGCAGCAAGTCGGATTTCGACGCGGTGGAAGCGCAGACCTCGCTGACCAAGGACCCGCGTACCACTCACGTGGAAGGCAAGATTGAAAAGATTCATTACACCTGCACGGGAAAATCCGCATTGCAGGTTCGCAGGAATGCCGAGCAGGCGCTGCGATCGGCAGGGTATTCGCTGGACTTCACCGGCTACGATGTTCCCGAGCATTATGTGACCGCACACAAAGGCCCGCAATGGGTGGTAGTGGTAGCGTCGGAGATGACCGGCGACAGCGCATACAACGTTACAACCGTGCTCACCGAGGCCATGCAGCAGGAAATGACTTCGGACGCCTCGGCATGGGCCGAGGAGATCAATAAGACAGGGCATGCAGCGGTATATGGAATCGAGTTCGACACAGGAAAGGCGACGATTAAACCGCAATCCGAGAAAGTGCTCGGAGATGTGTTGAGCCTGCTACAGGCACAGCCAGTCTGGAAGATGAAGATCGAGGGGCACACAGATTCGACCGGCACCAAAGCGGGCAATCAGATACTTTCGCAGCAACGGGCAGCAGCTGTGGTGGCATGGTTGGTGAATAACGGCATCGCACCAAACAGACTGACAGCGGTTGGATTGGGAGACACTAAGCCGATCGCGGATAACAGCGCAGAACAAGGCCGAACGCGAAATCGCAGAGTGGAACTTGTCAAGCAGTAGCAACTGCAACTGGTCTCATCAATGCCACAGGCTCAAAGATGCTTACATCATGAGCCCCGCCATCAAGGCGGGGCTTATGCATTCTTCGAACAGATGCAGTTGGTTAACCGCGTAGCGCTAGACCATGACGCGGCGTTTCCGACTGGCTCTAGTTTACGCTTCAACTCACTTCCTAAGCCAATCATCGGCAAGCTTCTCTTGTTCGGCGAGGTTCCGATCCATCGCCAAGTCAACCCGCTTCTGGCTTCAGTCAGAAATCAGCGACTGGCACTGCGAACACACAGCGCAGCAGTGTCTCCATGCCACGAAACTACCGTCCAATCGCGCCCAGGTCCGCCTGAGAACCTAATTCCATCTTTGAAGTCAAATATCAGCACATGTTTGGAAGAATCTCCTTGGGAGCTGCTCCATTCCCACCATCTTGGTACTTGCAGATTGCCCTTGACGTTATGGCCGGCTATGCCAGAGTCTCGGTCGTAGATGCCTTGCAACTCCTCGATCTCCGGCAAACGCCAGTCTGAGTGTCCGCCCAGTTGCAGATTCTGGCAATAAGCAGTCGCTTGCTTCCAGTTCAAATTGCCCTGGTCCTTCTTCGTCCACATTAGCCCCGTTGCTGTGTCGGTCCAGGTAACTCCGGCCGCCTCCTCCCGCGCGGCCCGCTCGCGCTCCTGTTGTTCAAGCAGGGCCCTGTCCCCGGTTGTGCGCACACAGAGCGCACGCCCTCCACTCAAATTGATCGGGAATGTGGACCGCTTTCCCCAGTCTTGGGAGAATTCAAATATCCACGCCTTTCCAGAGGGCTGATACGAATTCTGAGGGACTTCTTCCCGAGTATTGCTCACTTCCCACATCCCGGAAAGTTTCAGGTCACCCTTAACGTGCCAATTGAGCGGCTGTCCATCGATGGAATGGCCCGGAACATTGAGGCTTGAGTCGTAGATGTCCCCCAGTTCATCAATTTCCGGCAGCCGCCAGTCAGAATAACCTGCCAATTGCAGGTTCCGACAGTAATCTGTCGCCTGCTTCCAAGCCACGCTGCTGCCGTTATCCTTTTTCGTCCACATTAGGCCCGTTGCGGCGTCGGCCCAGACCCCGGGGACCGCCTCGCTTGCAGCTTTGTCCCGTGCCGCCTTCGCAGCCTTTTCGAGCAGTTGCTGCGTCTCTGCCTTGGCCTGAGCCTCCCGCGCAGCCTCCTGCGCAGCCTGGTCCTGCGCCTCCTGCTCGGCGATGAGCCGTGCATCGCGTATGGGCTCAAGTTCGATGTTGACCATCGTTTGCCCTGTTGGTTTAACCGTGCTGGGTTGCTTTACCCAATCAAACCCATCCTCGGTGACGGCCTCCACCATATGCTGGCCGGGTTCGACCTTAACCTTGACAGACCCTCCTGCATCGATGTGGCCTTTGACTTCACCGTCCAGCTTCCAGTTACAGACCAAGTCGCACATGACCAACAGTGTCGGAAGGGTGGCCGGTTTGGACTTCGCTTTGATTATCACCGTCACATCTCCATCCTGCTGCGCACGGGCCGCCAAACCCATTGTGAGCAAGGCTGTCACGACAAGAAACAGAACGGACGGATTTCTGTGCGAGTGCATTGTTTCGGCCTTTCTGATGACGGGGAGCGTCTGGCGGGCGGCCCAGGTCTGACAACCAGTAGACGAGGGTTAGCACCGGCAAGGATATACGGCGGCGCATCCGTGCCCGTCGGGTGGATCAACACCTTTGCCAATCCCAACAAGAGGGGGCATATTCCCGTCGCAGGTTTTCGTCCAGATTGTACCCCCCAAACGCCGCAATTGTGAATGTCTCTCTGAGACAACGTCACAGAGGCTCTGAGCCTTGCTGGATTTTGGCATGAAACACAGACTCGGTGCAGAACACTGTCAAGGGCGTAGATCGTAGCGCAGAATTAGAGTCGGCTGAAGAGGTCCGGCAGCGCCATTTTAAGCCCTTTGGACACTTTTTCGATGTTGACCAGAGAGACGTTTCGCACCCCGCGCTCAATGCCGCTATAGTATGTTCTGTGCAGGCCGCAACGCTCGGCGGCCTCTTCCTGATTGATCCCCTGTTCCTCGCGAATGCGGCGAATTGCGCGGCCAAACCGAATGCGGATGTTCACAGGCATCGTTTGTAATCATCGCGGCGCTCAGTCGATGAGTACACACCCAATGAGTCACGTTGATGTAGACTTGCCCGAGTATCGGACTATTGCGAATTGCTCGGATGAATTCTTCGGAGGTTCCTTTATGCCAATTGTCCCGCCAAACGCAAGAAGAGTGCCCGCCGCGTTGCTGAACCTGCCCGCGATCCTTGCTCTTTCGATTTCCTTGCTTATCACAGCTTGCGGCGGTGGCGGTGGAGGCGGAAGTACTCCTCCGCAGACGCCCACAATCACGTCTGTTACAGTCGTCTGTTCTCCGGGGTCGATCTACACGAATCAAACGTCAACCTGCACGCCAACAGTGAGCGGGACTGGAAATTACAGCTCATCCGTCACATGGTCCGTCAGCCCCACGAGCATGGGCACGGTCAGCGGTGCTGGCGTCCTTACTCCCGCAGGTGTGGGGACGGCGACCATCACCGCAACATCTACGCAGGATTCGACCAAATCCGGCGATGCAACGGTAACAGTGACCGCACCGTCCACAATCACTTCGGTTTCAGTGGTCTGCTCTCCGGCATCCATCCTTACCACGCAGACATCAACCTGCACGCCAATCGTGCAGGGAACCGGGTCGTATAGTTCGGCAGTTACCTGGGGCGCAACGGGTGGCACAATTAGTTCTTCTGGAGTGTACACTCCGGCAGGTGTCGGAACAGTAGTCATCACTGCAACCTCAACACAGGACAATACAAAATCAGGCACCGCGTCGGTCGCGGTTGGAAGCGCAACGGCAAACGAATGGACTTGGATGAGCGGGAGCAGTACCGAGGGTGCGAACGGTGGTCAGTCGGGTGTTTATGGCGATCTGGGCGTAGCCTCCGCGGGCAATGTTCCCGGTGCGCGAGAAAATGCCGTAAGTTGGACAGACAATAGCGGCAATTTCTGGCTCTTCGGCGGCCAGGGCTATGATTCAACCGGGACGGATGGAGTTCTCAATGATCTCTGGGAGTTTACTCTCACGACCAAAGAATGGACTTGGATAAGCGGAAGCAACACGGTAAATGCAAGCGGTGTTTACGGTACTCTGGGCGTCGCGTCCGCTAACAGCGTCCCTGGCGCGCGGGGAAGCGAGGGCACCGCCGTTAGTTGGGCAGACGGCAGCGGCAATCTGTGGCTCTTCGGCGGCACTACTGGAGCGGGGTACGAACTCAATGACCTCTGGGAGTTTTCTCCCGCAACCAAGGAATGGACGTGGATAAGCGGCAGCGACACGATAAGTTCAAGCGGAGTCTATGGCACTCTGGGTGTTGCGTCCGCTAACAATGTTCCCGGTGCGCGGGAAAGTACCGTGAGTTGGACTGACACGAGCGGAAATCTCTGGCTCTTCGGAGGAGGCGTTTTTAGCTCGGTGACCGGGAACTTCGACGAACTCAATGACCTCTGGGAGTTTTCTCCGGCGACCAAAGAATGGACTTGGGTAAGCGGAAGCAATACGGGAGATGCAAGCGGTGTTTACGGCACTTTGGGTGTTGCGTCCACTAACAATGTTCCGGGGGCGCGGGAAAGAGCCGTCAGTTGGACTGATACAAGCGGAAACCTATGGCTCTATGGAGGCTCTGGCTCTGATTCGACCGAGGATGCCCTTCTCTTTTATGACCTCTGGGAATTCACTCCGGCAACCAAGGAATGGACTTGGATAAGTGGGAGTTCTACGGGATCTGCCTCTGTTGCAGGCTACCCCGGAGTTGGGACTGGTGCTGTGAGTTGGATAGACGGCAGCGGAAACCTATGGCTCTTCGGTGGAGATGGTTTTACTGCCGGAGAGAATTTAGGATACTTGGAATTACTCAATGAACTCTGGGAGTTCAATCCTTCAACCAAGGAATGGACTTTGGTGTGGGGAGGCAATACGCCATGTCCAGTAGGCGTTAATTGCGTCTATTATCCCGGTACGCTAGGCGTCTATGGTACGCAGGGCGTCGCCTCCGCCAGCAACGCTCCCGGAGACAGGACGGCTGCTGTGAGTTGGACAGACAGCAGCGGCAACTTTTGGCTTTTCGGCGGGTATGGCTATGATTCAACCGGGGCGCTAGGTCAACTCAACGACCTCTGGCGTTACCAGCCGTAGCCGATTTCTTCACTCCCATAGCGGCTTTCAGTCAATGCACGCAGGCGATGAGCCTTACCACCGTAAACTGAACTCCGTTATCATTTGACACCGAACGATAGAAAGTGACTTCATGACCTCGTCTCGTTTCTTGCTAATGGCGATTTCCATCGGTCTGCTTGCTCTGAACGTTACAGCTGTCTCATGTGCCCAAAGCATAGCCGAGTTCAAAGAGAGAGCTGATAAAGGCGACGCAGAGGCACAGGACATGCTCGGGATCTTCTATTATGGCGGATTGAATGGTGCACCGAAGGACTCTACTCAAGCAGTCCATTGGTTTCGAATGGCAGCCGATAAGGGCAATGCGAATGCGCAACTCATGCTTGGCGCCGCATACGATCACGGCAACGGTGTCACGAAGGATCGAGTCGAGGCCGTACGTTGGTATCGCAAGGCTGCTGAGTACGGGGTCGCATTGGCACAATTTTCTCTTGGCCACCTATACGTTGCTGGCATGGGCGTTCCAGAAGACCATGTGCAGGCAGCGGCTTGGTATCGCAAGGCTGCCGAACAAGGTCAAGCAGACTCACAACTTGCCCTTGGACTGATGTATGCAATGGGATACGGGGTTCCGCAAGACTACGCAGAAGCATATTTTTGGCTGGATATAGTTACCTCGTTGGGTCGCTCTTTCGGCACGATGAAGCAAGAGGAAGTGATCAAGAATCGTGATGAGGCGGCATCTCATCTCACCAACACAGTTTTATTGCAAACGCAGGAACGAGCGCGAAAATGGTTTGAAGATCATCCTGCCAAGTCGAATCCGCAGTGAGAATCGCATCTCGAAAGAAGGGAGCGGAAAGTCCATGAAACGAATAGCCGCTATGCTGGCCTTGTTTTGCATCATGGTATCTCTGCCCGCGGCCTATGCGGGCACTACTAGGTCTCTGACCGTGTGATTTCGTTCCTTGGAATTTGGTGGTCTCCCACCCGTTCGCTAGAAAAAAGGCGACTGGATGGGGCACGGAGATGATACAAAATCAAGCGGTCAGAGACCTAGGTATCGGACAGGATCTCACGCGAAAACGTACGGCACGGCACGCCGTCCGTCGGCAAGCCGCCCGTATTATGGCGGGGGCAAACATATAACATCGCATGGTGGCCAATATCCCGGCGCAACGAATGCCCACCATCGGAACGGCCATTACCAGAACTGGCGAACAGCCAACCGATACGGCGTTCACAAGCCATCCTGAGAAAATGGGGTCGGGTTGCCCTTCCCTCCGGTGAGGCTCTGGCAGCACCGAAAGGGAAAGACGGTGCGGGCACGTCCCGGCGAGTTCTCGCGTCTCCCGTGGCTGGTAGCAAGCTACTTTGCTTCCTCATCGGTCACAAGGCAAGAATGGCGTGAAGGTCACGGCATTCCAGCAGGTTTGGGAGGCGAGCGGCGGTGTGTCCGCTATTTGGCGTAGTTGTAGCCACCGGGTCCGTAAACAACCCACCCCCTTGGGAGTCCTTCAAGCAGATCATCGATTGTCCCTGGAATGTGGTACGAGAGACAAAAACCTGTCCGAGCGTTGGGAGTGCCAACAGTGCGATATTCGACATATCCGTACAGATACAGCCTGGTGTTCCCGCCGTCCGTCAATCGACGGAGTTCGGGTCCAGTCAGATTGACTCGGACTGGGGCGGCAGTTCCATTTGGCACAATCAAGACATTCTCATCAAACATCCTGCCGCCATAGAACCTATGACTGCCGTCGTCGGGCTGATCCGTCTCATCCTCGTAGCGGGGCGGATGAGTAAACCAACTAACGGAATCGCAGAATCTTACCCTTAGATACATTTTCGTAACGTGAGCTACAGTTCTGCCGCAATTGGTTATGTTAGGAGTAAACCACACGATCAAATCGTCGGAAATATCCTTTAATGGCAATTCCGCATCGCCCATTGCCACGGTGAGCCAAGCGCGTTCGGCTGCGGCAATATGGTCTGTTTGTTTGCGAGCGGTTTCGGCAGTATCCTTGGCGGCATCGGCATTTGATCTTGCAGCATGAGCCAAGCTGTGCAATTCAAGTCCATGCTTTTCCAAATGATGTGCCTGCCGCCACAAAAAGTATCCCTGAATCGCGCTTACTAAAAAGAGCAATCCCGTAAAAATGGCAAGCCAACAGGTATATTTGACCAACTGTTGGTCCGTATCATTTTTCTCTCTTGTCTCGGTCGTGTCGGCCTGTTGAGTGCCTACCTGTACGATCACGGATGGCGTTTTCTGGCCGTCTTGATTATTGTTGTGGCTATCGGGTTGTGGATCAACTTTGTTTTTGGTTCCTCCCCCGGTTGCCAGAGCGGACATACCGCTCGCCAAGATTATGGTGATTGCGACTATGGCCAAACGTTTCAGCATGACCCAAACAGGATAGCTGATTCGCCGGAATAGAATTTTTGAGCGGCCGTTTGCTTTGCTTCGTAGGACTCCCAAAGGGCATCCAAGTCTTCGCCCCATAGTTTAGATGTGACGCCGGCGTTGCCGCGCTTTGGCGCGATCCTGCCCGTCGGGTGGGACGAAACTGGCGCTCCTGTCAGATGACAGGAGGCTCATGCAAGGGCGGGAAGACGGGCAGGCGAGCGTGAAAATGCGGAGCCTGTGGGCAGGCTCCGCAGGGATACTTGGTGGAATTACGCAGCTTTGGACTTCTTCGCGGCCTTTGCCTGTGACTTGGGCGCAATCCTTTTCTCGGCCTTTGTCTTGTCCTTCGCGGCGAATTCCTGCCTAACCTTTGTGGTGATGGCATTCACGTCCACCTTGTAGAACTCTGCGGCTTCCTTGAGTAGCTTGCCGGATTCGTTCGCAGAGCTAACCGAGTGAAGAATGACAAGCTCTACCAACAGGCGTCCGAGAATGCTCTCCTCGGCCTTGCGGATGAAGGCCACAAGTAACTTGGCCGGTGTGTCGGAAGAGCCTTTCGCCTTGCCGATGCCGTGCTGACGTAGAACGATGGCCAAACGGCGCTCGTCCAGCATTGCAGCAAGACGCTCGACCACGAAAAGCAGGTCGCGCTTCATCAGACGAACGGGAACAGCTTCAACGATGGCACCCAACACCCGAAGGCCGGTCGCCTGGGCGAGTGCTTCCTCGCGACGGCGCTTCTCCTGTTCGGCTTTGACGCCCGCATCGGCGGCAACGTTCGACTGTTGCTTTTTCTTGGCATGGTGCACTGGGCATTCGGGATTTGCGCACACGCGTTTGGTTTCGCCCTTCTCGCTGCCTTCAGTGACGATTGCCTCGGTGGTGAATTTGCACGTTTTGTACTCCGGCCAATCCCGCTGCTTCTGATTGGTCGGCTTGTCGTTGCGAATCTCGACATACTTGTTGCGTGGCACGGCGGCACTGCCATCCTTTGGTGCTCCGTAACCTGTGCTGATTTGTACCAGTTTCGGTTTCGCTGCGATGGTCTGGCGGACGTGCGCTTCAACTTTTGCGGCGTAGCATTTTGGATCAGAGCATTGGTCCGCGTGGGTGAGACCCTCAAACAATAGAACATTGTGGCCGGTGCGCTTGGGGCAATCGAGGCACGCTCCGGCCTCGGGCACAAGCGCGGCTTCCTCTTTCGAGAACGGCGCGGAGGCAAGCTCCAACAGAATGTTGTGCTCAATCCACTGCTGCAAATGCCGGACCGGAAGCAAGATGCGCTTGGCCTTGTTGCCGTTCGTGTACTGCTCCTGATAGCAAGCGGCGAGGGCTTCCTCCTGTTGCGCGGGCTGTAACTTCGCCAGCAAAAGAGCATGACCCAAGCCGATCTCGTCTTGCGAAAATGCCTCGACCACTGCGGGTACAAGCTCGACCAATTTCAATCGAGCGAGAATAAATGCGGGGGCCTTGCCAACCTTGGCGGCAATCTGCTCGATGCTGTACTTCGGTTCCTCAAGCCGCATTAACGCGGCGAAGCCGTTTGCCTCGTCGATCGGATGCACGTCGCGGCGCTGAAGGTTCTCGACGATGCTGGTTTCGAGGGCCTGGGCGTCGGTCAATTGAACAATGCGGACGGGCGCGGTTTCGAGTCCGGCCAGTTGCGCCGCACGGTAGCGCCTCGCTCCGGCCACGATCTCGAAGTGCTGGCCCACGGGTCGCACAACGAGAGGCGCAAGGATGCCTTGCGTTTTGATGGACTCGGCCAATTCGCTAAGCGCTGTTTGATCGAAGCAGCGGCGCGGGTTGGTTGCCGACTCAGTGAGGCTCACGAGCGGCAGGTTGCGATACTCGGATTGCGTTTGAACTGCGGTTGTCATGGGGTTCTCCTTGTGGGTTTATCGAGCGTGAATGCGTAGGCGGGCACGTCCAGTACCCGCCCGTTGAATGGCGGGTTACTGGCTCCGGCTGCGCATAAAGGCTTCATAGAAGCCCTGAGACCGGAGGTTTCTGTCCCAAGTCCGGGCGAACGCTTCGTGTTGCTGTTTCAGCCCTGAGAGGGTAAACAGTTTTTGCGCATCGTCGCGGTAGCTTGAATACTGCTCGATGCCGAGATAGTCATTCCGCCAGTAGTACGGGGCGAGTGCAATCTCGCTCCCATCGCGGCGCATCTCGAAGAGCATTTCCGGGTCGCGCATGGCATCGCCATTCTGCTGGCCGTAGTGCGCAACAGAAACGGTTGGCAGACCGTTAGGGCCGCTCGTCTCGATGTCCTCGATGTCAAGCGGCATCCACGGCGGGTTGTCGATGTGAAGATGGAAGCCGGGCGAGAGCGGCCCGGCCTCCATCAGGATGAGAGCCAGGGTCCGCATTACGCCACCTCCGCGACGGCCTCGTTCTCTTGGGTTGGTTCGTCCACTTGAATGGCGGCGAGAATCACGGCGGAAGTGCGCTGGATGACTTCAAGGCTTTCAGCCAAAAGCGCGGCGTTGCCCGCGTAC